>NZ_JBEZWU010000006.1:0-387422 GCF_040637655.1 Streptomyces sp. NPDC028722
GGCACGCTGTTGAGTTCTCAAGGAACGGTCGCTTCCTTTGTACTCACCCTCTCGGGCTTTCCTCCGGGCGCTTCCCTTCGGTCTTGCGTTTCCGAGTCTATCAGATCTTTTCTCGATCCGATTTCCTCGGTGCTTTCCAGGTTCCCGCTTCCGCGTTTCCCTTTCCGGCGGTTCCGACTCTATCAGACCCTTTCGGTGTCTGACTCCCAGTCAGGGGGGCCTGTCCTCCCGGCCGTTCGGCCGTTCCGACGTCTCAAACCTTAGCGGATCCGTCCGGCGATTCCCAATCGGGCCGCCGCGTTCCTATTCGAATTGAATTCGAGCATGCCGAAATCAATCCGGTCAGGAGATCGTGCTGGTGTTTGAGGGTGCCGCTCGGGGCGGCTGAGGTGCCGTCGCAGAACCGTTACGGCTCTGCGGCAACCCGAAGAACTCTACGGATCGAGCAAGGGCGTGTCAACACCCTGCTGTCAAGATCTTTTATGTCCGCCGCGGTGACGGTTCAGTCGAGGTCGCTGAGCCGGCCGCCGGCGTCCGGCTGGGCGTGTTCCACCCTGCGCAGGAGGCGGGTGAGGACCTCACCGAGCACCACGCGCTCCACGGGGGTGAGGTCCTGGAGCAGGTCCTCCTCGAACACGGTCGCCATCCGCATCGCCTCCAGCCACTTCTCGCGCCCGTCGGGCGTCAGCTCGACGATGACCCGGACGCGGTTGGACTCGTCGCGCTCCCGGGTGACCAAGCCCTCGGCGACCATGCGGTCGATCCGGTGGGTCATCGCGGCCGGCGTGAGGCCGAGCCGCTTGGCCAGTTCGCCGGGGCCCATGCGGTACGGGGCGCCGGAGAGGACGAGCGCCTTGAGGACCTCCCACTCGGCGTTGCTGATGCCGAGGGCGGCGGTCTGGCGGCCGTACGCGACGTTCATGCGGCGGTTCAGCCGGGAGAGCGCCGACACGATCTTCTCGACCTGGGGATCGAGGTCCTGGAACTCGCGCTGGTAGGCGGCGATCTGTTCTTCGAGTGTCGGCTCGGCGACGCCGGGAGTGTCGGCCATGGACGCAGTATCGCACGCACCTGCTTTGCCTCGAAGTCCTTCGATGTGTATTTTTTAGCTTCGAAGTCTTCAGGTCTAACTAGTGGAAGAGGTGAACGTGACCAGGGCGATGGGCGCAGCGATGCGCCGGATCCACGTGGGTAACGCACTCAGCGCGTTCGGGCTCGGCTTCACCGTCCCCTACCTGTACGTCTATGTGGCGCAGGTGCGGGGACTGGGAGCCATGACAGCGGGACTGGTGCTCGCCGTCTTCGCCGTGGCCGCGCTGATCGTGCTGCCGTTCGCCGGCCGGGCGATCGTGCGGCGCGGCCCGCTGCCGGTCCTGGTCGCCGCGCTGGTGACCGCCGCCCTCGGCGCGCTGAGCCTCGGTCTCGCGGGCAGTGCCGGCACCGTACTGACGGCCGCGGCGGCCCTCGGCGCCGGACAGGCCGTGATGCAGCCGGCCCTGGCGACGATGATCGTGGACTGCTCGACGGCCGACACCCGCTCGCGGGCGTTCGCGACGCAGTTCTTCCTCCAGAACCTGGGGCTCGGCGTCGGCGGTCTCATCGGCGGCCATCTCGTCGACACCACCCGCGTGTCCTCGTTCACGCTGCTGTTCGCGATCGAGGCGGCCATGTTCCTGTTGCTGGTCGGCGTGATGGCGACCGTGCGGATGCCGCGTTCGCCGCGGATCGAGGACGCGCCCACGCGGTCGGCGAAGGGCAGCTGGAAGCAGCTGCTCGGGAACCGGACGATGGTGCAGCTGTGCGTGCTGGGCTTCGTGCTGTTCTTCGCCTGTTACGGACAGTTCGAGTCGGGGCTGAGCGCGTACGGCGTGGAGGCCGCCGGGATATCCACCTCCGCGCTGGGGACGGCGCTGGCCGCGAACACGCTGATGATCGTGGTGGCCCAGTTCGCCGTGCTGAAGTTCGTGGAGCGGCGGCGCCGGTCCCGGGTGATCGCCGGCGTCGGACTGATCTGGGCCGTGGCCTGGCTGGCCGCCGGGTACGCGGGGCTGGGGCACGGCAGCCAGGAGATGGCCACGGCCGCGTTCGTGTCGACGTACGCGCTGTTCGGTCTGGGCGAGGCGATGCTGTCGCCGACGGTCGCGCCGCTGGTCGCCGATCTGGCACCGGAGGGCATGGCCGGGCAGTACAACTCGGCGTTCGCGCTGGTCAAGCAGTTGGCGCTGGCGGTCGGCCCGGCGGTGGGCGGCCCCCTGGGTGCCTCGCTGCCCGCGCCGTACGTCGTGACCTTCCTGCTGTTCTCGCTGGGGATCACCTACCTGGCGCTGCGGCTGGGGCGGCAGCTCACCGCCGTACAGGACCGGCCGTGGCTGGCGCGGACCAGCCGGGTGGTCACCCGCGGCGGGACGCCCGCGGAGCAGGTGGCCGCGGAGGCGTGAGGCGCCCGTGCCCGTCGCCGGCCGCGCGCGGCGACGACGGCCGGGCGGGGCCGGAGCCCGGCGGTGTTCAGCGCTTGGGCAGCAGGAACTCGCACCACACCGCTTTGCCGCCGCCCGGGGTGCGGCGGGAGCCCCAGCTGGTGGCGATCGTCGCCACGATCGCGATGCCCCGGCCGGACTCGTCGCCGGGTTCGGCGCGGCGGCGCCGGGGCAGGTGGTCGTCGCCGTCGGTGACCTCCACGATGAGGCGGCGGTCGGTGCGGCGGAGTCTGAGCCGCATGGGCGGGATGCCGTGCTGGAGGCTGTTGGCGACCAGTTCGCTGGCGGCGAGGACCCCGAGGTCGTGCAGCTCGGCGGGGAAGCGCCAGCTGGTGAGGACGCCGGAGGCGAAGGCACGCGCGCGGGGGGCCGCTTCGACACCGCCGAGGAGTTCCAGGGCCGCGTTGCGGAAGAGGTCACCGTCGGGGCCCGTACGGGCGGGGTGCTGGAGGACGAGGACGGCCACGTCGTCGTCGTGGTCGGCGGTCACCCCGGCCGAGCGGACCAGGCGGTCGCAGACGACCTGCGGGGTGCCGGTGGCCCCGGCGAGGGCGCCGGCGAGCGAGGCGATGCCCTCGTCCAGGTCGGCGTCCCGGCGCTCGACCAGGCCGTCCGTGTACAGGACGGCCGTGGCGCCGGGGCCGAGGGCGATGGAGCCGGAGGAGTGCATCCAGCCGCCGGTGCCGAGGGGCGGTCCGGTGGGTTCGTCGGTGCGGGAGACGGTGCCGTTCTCGTCGCGGACCAGGATCGGCAGATGGCCCGCGGAGGCGTACACGAGGCGGCCCTCGTTTGGGTCGTGGACTGCGTAGCAGCAGGTGGCGATCTGGTGGGGGTCGATCTCGCCGGCGAGGCCGTCCAGGAGCTGGAGCACCTCGTGCGGGGGCAGGTCCAGGCGGGCGTAGGCGCGGACGGCCGTGCGGAGCTGTCCCATGACGGCGGCGGCGCGCACCCCTCGGCCCATGACGTCACCGATGACCAGGGCGGTGCGGCCGCCGCCGAGGGTGATCACGTCGTACCAGTCGCCGCCGACCGCCGCCTCGGTGCCGCCGGGCTGGTAGGTGGCGGCGATGCGCAGGTCGTCGGGCTGTTCCAGTTCCTGGGGGAGCAGGGAGCGCTGGAGGGTGACGGCGGTCTCCCGCTGGCGGCGCTCGCTGGCGCGCAGGCGTTCGGCGGCCTCGGCGTGGTCGGTGACGTCCGTGGCGAAGACCAGTACGCCCGCGCCGCGGGCGCCGTCCTCGGCGACGGGGGTGCAGGTGAAGGTGTACGAGCGGCCGTCGACGGCCTTGCGGGACTTCAGGGTGCGGGGTCTGCCGCTGCGCAGCACCTGGTCGAGTAGCGGGAGCAGGCCCAGTTCGGCGAGTTCGGGCAGGGCCTCGCGGGCGGGGGCGCAGGTGGGCCGGGTGCCGAAGGCCGCCGTGTAGGCGTCGTTGACGTAGGCGATGCGGTGGTCCGGGCCGTGGACGAGGGCCACGAGGGCCGGGACGCGGTCGAGCACTTCACGCGCGGGCAGTTCGTCGACCGCGGGCACCGGGGAGGTGCCGTCGGCGGACCGTTCGGCGCGGGCCGCGGGCACGGAGCCTTCTCCCCGCCGGTCCGGGGGGACCGCCGTCTCGGTCCGCGCGGCGGCGCGGCGCTGCGTTCCGGGGAGCCGGGCGCTCCAGCGCGTGAAGTTCACTTGGGGAAGGCCTCGTGGGTGCTGGGGCGGGCGGGTGGCCCGTCCGATGTCGTGGGGCAGTCTGGCAGGGAGCGGGCCGCGGCGGGCGACAACCGTCAGACGCCGGGCCGCGCCGTGGAGTTCCCGGGTCGGGTCAGGACGACCCCTTCGGGTCGTCGGAGGGGTCGTGAGGGAGCTTTCCACCGGCCGCCAGTTCGAATTCCGCTCGGGGATGTTCGAGTGAGCCGAGCGAGACGATCTCGCGTTTGAAGAGCCCGGCGAGGATCCATTCGGCGAGCACCCGGGCCTTGCGGTTGAAGGTGGGCACCCGGCTGAGGTGGTAGACGCGGTGCATGAACCAGGCAGGGTAGCCCTTCAGCCGGCGCCCGTAGACCTGGGCGACACCCTTGTGCAGGCCGAGGGAGGCGACCGAGCCGACGTACTTGTGCGCGTACGTCTCCAGGGGCTCGCCGCGCAGGGAGTGTGCGATGTTGTCGCCGAGGGTGCGGGCCTGGCGGACCGCGTGCTGGGCGTTGGGGGCGGTCTCGGTGCCGGGTACGGCGGCCGTGACGTCGGGCACGGCGGCGGCGTCGCCCGCGGCCCAGGCGTGTTCCGTGCCGTCGACCGTCAGCCGGGCCGTGCACCTGAGCCGGCCGCGGTCGGTGCGCGGGAGGCCGGTGGCGGCGAGCAGCGGGTGCGGTCGGACGCCGGCGGTCCACACGACCGTACGGGTCGGGAAGCGCTGGCCGTCGCTGAGGACGGCGACGCGGCCGGCGCAGGACTCCAGGCGGGTGTCGAGCAGCACCTGGATGTTGCGGCGGCGCAGCTGGGTGACGGTGTAGCGGCCCATCTCCGCGCCGACCTCGGGGAGGATGCGGTCGGTGGCCTCCACGAGGATCCACCTCATGTCCTCGGGGCGGATGTTGTGGTAGTAGCGCGCGGCGTAGCGGGCCATGTCCTCCAGCTCGCCGAGGGCCTCCACGCCCGCGTAGCCGCCGCCGACGAACACGAAGGTCAGGGCCGCGTCGCGGATGGCGGGGTCGCGGGTGGAGGAGGCGATGTCCATCTGTTCGATGACGTGGTTGCGCAGGCCGATGGCCTCCTCGACGGTCTTGAACCCGATGCCGTACTCCGCGAGGCCGGGGATGGGCAGGGCGCGGGAGACCGAGCCGGGGGCGAGCACGAGTTCGTCGTAACGGAGGAGTTCTGCGGGTCGGCCCCCCTCCGCGGTGGCGAGCGTGGTGACGGTGGCGGTGCGGGTCGCGTGGTCGACGGACGTCACCTCGCCGATGATCACGTGACAGCGGTCCAGGACGCGGCGCAGCGGGACGACGACATGCCGCGGGGAGATCGAGCCCGCGGCGGCCTCCGGAAGGAACGGCTGGTACGTCATGTACGGGTCGGGAGTGACGACCGTGATGTCGACCTCGCCCCTCCGCAGCTCGCCCTTCAGCTTCCGCTGGAGGCGCAGGGCCGTGTACATCCCGACGTAGCCGCCGCCGACAACCAGAATGCGCGCACGTTCCTTCACCGTCCCATGACGCACCCGGCGCTCTTGTTTGTCCACAGCCCCGGCAATTTGTGTGACCGGCGGCCCCGTGTGCGCGAGGTCGGCCGCGGTGTCCGTGCAGGACGAATCGGGGCAGGTCAGTGGGGGCGGGCGACAGTGCACGAAGGGGCGCAATCGGGGCGTACGTGTCCCGTACTCCGATCGGGGGGCGCTCTGTGCGGAACCTGCCCCTTCTGAATTGACTGTCTCTCAACTATGTTCGTGTGTCGACGGGGTGTAGGGACTGTGGTCGAGCGGGTCCGCGACGGGCGGGTCCGGTCGGGACCGATGCCATATCCGCGCACTTCGCATTCAGTGGCGGGGAGTCTCCGGGGGGAGACGTCATTACCGGGGGAAACACATGCATGTTCAGGACACGCATTGGACATCTACGGCCACCATCACGCCCGGTGGCCAGGCGATGACCGCGGCGAGGGGCAACGGGCGCGCCGACGGGGCACGTACGACACCGCTGCGGGTGGACGCACAGCGCAATCTGGAGCACGTGCTGCGCGCGGCGCGTGAGGTGTTCGGCGAGCTGGGCTACGGCGCGCCGATGGAGGACGTGGCGCGGCGCGCCCGGGTCGGGGTCGGCACGGTGTACCGGCGCTTCCCGAGCAAGGACGTGCTGGTCCGGCGGATCGCCCAGGAGGAGACGGCACGGCTGACCGAGCAGGCGCGGACCGCGCTCGGGCAGGAGGACGAACCGTGGTCGGCTCTGTCGCGGTTCCTGCGGACGTCCGTGGCGTCGGGGGCCGGGCGGCTGCTGCCGCCGCAGGTCCTGCGGGTCGGCTCCGGCGGTCCGGCCGAGCCGGAGACGTCGGGTGGTCCGGCCGGCCCGGTGGGGGTCGTCCCACCGGCCGGCGCGGTCGCGCCGATCCCCTCGGCCGCCTCGGTCGCTTTGGCCGAGGAGCCACGGGTGCCCCAGCAGCGGGCGCAGTCCGGGGGCGGTGAGCTGCGGCTGGTGGCGGACGAGATCTCGCTGACGGCCGACGACACCGGGGCCGGGGCGTTGCTCGACCTGGTCGGACAGCTGGTGGATCGGGCGCGGGCGGCGGGTGAGCTGCGGGCGGACGTCTCCGTGGGCGACGTGCTGCTGGTGATCGCCACGGCGGCGCCGTCCCTGCCGGACGCGGCACAGCAGGCGGCGGCGTCCGCGCGGCTGCTGGACATCCTGCTGGAGGGGCTGCGGTCCCGGCCGGCGTGACGTCCCACCGCTCGCTTCGGTCCCGCAGTCGGCGGGATGCCGTCTCCCACCCGCACCCGTACGGCTGTCACAGTCGTACGGGTGCGGGTGTCTTCCGCGAAGCGCCGTCGCCGTGGGTGCCGTGGGGGTGTTCGAGTGGGGTGGGAGGAAGTCCGCTCGGACGAGTGGATGGGCGCTGCGACGGGGTCTCCGGGCGGACGCGCTGTGGCACTGTGAGCCGGTGACGGGTTGGGCTGGGCCGGTGTCGGGGGCTGTCCGTGGTGGGCGTTGACGGGTGGGGCGGGTCGCGCGGTGACGACGGGGACCCGGAAGCACGCGGGCTGACCTCACCTCATGTACCCCATCAGGGCGGACGCCCAGCTGCCGTCGGCGGCCCGGGGGACGAGAGCGTGCCGGCCCAGCGCGAGGGAAGCGTCCTGCCGCCGCCCCGGCGGACACCCCCCGCCGACGGCGAGTTGATCGAACGGATGCGCGCCGGGGACGACTCGGCCTACGCGGAGCTGTACCGGCGGCACGCCGACGCGGTACGGCGGTACGCGCGCGGCTGCTGCCGGGACGCGCACACCGCCGACGATCTCGCCGCCGAGGTGTTCGCGCGGATGCTGCAAGCGGTGCGGGGCGGGTCGGGTCCGGAACACGCCGTACGGGCCTATCTGCTGACGTCCGTGCGGCGCGTCGCCGCGCACTGGACCCGGTCCGCCCGGCGCGAGCAGCTCGTCGACGACTTCGCCGTCTTCGCCCAGCAGGCCGCACGGGCCACGGAGGTACCCGGCGACGGCACCGTCGCGCTCGGCGCCGACGTGCGCGCCCTGCACGAGGCCGAGCAGTCCATGGCCATGCGGGCCTTCCGCTCGCTGCCCGAACGCTGGCAGGCCGTGCTGTGGCACACCGAGGTGGAGGACGAGTCCCCCAGCGAGGTCGCCGTGCTGTTCGGCCTGGACGCCAACGGCACCCGGGTGCTGGCCAGCCGCGCCCGGGAAGGGCTGAAGCAGGCCTACCTCCAGGCCCATGTGAGCGACGCCCTCGCCCAGGACGAGGAGTGCGCCCGCTACGCCGACCAGCTCGGCACGTACGCCCGCCGCAAACTGCGTGTCCGCGCCGAGCGGGGCCTGCGCACACACCTGGCGGAGTGCGCCAGGTGCAGGCTGGCGGCGGCGCAGATCGAGGAGGTGGCCGGCGGTATCCCGGGCGTCGTACCGGTCGCGGTCATCGGCTGGTTCGGGGCCGCCGGGTACGCCAAGGCCTTCGGCATCGTGGCCGGCAGCGCCGGGGCCGGGGCTGCCGGTGCCGCCGCCGCGGCCACCGGGTCGTCCGGCGGATCGGGCGTCGGGGCCGCGGCCTCGGAGGGGCTCGGCGCGCCGGTGAAGGCGGGCATCGCGGCCGGTGTCGTAGCGGTGGCCGCCGCGGCGGTGGCGCTGGCTCTGGTGAACGACGGGCATCCGGCGAAGGAGGCCGCCCGGCCACGGCCGCCCACGCCGATCGTGCGGTCGAAGGCGCCGGCGCCCCCGCCGCCGGCCCGGCCGAAGAGGCCGGCACAGCCGGCACATCCGGCACATCCGGCGCAGCTGGCACATCCGGCACATCCGGCACATCCGGCCCAGCCGGCACATCCGGTGAAGAGGAAGCCGGCGCCCGCACCCGCGGCCGTCACCCCGGAACCGACGGCGCCACCACCCCCGTCACCGGCCCCGGGCCCCTCGCCCGCACCGACGCCCACCCCTACGGCGAAGCCCGCGCCCACCCCGTCCCGGACGCCCGGCCCGGCTCCCGCACCACCGCCGGTGCCCGCCGTCTACCGGCTGAGCGAGCTGCGCTACGACCTCTACGGCGACGGCACCCGGCCGGAGATCGCCCTGGGCGGCAGCAGCTGGGTGTGGCAGCGGTACGGCATGTCGGCCGGCGGCAGCCGGTACGCGCACGGGGTGACCGTGTCCGGCCGGTCCTCCGTCACCATCGCCCTCAACCGCCGGTGCACCGCCTACGACGCGCTGGCCGGCGTCGACGACCTCACCCTCGGCCTCGGCAGGGTCTCGTTCTCCGTCTACGCCGACGGGGCACGGCTCTGGCGGTCCGCCCCGGTCGAGGGCCGCGACCGGGCCGTCCCCGTCCATGTGGACCTCACCGGCCGCCGGACCGTACGGCTCGTGGTGGAGCCGTACCGCACCGCCTTCGACCGGGCGGCGCTCGCGGACTGGGCGGAGTCCCGGTTCACCTGCTAGGCCGCGTCGGCCGGGGGTGCCCCGGCGTCAGTCGACGGCCACCGGGGCGCCCAGCTCACGCAGGACGTCCGCGACACCGAGGGCCGCGCCCCGGGCGGTCTCGGCCGCGTAGCGGCCGGCCGGGAGAGCCGCGCGGGCGCCCGCGCGCACCCGGGCGGCGTCACTGCGCTCCGGCTCGGGCCGACGGCGGCCGTCCCGCCAGTGGTCCGCGGCGGCGAACAGCCGGACGGCGCCCGGCAGATCACCGTGCCGGGCCAGCAGGCCGGCGGCGACGTCCACCAGCCCCGCCGTGATCGACTCGCCGCACCCCTGCTCCGCGGCCTCGCGCAGGGCCTCCCCCACGACCGGCAGGGCGTGCGCCGGACCCGACTCGTCGGCCGTGAGCAGCACTTCCACCGTGCGCTGGGCCGCCACGAACTGCGGGGGCGGGGTGCTGCCCCGCACGGCCGCGCACATCGCCTCGTACAGCTCGCGGGCGCGGGCGGTACTGCCGTCTTGCAGGGCGAGGTGGGCGCGCAGCAGCAGGACGAAGGCGCGTGACTCCGGCACCGTGTACCGATCGGCGGCCGTTTCTGCCGCATCCAAGGTGGTGAGCGCGGCCTTCCGGTCGCCGGAGCGGTAGGAGATCTCGGCGAGGCGGGCCAGCAGGAACGGGGACTCCGCGTACGCGCCGACCTCGTAGGCGAGCCGCAGGGCCTCCTCGTACTCGGCGCGCGCCTCGTCGAACCGGCCGCGGGCCATGGCCGCCTCGCCGGCCGCGCCGCACACCTGGGCCCGCATCCAGCGGTCACCGACGCGCCGGCTCAGCTGCCGCAGCTCGGCCAGGTCCTCGTCGACGCCTTCGAGGTTGCCCGGCGAGTCGACGGTCACGTGGGTGCGGAACATCAGGGCGACCCCGACCTCCCAGGGACCGCCGTGGCGGCGGCAGTTGGCGACGGCCTGCGTCAGGTCCGGGCGGACGTCGGCCGGGCCGCCCAGGTAGTGGGCGGTCAGCGGCCAGACCAGGCCCGGGAGCCGGGCCGCCCGCGGGCCGCCCGGTTCGTAGGCGGCGCGCACGCGCGCGATGTACCGCGGCGCCCGGCCGTCGGCCGTGAGGCTCTCCGTCCCCGAGTCGGACGTCAGGAACAGGTCGAGCATGCGCAGGTCCGTCCGCAGCTCGTGCAGCGGATGCCCGGCCTCGCCGTCCGGGGCGGCGAGGAAGGCGCCGACCGGATCGGCCGACTCGGTGAGCGCCATCAGGTCGCCCGCGGGCGCGCCGGCGGCCACGGCGTCCAGGGCGACGCCCAGGCGGAGGACCAGCCGCACCCACGCCACGGCCTCCTGGCGGTGGTTGCGCAGCCACCAGAACCAGCCGATGGCCAGGACGACGGCGCCCGCCCCGGCCTCGTCGCCCGCGCGCACCGCGCGGTCCAGGGCCGCGCGGACGTTGTCCAGCTCGGTCTCCAGCCGGGAGATCCAGGGCAGCTGGGCCGCCGACCGTAGTCGCGGCTCCGCCTCCTCCACCAGCGCCCGCACCCACGCGCGGTGGCGTCGCTCGGCCGCCGCGCGCAGGCCGGGGACCTCGGCGGCACGCTCGGTGGCGTACTCGTGGATGGTCTCCAGCATGCGGTAACGCATGCCGGAGGCGGCGCCGTCGGGGCCGTGCGGGGCGGCGACCACGAGGGACTTGTCGACCAGCGCGCCCATCAGTTCCGCCACCGGGCCGGTGCACACGGCCTCGGCCGCCGCGATGTCCCAGCCGCCGGCGAACACCGACACCTCGCGCAGGACCGTTCGTTCCCCCTCGTCCAGCAGGTCCCAGGACCAGTCGACGACCGCGCGCAGGGTCTGCTGGCGGGGCAGGACCGTGCGGCTGCCGGCGGTGAGCAGGCGGAAGCGGTCGTCCAGCCGGTCGGCGATCTGGCGTGGGGTCAGCAGCCTGAGCCGGGCCGCGGCCAGCTCGATGGCGAGCGGCAGCCCGTCCAGGCGGCGGCAGATCTCCGTCACGGCCGCGGTGTCGCCGAGCACGGCGTCGGCGTCGGGGCGGACGGCCTTCGCGCGCTCGGCGAAGAGGTGGTGCGCCTGCTCCGGGGCGAGGGGCTCGACCGGGCGCACCGACTCGCCGGGGACGCCCAGGGGTTCACGGCTGGTCGCGAGGATCGTGAGGCCGGGGCAGTGGGTGAGGAGGGTCTCGGCCAGGGCGGCCGCCGCGCCGATGACGTGCTCGCAGTTGTCGAGGACCAGGAGTTGGCTGCGCGGGGCGCAGTACTCGACCAGCAGGGCCGTGGGGTCGGCCTGCGGGGTCGCCCGTTCGTTGCCCAGCAGCACGGTCTCGCGCAGGCCGAGGGCGCTGACCACCGCGTCGGGCACCGCCTCCGGCCGGTCGAGCGGGGCCAGCTCGGCCATCCGGGCCGAGGGGAACGCGGCGGCGGCCTCCTCGGCGAGGCGGGTCTTCCCGGAGCCGCCCGGTCCGGTGAGCGTGACCAGGCGGGCCCTGTGCACATCCGAACGAATGGCCGCCAGCTCCGGTTCCCGGCCGACGAAGGACGTCAGACGGGGACGGAGATTCCCGGTGCGCTCGGGAGGCCGACCGCGGTGCGGCACCTCCGGGTGCGCACGGTCCGCCGGGTTCTCCTGTTGCAGCAACGCGGTGTGGAGGGCGCGGAGTTCCGGGCCGGGGTCGGCGCCCAGGGTGTCGGCGAGGGTGCGGCGGACGGACTCGTAGGCGGCGAGGGCGTCGGCCGGGCGGCCCGCGTCCCGCAGGGCGCGGATGAGGAGGGCGTGCAGGGGTTCGTCGTACGGGTGCGCCGTGGCCAGTTCCCTCAGCTCCGGTACGGCCTCCCGGGCGCGGCCGAGGGCGAGCGCGGCGGCGGCGCGGGCGCGGGCCGCGTCCAGACGGAGGGCGTCCGGGCGGGTGGCGGCGGTGCGGTCGGGGAGGTCGGCGAGAGCCGGGCCGTGCCAGAGGGCGAGGGCCTCGGTGAGCGTGCGGTGGGCGGTGGCCGGGTCGCCGGCGGCGAGGGCGTCGGTGCCGGCGCGGGTGAGCCGCTCGAAGACGTGGAGGTCCACGTCGTCCTCGGCCGCTTCCAGCCGGTAGCCGCCGGGCGCGGAGGTGACGGCGTCCCTGCCGAGGGTACGGCGGAGACGGCCGACGAGCGCCTGGAGGGCGGCGGGGGCGTCCTGGGGCGGGTCGTCCGCCCAGATCTCGCCGATGAGGGTGTCGGGGGTGGTGGTGCGGCCGGGACGCAGGGCGAGGGCGGCGAGGAGCGTACGGAGGCGTGGGCCGCCGATGGGCAGGGGGGCGCCCTGATTGTCCGCTGCCTGGGTCACCCCCAGGATTCTGTACCGCACCGGGTCATTGTCGCGGGGAGGCGGCAGCCGAGGCACGGGGGTTTCCGACGGGCGGGTCACCACCACCGGGCGGGGTCCGACCCGCTCAGCCCCTCCAACGGCCCCGGCGCTGTCCCTGGACGGGTCCCACCCGCTCACCCCCTCCAACGGGGACCCCGGCGCTGTCCTCGGGCGGGGGCCGGGTCACTCACCCGCGCTCGCGGGGCGCCGCCGCGCCCACCCGTGCCGCCCCAGCGGCACGACTGCCCGCGGAGACGGTGCGGATGCACGCACGCCCGGCTCACACCCCCGGTGTCAGTGCCCCCCGCCTCGGCTGGATCCCGGAGGGCACCGCCCGGGAGCGGGAGGGCGTGCCCGTCCAGCACGTGCCGCGGCGGGCGAGCAGGCGGTGGAGCCAGAGTTCGAGGGAGACGAGGCCGGCGAGCCCGTCCAGGGGCAGGGGGTCGCCCGCCGCGGCGGTGCGCAGGGCCTTGCGGACGACGCGGGCCTCGACCAGCCCGGCGTCGGCCAGGAGGGGGCTGGAGAAGAGGTCCACGAGGGAGTCGGCGGCGACGCGGAGACCCGCGCGGGCGGCTGCCGCCGAGGAGCCGTGGGAGGGGGTGCCCCAGCCGGGCGGGAGGTCGGTGACGCCGGAGCCCGCCAGGACCGTACGGAGGATGGCGGCCCGCGCGCCGGGCTGGACGCGCAGGGCTTCGGGGAGGGCGCGGCAGGCGCGGACGACCTGGTTGTCGAGGAACGGCGCGTGCAGCCGCTGGGAGCGGACCTCCGCGGCCTGCTCCAGCACGCGGAGGTCGGCGGCGTGCCGGGCGAGCGCCGCACGCGCGCGGTAGTCGCCGGGCCGCTGCGCACCGGTCCCGGAGCGGTCGGCCTCCGCCTGGAGCAGAACCGATACTTCAGCCAGCGCCTCACCCGTCAGCCAGCGGGCGGCCGGCCCCGGTCCGGCCCAGGTCAGCGCGGCGAGCGACGCGCCGACCGCGCCCTTGGGCTCGTCGAAGCGGCGCCGCATGAGCCGCTCGGCCAGCGCCTCCAGGCCCGCCCGGTAGGGGGTGCGGGCGAGCCGCCGGGCCGCGCCGTACACGCGCGCGGGGACCATCACCGAACCGTCGGCCCGGGCGAGCGCGGCGACCGGCCGGACCAGGTTGCGTCGCCGGCGGTCCATCAGGAGGTCGGCGAGACGGGCGGGGTGGGCGTCCAGGACCTGGCGGGCGCCGTGGCCGGTGAAGTGGTCGGCGCTGCCGGCGGCGAGCCGGGCGCGGTGCCGGGCGGCCAGCACCAGGGAGGAGCCGGGTTCGTCGGTCAGGGGGCCGTCGAGTCCGGCGTAGGGCAGGGTCTCCTCGCCGCCGGTGACCACGACGTGGTGCAGGCGGGGGTTGGCGGCGAGGGCGCCGGCGCGCTGGAGTTCGGCCTCGCGGCCGGCCACGGCGAGGTCGTTGAAGGTGACGGCGAGGAGCCGTTCGCCCGCGCCCGTGCCGTGGCCGAGGAGCGTGCCGGGTCTGCCGGGCAGCCCGGCCGCCAGCAGCGCGAGGGTGCCGGAGGCGGGTCCGCCGGACAGGTCGGCGCCGATGCCGGGCACCGGCATCCCGCGTGCGGCCCGGCGCTCGGCGGGTCCCATGCCGGGCACCGGCCCGGGGTCGAGGTCGGGCACGTGCCGGGGTGCGGAGAGCCGGGTGCGGACGGCCTCCACGAGGGCGTCCCGTACGGCGTCCACGGCGCGGTCGGGGTCGGCCGTGGGCGCGGCCACGGCGAGGGAGGCGACCGGCTCGTACCCGGCGATCTCCCGCGCTCCGGCGCGCAGCACCAGCGCGTGTCCCGGCGGGATGCGCCGTACGCCCTCGTACGGGGTGGTGTCGCGCAGCGCGGCCGGTACGTCGGGGGCGGCGAGCAGGGCGGCGAGGTGGGTGAAGTCGAGGTTGGCCTCGATGAGGTCGGCGAGGGGCAGCGCGGCCGTGGCGTAGGCCGTACCGCCGGCCCAGGGGGTGTGGAACACGGGCCGGGCGCCCGCGAGATCACCGCAGACGGTGATGCGGCGGCCGGCCTGGACGACGGCCGTGTAGCTGCCGGGCCAGCCGGTCAGATGGCGCAGGGCACCTCCGCGCGCGGTGACCAGGCCGCGCCGCAGTTCCTCGTCGGTGGCGCCGCAGATGCCGAGGACGGCGATGCGGTGCTGCGGGTCGGCGTGCACCACGCGGACCTCGTCCGGGCGCCAGTCGCCGACGGCCCACAGCGGGTCCGGGTCGCCCCACAGGAGCTGTGATCCGACCGGGCGCAGGGTTTCGCCGTCGTATCCGGTGGCACCCGCGGTACCGGTCCCGGCGGTGCCCGCGGCGGTGCTGCTCCACCCCACCAACCACCGCATCGACGCCTCCACACGCTGTGGACAACCAGTGCACCGTACGAACCGGATCCCCATGCTGCCATGAAGAACGCGCCGGGGTGGGGCGGCGGCGCCGCCTTGGACCGGGGGAAGTTCGTGGCACGTGCCAGGGGAGTTGGCCGGTGGCCCGGGCGGGCGAGGAGATCTTGTTCCGGGCGGTGTCCGGCGGGTGCGGCGCGAATGCGCCCCCAGTGCGCGCCCCCAAACCGCCCCACGCGCCCTCAAGTTACGTGGTGGGAGCGGAAATCCGCGGCCCGGAAAGGGGGTCGGTTTTCGGCCAATTACGCAGAGCGGCAACGGAGATGAGCACGCTCCGTACAGGCCTGCGGAGCGCGCGGCGGCGCGCGCGCGACGCACAGTCCGGGAGGCGGGCATCGCCTCCCGGACCGGTCCGCCACCCGCGGGGATGAAGGTGGCGGTGTCCCCCAGCCCACTGGATCCAGTACAGCGGGCCGACCCACGCAGAAGCCATGGAACCGTTCCCCCGGTGGCCGGAGAAGAGCGCACGGACGGGCGCACGGCCACATGCGCGGGGGCACGCGACGGCGGGCCGTGCACGGTGCGTACAGGACCGTACTGCCGTACGGACCACAATCCCGCCATCCGGAAGAATGCCCCTTAACGCTTGGGATGCGGCGAACTACGCTGGGTTTACGAATGCCGCGCGGTTATGCCATCGCGGCAGCCGTCTGTGTCGAGGGGTGGCGCATGTCCAGGGAGCAACGCGGGCCGAACGAAAAACTCGGCGCCGTTCTCGCCCTCGCGGGAATCAGCAACGCAGGACTCGCGCGGCGCGTGAACGACCTGGGCGCCCAGCGCGGGTTGACGCTTCGCTACGACAAGACGTCGGTGGCGCGCTGGGTGTCGAAGGGCATGGTGCCGCAGGGCGCGGCACCCCACCTCATCGCCGCTGCCATCGGGCAGAAACTCGGCCGCCCGGTGCCGTTGCACGAGATA
The DNA here is from genome assembly GCF_040637655.1 of Streptomyces sp. NPDC028722. Lineage (NCBI taxonomy): Bacteria > Bacillati > Actinomycetota > Actinomycetes > Kitasatosporales > Streptomycetaceae > Streptomyces > Streptomyces sp. NPDC028722. The sequence goes on from NZ_JBEZWU010000006.1 coordinate 15,765, forward strand.
GGCCTGGCGGACGCGGACCCGGCGCCCGAGGTGGGCCTCGCCTTCCCCAGGGACGTGGGACAGGCGGTGAAGTCGGCGACGGAGCTGTACCGCCTGGATCTCGCCGGCCGCCGCTCCGGCGCCGGCGGCATCTGGCAGTCGCTCGCCGGTTCGTTCGCGGTCAGCGCGTACGCGACGCCCGCCTCTCGATGGCTGATAACCCCCGCCGACAGCTCGGTCGCGCGCGAGTCGGCTTCCGCCGAGGAATCGGGCGCACCGCTCAAAGTCGGCCACAGCGATGTACAGAAGCTGCGGGAAGCCGCGGAGGACGCCAGGCGCTGGGACTCCAAATACGGAGGCGGCGACTGGCGTTCGTCCATGGTGCCGGAGTGCCTGCGGGTGGAGGCGGCGCCGCTGCTGCTCGGCTCCTACTCCGACGAGGTCGGCCGCGCCCTGTTCGGCGCCTCCGCCGAACTCACCCGGCTCGCCGGCTGGATGGCCTTCGACACCGGCCAGCAGGAGGCCGCCCAGCGGTACTACATCCAGGCGCTGCGCCTCGCGCGCGCGGCGGCCGACGTCCCCCTGGGCGGGTACGTCCTCGCCTCCATGTCGTTGCAGGCCACCTACCGGGGCTTCGGCGACGAGGGCGTGGATCTCGCGCAGGCGGCCCTGGAGCGCAACCGGGGGCTGGCGACCGCCCGCACCATGAGCTTCTTCCGGCTGATCGAGGCGCGGGCCCACGCGCGCGCGGGGGACGCGCAGGCGGCGGGCGCGGCGCTGAAGGCCGCCGAGGGGTGGCTGGAGCGGTCCAGGGAGGGCGACAACGACCCCTCCTGGCTCGGTTTCTACGGATACGACCGGTTCGCCGCCGACGCCGCCGAGTGCTACCGCGATCTGAAGGCGCCGCGGCAGGTGCGGCGGTTCACCGAGCAGGCGCTGTCGAAGCCGACGGAGGAGTTCGTACGCTCGCACGGGCTGCGGCTCGTCGTCTCGGCGGTGGCCGAACTGGAGTCGGGGAACCTCGACGCCGCCTGCGAGCAGGGGGTGCGTGCCGTGGAGGTGGCCGGACGGATCTCCTCCGCCCGCACCACCGAGTACGTGAAGGACCTGCTGCACCGCCTGGAGCCGTACGGGGACGAGCCGCGGGTGGTGGAGCTGCGGGAGCGGGCCCGGCCGCTGCTGGTGACCCCGGCGTAGCGGCACCGCCGCGTCCGCTGCCGGTGACGCCCCGGTGCGCCGGCACCGGACGGCGTTTGAGGCCACTGTCAGTGGCGCAGTGCACTATCGAGGGCGGAGGTGGTGCAGGTGCGGGCCGGGGCGTACGACTGTGATGTGCTCGTGATCGGTGGCGGGATCGTCGGGCTGTCGACGGCGTACGCGATCACGCGCGCCGCACCGGGCACGCGCGTGACGGTCCTGGAGAAGGAGCCCGGCCCGGCGCGGCACCAGACGGGGCGCAACAGCGGCGTCATCCACAGCGGGATCTACTACCGTCCGGGCTCCCTGAAGGCGCGGTACGCGGTGCGGGGCGCCGCGGAGATGGTGAAGTTCTGCGCCGAGTACGGCATCGCGCACGCCGTCACCGGCAAGCTGATCGTCGCGACCGAGCGGGAGGAGCTGCCGCGGCTGCACGCACTGGTGCAGCGGGGCCGCGAGAACGGCATCCCGGTGCGCGAGCTGGGAGCCGCGCAGATCGGCGAGTACGAGCCGGAGGTGCGCGGTCTCGCCGCCATACACGTGGGGACGACCGGGGTGTGCGACTTCGTGGGCGTCGCGCGCGAGCTGGCGCGGGCGTCCGGAGCTGAGATCCGGTACGGCGCGAGGGTCGTACGGGTGGACCGGCGGCCGGAGCGCGGCGTGGCCGTGCTCACCGCGGCCGGGGACGTCGTCCGCGCGCGCGTGCTGGTGAACTGCGCCGGGCTGCACTGCGACGAGGTGGCCCGCCTCACCGGGGACGGGCCCGGGATGCGGATCGTGCCGTTCCGCGGGGAGTACTACGAGCTGGCGCGGCCGGAGCTGGTGCGGGGACTGGTGTATCCGGTGCCGGATCCGGCGTTCCCGTTCCTCGGCGTGCATCTGACGCGCGGGATCGACGGGAGTGTGCACATCGGGCCGAACGCGGTCCCGGCGCTGGCCCGCGAGGGGTACGGCTGGGGGGTCGTACGGCCCCGGGAGCTGGCCGGGACGCTCGCGTGGCCGGGTTCGTGGACGATCGCCCGGCGGCACTGGCGGTACGGGGCGGGGGAGCTGCGGCGGTCGGTGTCCAGGAGAGCGTTCCTGGAGGCCGTGCGAAGACTGCTGCCCGGCGTGGAGGCCGGAGACCTGGTGCGGGCCCCCGCCGGGGTGCGGGCCCAGGCGGTGCTGCGGGACGGGACGCTGGTGGACGACTTCCTCATCGAGGAGGGGCCGCGGACCGTGCATGTGCTCAACGCGCCGTCCCCCGCGGCCACCGCGGCCCTGCCGATCGGCCGGGAGGTCGGACGCCGGGCGCTGGACCTGCTCGCGTAGGAGGGCGGCCTCGCCGGGCGCCGTAAAATCGGTCGTACTGTGGCTGACTCCCTGAACACCCCCGACGCCCCGCTCTCGGCACCGCACGACCCCGGTGTGTCCGTCCGGCACACCCGGACCCGGGGCGAGCCGCGGTTCCCGGACGGGCCCAGGGCCGATCCCGCCGGATCCCACTTCGAGCGGCGGATCCGGAGCTTCCAGCCGCGGCGCAGCCGGGTGACGGCCGGGCAGGCCGACGCCCTCCAGCGGCTGTGGCCCACATGGGGGCTGGACATCGACGGGCAGCGGGTGATCGACCTCGGCGAGCTGTTCGGGAACGACCGTCCCGTGGTCCTGGAGATCGGGTTCGGGATGGGCGAGGCGACCGCGCGGATGGCCGCGGCCGACCCGGGCACCAACATCCTGGCCGTGGACGTGCACACCCCCGGGCAGGGCAACCTGCTCAATCTGGCGGAGCGCGACGGGCTGTCCAACGTCCGGGTGGGCAACGGCGACGCGATCATCCTGCTCCGGGAGATGCTGCGCCCCGACGCGCTGGACGGGCTGCGCGTCTACTTCCCCGATCCCTGGCCCAAGAAGCGGCACCACAAGCGGCGCCTCATCCAGCCCGAGTTCCTCACTCTGGCCGCGGCCCGGCTGAAGTCCGGCGCGATCGTGCACTGCGCGACCGACTGGGAGCCGTACGCCGAACAGATGCTCGAGGTGCTCGGCGCGCACCCCGACTTCGAGAACACGCGGGCGGAGGGCGGTTTCGCCCCGCGCCCCGAGTTCCGGCCGCTGACCCGTTTCGAGGGACAGGGTCTGGACAAGGGTCATGTGGTGAACGACCTGCTGTTCCGGCGCGTACCGCACCGGGAGCGATGAGTCCGGCCCCGCGCCCGGACCGGTAATCCGCTCCTGCCCCTCGTCCCGTCACCGTTAGGGTCGATGCCGTGGCCACCAGTCCCCCGTTCCCGACGTATCCCCCGCGCCCCGGCGACGGTGTGCTCCGCCATCCGCACTGGTGGCAGCGCAGGTGGGTGCGGTACGGGGCGCTGAGCACGCTGCTGGCGCTGTCGGGGCTGGTCATCCTGGCGCTCGTGCGGCGCCAGACCGGCACGGAGGGCTTCGTCGTCGGGCTCGGGCTGGCCGTGCTGCCCGTGCCCTGGCTGACAGCCGCGTTCCGCTGGCTGGACCGGGTGGAACCGGGGCCGTGGCGGAACCTGGTCTTCGCCTTCGCCTGGGGAGCGTGCGCGGCGGCGCTGATAGCCATCGTCGCCAACAGCTTCGCCACGCGGTGGATCGCCACCTCGACCGCGGACCCGGCCGGCGCCGACACCCTCGGCGCCACCGTGATAGCGCCGATCGTCGAGGAGTCCGCGAAGGCCGCGGCCGTCCTGCTGGTCTTCCTCTTCCGCAGACGCCACTTCACCGGGATCGTGGACGGTGTGGTGATAGCGGGGATCACCGCCACCGGCTTCGCGTTCACCGAGAACATCCTCTACCTCGGCACGGCCTTCGGGACCGACCAGCTCACCGGTGGCCGCGGCATCGCCTCGGTCACCGCCGCGACCTTCTTCGTGCGCATCGTGATGTCGCCGTTCGCGCACCCCCTCTTCACGGTCCTGACCGGCATCGGTTTCGGCGTCGCCGCACGGTCCGGCGAGCGGCAGCACGTGCGGCGGGTCCTGTTCCCGGTCTGCGGACTGCTGCTCGCGATGAGCATGCACGCCTTGTGGAACGGCTCCTCCACGTTCGGCCGGTACGGGTTCTTCGCCGTCTACGCCGCCTTCATGCTGCCCGCGTTCGCGCTGCTGACCTGGCTCGCGATCTGGACGCGGCAGCGGGAGCTGCGGACCGTGCGAGCGGAGCTCCCCGCCTACGTACTGGCCGGATGGCTGGGCCCGGGCGAGCCGTTCGCGCTCGGATCGATGCGGGCGCGGCGGATGGCCCGGGACTACGCCCGGCACCACCTCGGCCGGCCGGCGGCGCGGGAGGTGGCGCGCTACGAGGCGTACGCGACCTCGCTGGCGTTCCTGCGCCACCGGGGGCGGCTCGGGCGGGCCGGGGGTGACTTCGTCGTACGGGAGCGGGAGCTGCTGGACGAGCTGTGGCGGCGCAGGGAACCGGCACGCCCGGCACTGGAGTACGCGGCGCGGGCCGTCACGCCGGCCCGCCCGGTGTACGCGGGCCCCGTGCCGTACTGGCACGGCGCCCCGGCGGCCGCCTACCCGGCGTACAACCCGTACCGGACGTAGACGGACGGGACGGCCGCGGAGGATCGGCCGGGGCGGGCCGGAGCTACGCGGAGGCCCGGGTCAGGGTGGCCAGCTCGTCGTCCGTGAGCGTCAGGTCCGCCACACCCAGCAGCGCCGGAAGCTGTTCCACCGTGCGTGCCGAGGCGATCGGGGCCGTGACGGTCGGCTGGGCGGCCAGCCAGGCCAGGGCGACCGTGGCGAGGGGGACCTCGTGGGCGGCGGCGACGTCGTCCAGGGCTGCCAGGACCCGCCGCCCGCCCTCGGATTCCGCGTGCTTCTGCGCCGTGCCGGCGCGGGCGCTGTCGACGGTCGTACCGGGGCGGTACTTGCCGGTGAGGAAGCCCGACGCGAGGGAGAAGTAGGGGACGGCGGCCAGGTTCTCGCGGGCGGCGAGGTCCTGGAGCGGGCCCTCGTACGTGTCGCGGGAGACCAGGTTGTAGTGGGGCTGGAGGGCTACGTAGCGGGCCAGGCCCTCGCGGTCGGAGTGGTCGAGGGAGGCCCGGAGGCGCTCGGGGCTGATGTTGGAGGCGGCGATGTGCCGGACCTTGCCGGCCTTCACCAGCTCGTCCAGCGCGCCGATGATCTCCTCGACCGGCACCTCGGGCTGGTCGAAGTGGGTGTAGTAGAGGTCGATGCGGTCGGTGTCCAGGCGGCGCAGCGAGGCGTCGGCGGCGGCCTTGATGTTCGCCGCGGACAGGCCCCGGTACTCGGGGTGCTGGCTGACCTTGGTGGCGATGACGACGTCGTCGCGGTTGCCGCGGGCCTTGACCCACTTGCCGATGATCGTCTCCGACTCGCCGCCCTGGTTGCCCTCGACCCAGGCGGAGTAGGAGTCGGCGGTGTCGATGAAGTTGCCGCCCGCCGCCGTGTAGGCGTCGAGGACGGCGAAGGAGGTCTGCTCGTCGGCGGTCCAGCCGAAGACGTTGCCGCCGAGGGCGAGCGGGAAGACCCGGAGGTCGGAGGAGCCGAGTGTGCGCGGTGATGTCAGTGAGGTCATACGTCACTACAACGCCGGCGGTGGATGATCACATTCCGCCGCCGGCGCCGAGTTCCGAGATTCCCGCACAACCCGTCAGGGGGTGAGGCCCTTGCCCCGCAGCCACGCCATCGGGTCGATGGCGGCGGCCTGGCCGCCGGGGTGGACCTCCAGGTGCAGGTGCGGGCCGGTGACGTTGCCGGTGGCGCCGACCCGGCCGATGACCTCGCCGGTGGTGACCTTCTGGCCGGCCGTGACGTTGATCGAGGACTGGTGGCAGAACCACAGCTCGGTGCCGTCGTCGAGGGTGAGGATCGTGCGGTAGCCGTAGGCACCGGCCCAGCCCGCCTCGGTGATCGTGCCGCCGTGGATGGCCTTGATGAGGGTGCCGGTGGGGGCGGCGAAGTCCAGACCGGTGTGGTGGCCGGAGGACCACATCGTGCCGGCCTGGCCGAACGTCGAGGTGATCGTGTACGAGGAGGTGGGCAGCGTGTACTGCCCGGCCAGCTTCGCCAGCTCGGCCTGCCGCTTCTCCTCGGCCGCCTTCGCCGCCTTCTGGTCTGCCTTCTTCGCGGCGGCGGCCTCCGCCTCGCCCTTGGCCTCGGCCGCCTTCGCGGCGGCCTCCTTCTCGGCCTGGGCGGCGGCGGACGCGCTCTGCTTCTCGGCGGCGGCGAGGGCGACGGCCGTGGCCTTGTTGTCGGCCTGGCCCTGCTGCTGCTCGGCCTGGGCCATGATCCGGCTGCGCAGCGCCTCACCCGCGTCGGTGCCCTGCTGGTCGTCGGCGGAGGCCACGCCGACACTGCTGAGCGCGGTCGTGGCGGTCTGCGGCGCCTCGGTGGCGGTGTCGCCGAAGAGGGAGCCGACGGAGGGCAGGTCCGGCAGGGAGATGGAGACCGGCGGCTTGCCGGTGTTGGCGCTGGCCATGCCGCCCGCGCCGACCGCGGCCATCACGCCGACGCCGAGGACGGTGGAGCTGCGGGCGAAGCCGCCGCGCTGCTTGGCGACACGGTGCCGGCCGCGGACCGGGGCGACGGAGTCCTCGGTGGGGTTCCACTCCTCCCAGGGGCCCTCGTCGGCTCGGTAGGCGTCGTAGCCGAAGGACTCGGTCTCACGCTGAGCCGGCACGAACGGGCTCTCGGGGGCAGGCCGGTTGGACGCCACGCGGGCGCGCTCCTTTCCTTCCGCCGCCTACCGGGTTAGCTGACGGGTTCGGAGCGGGAAGGTCTCCTACGCGCGTATACCGGTCGTGGACCGTGTGAGCTCCACGTCGGCGTTCGCGAGATTCACCCCAGGGTGGTGGTTCCCCGGTTCCCTTGCGGGATTCGGCGCGTGCGCGCGGAGCCGTCGCTGGTGACGGCTGGGACGACCGCGCTGCGTTATCGAACGTTAATAGACCCGCCAGTCACTTTCCAAGCTGTTCGTCATGATCCTTAACGTTCAAACCTGGGGATTTACCGGTCATGACGCCCGGAAAGCGGGCGAGTTGACCGACGTACAGGAGTCACTCGTGGCTTTGATGGTGACCCGGCCGTCATCGCACAGCGCCCGTCCGATCACACGGTGTGACAGCCACTGAGGGGCCGCGGAACCGATGTGCATCGCACCCCGTGGATGGCGTACAGTAGAGACACAACGACGCGGGGTGGAGCAGCTCGGTAGCTCGCTGGGCTCATAACCCAGAGGTCGCAGGTTCAAATCCTGTCCCCGCTACTGAAGACTCAGGGCCGGAATCCATTGGATTCCGGCCCTGAGTGTTATCCGGCGAGCAGATGCCCGTTCGGCGCCTTGGCGAGGGACTCCAGCTCCGGGAGTACGACGACCCGGGCGCCCGCGCCGGTCAGCACGCCCGAGCCGTCGGCCGCCGCGACGAACGTGTCGGGCTCCCGCCACGCCGTGACCACCCGGCGCACCCCGGCCCGCAGGATCAGCTCGGCGCAGGGGGCGGACCGGGAGGCGCGGCGGGCGCAGGGTTCCAGGCTGCTGTAGACGGTGGCGCCGGGCAGGCGCGGGTCGGCCGGATCGGTCTTCGCGAGCGCCGCCTCCTCCGCGTGGACCACCGGGTCGGCGCCTTCGCGGGAGTGGCCGCGGGCCAGCTCCGTACCGTCCGCCGCCACCACGACCGCGCCGACGCTGAACGCCGTCCGGGAGGGCGGGCACAGGGCGGCGAGTTCGCAGGCGGTGCGCAGCCAATGACGGTCGGCCGGGGTGGGGACCGGGCCGGTACCGGGGGCCGTGGGCTCGTAGCGCATGAGGACGACGTCCTCGATCCGGCGGGTCTCGGTCAGGCGCAGGCGTCCGCCCTGGTAGGCACCGGGGCCGAACAGGCGCGGGGCCGCGGGGTCGCCGACGAGGAGCGGGGCGAGGACCAGCTGGAGTTCGTCGGCGAGGTCCTGCTGGAGCAGTTGGGTGTGGACCTGCCCACCGCCCTCGACCATCAGGCGCTCGACGCCCCGCACGTCGTGCAGATGCTCCAGCAGGACCCGCCAGTCCAGGACGGGGCCGAGCGCCACGACGTCGGCGGTGCCGCCGAGGAGACGGGCGGCCCGGGCGGCACCGGCGTCGGTGGTGCAGACGAGCTTGTCGCCGCCGGTGTGCCAGAAGTGTGCGCCGGGGTCGAGGTCACCGGAGGCGGTGACGGTCACCTTCAGCGGGTACGCCGGCCGGCCCGCCGCGACCCGGGCCGCGCGCCGCTCGGCGGAGTTGACCAGCAGACGCGGGTTGTCGGCGCGGATCGTGCCGGCGCCGACCAGGATGGCGTCGGCGGAGGCCCGTACCGCGTCGACCCGGTCGAAGTCGGCCGGCCCGGAGAGCAGGAGCCGCTCGGGGCCGGTGTCGTCCAGATAGCCGTCGAGGGAGACGGCGGCGGACAGCAGTACGTACGGCAGGGGCATCGGCGTACTCCCTCGCGGCGGCCCGGTGGACCGGCCGAAGTCTTGGTTCAAATTTGGAACAAACCTACACTGGCGGCATGACGACCCGCTGGCTCACTCCGCAGGAGCAGCGCGCCTGGCGCGCCTACCTCGCCGCGTCCCGGCTGCTGGAGGACGCGATCGACCGGCAGCTCCAGCAGGAGGGGGGCATGCCCCACCTGTTCTACTCCGTGCTGGCCAACCTCTCCGAGGCCCCGGGCCGGCGACTGCGCATGACCGACCTCGCCGAGACGCTGAAGATCACGCGGAGCAGGCTGACGTACGGGGTGACCCGGCTGGAACGCGACGGCCTGGTGCGCCGGGAGACCTGCGGCCAGGACCGGCGCAGCTCGCTCGCGGTGCTGACGGACGAGGGGACGGCCGTACTGGAGCGTACGGCGCCCGGGCACGTCGAGACGGTCCGCACCGCACTGTTCGACCGGCTGACCCCGGAGCAGGTGGGGCAGTTCGAGGAGATCTGCGCGGGGATCGCGCGCGGCCTCCAGGGAGAGGACGGCGGTGGCGGGGCCGCGGCGGAGGACGTGCCGTGGCGCCGGCGGTCGTCGCCCTGTTCGGGCTAGCGCCTGGCGATCATTGCTTGAACTTTAAAGCATAGGGTAGGGTCCGGAGCCCGGCACCTGCTTCAGATTTGAAGCAGACAGCAGACACGGAGAGCCCACGCATGCCCGACATCCCCGCCGCCCTCCCGCGCGCCCGCGTCCGGGTACCGCTGCGCTTCGCCGACGGCTACGGCGCGGACGCCGAACTCGTCACCTTCCACGGTCTCACCGACGGCCAGGAGCACATCGCCGTCGTGCTCGGCGACCCCGGCCCGGTCCCGCTGGTACGCCTGCACTCCGAGTGCCTCACCGGCGACGTCTTCGGCTCGGCCCGCTGCGACTGCGGCGCCCAGCTGCGCGAGGCGGTCGAGCGCATCGCCGGCCGCGGCGGCATCCTGCTCTACCTCCGCCAGGAGGGCCGCGGCATCGGCCTCTACAACAAGCTCGACGCCTACGCCCTCCAGGACCAGGGCCTGGACACCTACGAGGCGAACGCCGCCCTCGGCCTCCCCGAGGACGCCCGGGACTACACGGCCGCCGCGCAGATGCTCACCGCCCTCGGCGTCCGCGAGCTGGACCTGCTGTCCAACAACCCCGACAAGGCCGGACAGTTGCGCGCCCTGGGCATGGTCGTACGGGACCGGGTGCCGACCGGCGTCTTCCCCACGGACCACAACGTCCGCTACCTCCGCGCGAAGGTCCTCCACACCCGGCACACCCTGCCGCTGGCCGAACTGCCGGAACTGACGGGGCTGACGGGGCTGACGGGGCTGACGACGGGGTAGCGAGCGCGCAAGGAGGGAATCCGTAGCCCAGAGAACGACGCGGCGCCCGAGTCGGCCGAAGCCGGCTCGGGCGCCGCGTAGCGGGCCGGAGGGGGTGAACCCTCCCCCGCAGCCGTAGGCCCTGTGGGACTCGAACCCACAACCAATGGATTAAAAGTCCACTGCTCTGCCAATTGAGCTAAGGGCCCAGGCGATGTTGCCTGTCCGAGCATAGCGGGAGGAGGCCGTGTCTCCGATCGGGTATCGGGGACACGGCCGTGTCGGAGGGGCGGGAGTGCGGGAGATCGTTACTTTTCGGCCGGGATGGGCGTGGGCGCCGGGGCGGAGGCGGGGGTCAGGAACCAGTGGCGGGCCGAGGCCAGCCACCAGGTGGCGGCGAAGCCGAGGACGGCCAGGACGGCGACGGGGGCGTAGTTGAAGGTCTTCCAGGTGACCGGGGAGACCTGCGGGAGCATGAAGAGGACCGTGATCGCCACCACCCAGCTCACCGCGACGATCCCGACGGGGCGTGACCAGCTGCCCAGGTGCCAGGGACCGGGGGTGAAGGCGGTGCCCTTGCGGACGCGGAGGAAGGTCGGGATGACGTACGCGATGTACAGCCCGATGACCGCGATCGACGTCACCGCGGCGTACGCGGTCGTGTTGATGAGGTAGGGCAGGCCGAGGGCCAGGGCGCCGAGCGCGGCCAGCCAGACCGCCGCCACGGGAGTGCGGGTGCGCGGGCTGACCGTGTGCCACACGCGGGAGAAGGGCAGCGCGCCGTCCCGCGAGAAGGCGTAGATCATACGGCTGTTGGCGGTGACGGACGCCATGCCGCAGAAGAGCTGGGCGCCGATGACGACCAGCAGCAGGAGCTTGCCGGCCGTGGCACCGAGGGCGTCCAGGAGGATCTGGGCGGGTGGGGCGCCCGTGGGGGAGGCAAGTTCGGCGTCGTACGACTGGATGGCGTAGGTGAAGCCCAACAGCAGGACGAACCCGGCGATCCAGGAGGTCCAGATCGAGCGGACGATGCCCCGGGGACCGGCCGTGGCCGCGTCGTGGGTCTCCTCGGTCATGTGGGCGGAGGCGTCGTAACCCGTGAAGGTGTACTGGGCCATCAGCAGACCCAGCAGCACCACGTACGGGCCACTGCTCCAGCCCGTCCGGTTGACGAACTCGGTGAAGACGAACGACGTCGACCGGTGGTGGTCGGGGACGAACGCGAGCGCGGTGACGATCAGCGCCACCCCGAGTACGTGCCACCAGACGCTCACGCTGTTCAGGAACGCGACGATCCGGACGCCGAAGGTGTTCAGCAGACCGTGCAGGACGAGGATCGCGGCGAACAGCGCCACCGTGCGGCCCGGGGTCACCCGGAAGCCGAACTGGAGGTTCAGGTAGGCGCCGAGGAAGGAGGCCGCGCCGAAGTCGACGCCCGCGGTCACCGCCACCTGGCCCAGCACGTTGAACCAGCCGGTGAACCACGCCCAGGCGGCCGCCGAGCGCGGGGGCGCCAGGCGGTGGGCCCAGAAGTACAGGCCCGCCGAGGTCGGGTACGCCGAGCAGATCTCGGCCATCGCCAGGCCCACGGACAGCGTCATCAGGCCGACCACCACCCAGCCCCAGGTGATCACGGCGGGGCCGCCGGTGGTCATCCCGAAGAGGTAGAGGGTCAGGCAGCCGGAGAGGACGGAGATGATCGTGAAGGAGACGGCGTAGTTCGAGAACGCCGACATCCGGCGGGCGAGGACCTGGGTGTACCCCAGCTGGGCCAGCCGTTCCTCGTCGGACGGCCCGGACGGGTCGGGTACGCCGGACGTGCCGGGCAGGCCGGGCGGATCGGGGGCCTCGGACAGGCCGGGACCACCGGACGGCGTCCGCGGTTCGCTCGTGCTGTCGCCCGCCCTCGCGTCATCTGTCATGCCCCCAGCAATTCCCTGCGCGCGGGCGTGACATGCCTCATGGCGCGGTCGGCGGGTACGGGGGCGTGGCCTCGCCGCTGCGGGATGCCGAGGGTGCGCGTCGCGTCGCCGGCCCGGGACCGGCGGGCACCCCCGGAAATGCCGGAAGGGCCCGTACGACCGGAGTCGTACGGGCCCTTCCTCGCTCACTCAGCGTCAGCCGTTGCGCTTCCAGCGCGGCTTGTCCTCGCGGCGGCCGAAGGAGCCGGTGCCGCGGTGGTCGTCACGACGGCCGTTGGGGCGCTCGTGGCCACCGGAGCGGAAGCCCGGACGGTCGTCGCGGCGGTCGCGGTTGAACGGACGGTCGCTGCCCCGGTGTCCGGTGCGCTCGTCCCGGCGGAAGCCCGGGCGGTCGTCACGGCGCTCGAAGCCGCCCCGCTCGCCACGGTCACGGTCGAACGGACGGCGCTCGTCACGACGCTCGAACGAACGGCCACCCCGGTCGTCACGGCGCTCGAAGCCACGGCCACCACGGTCGTCACGGCGGTCGTCGCGGCGCTCGAAGGTACGGCCACCCCGGTCACCGCGGTCGTCACGGCGCTCGAAGCCGCCCCGCTCGCCACGGTCACGGTCGAACGGGCGACGCTCGTCACGACGCTCGAACGAACGGCCACCCCGGTCGTCACGGCGCTCGAAGCCACGGCCACCACGGTCGTCACGGCGGTCGTCGCGGCGCTCGAAGCCACGGCCACCCCGGTCACCGCGGTCGTCACGGCGCTCGAAGCCGCCCCGCTCGCCACGGTCACGGTCGGAGGTGCGGCGCTCCCGGCGCTCGTAAGGCGCCGCGGCGGCCGGGCGCTCCTCGCGCTCGGTCTCCCGCTCCGCCGGCTCCGCGGCCACGGCGGACTCCTGGGCCGCCGTCGCCTGCGCCTGTGCCTCGGCCACCGCGGTCTCCGGGCCCTCGCCGCGTTCGCGGGCGGCCCGGACGACCAGCCGGTCGGCCTCCTCGCGCAGCTCGGTCGCGCGGCGCTGGGCGCGCTCCAGCTCCTTGGTGAGCTGGGCGACCTCGCGCTCGGCCTGCTGGGCGGCGTTGGCCGCGGACTCGGCCTGGACCTCGGTCATGGAGCGGGCGCCGGTGATCTCGGCGACCTCCGGGTCGAAGGCGCCGGCGCCCTGGATGATGTGGCGCGCGGCGTCGACGCCGGCGTCCTCCATGAGGCGGAAGATCTGGCGCCGCTGGTGCGGCAGCGACAGGGAGACGACGGTGCCGGTGCGGCCGGCGCGGGCGGTGCGGCCGGCGCGGTGCAGGTAGTCCTTGTGGTCACCGGCCGGGTCCACGTTCAGGACCAGGTCGATGCCGTCGACGTGGATACCGCGGGCGGCGACGTCCGTGGCGACGAGGACGTGGACGTAACCGTCCTTGAAGTCGGCCAGGGTGCGGGTACGCGCGCCCTGGGTCATGCCGCCGTGCAGCGCGTCGGCCTTCACGCCGGACTCGCGCAGCTGCTCGGCGACGCGGTCGGCGCCCAGCTGGGTGCGGACGAAGATGATCGTGCGGCCCTTGCGGGAGGCGATCGCGGCGGTGACCGGCGCCTTGTCCTTGGGCTTCACGATGAGGATGTGGTGCGACATGGTCGTCACCGCGCCCTGGGCCGCGTCCACCTCGTGCAGGACGGGCTCGTTCAGGTAGCGGTCGACGAGGGTCTTGATCTCGTTCTCCATGGTGGCGGAGAAGAGCATCCGCTGGCCGCCGGCCGGTACCTGGTCGAGCAGCTCGGTGACCTCGGGCAGGAAGCCCAGGTCGGACATCTGGTCGGCCTCGTCGAGGACCGTGATCTGCACGTCGTCCAGGGAGCAGGCGCCGCGGTTGATGATGTCGCGCAGCCGGCCCGGGGTGGCGACGAGGACGTCGACGCCGCGCTCCAGGGCGTAGATCTGGTTGCCCATCGAGGTGCCGCCGCAGACGACCTTCATCTTCAGGCCGAGGACGTCGCCGTACGGCTGGAGGGCGTCGGCGACCTGCATCGCCAGCTCACGGGTGGGCGTGAGGATGATGGCGCGCGGCTTGTGCTTCTGGGTGCGCCCGCCGGCCAGCGTGGCCAGGGTCGGCAGACCGAAGGAGAGGGTCTTGCCGGAGCCGGTGCGGCCCCGGCCGAGGATGTCCTTGCCGGTCAGGGCGTCCGGGATGGTCGCGGCCTGGATCGGGAAGGGGCTGGTGACGCCGTTCTGTGCGAGCTTGCGCACGATGCCCTCGGGGAGACCGAGGTCGGCAAAGGTGGTCTGGGGGGTGTCAGCGGCCTCGGGGGCCTCGGTGACCTCGGTCGTCACGTCGACGAGTTCGTTCTCGTTCTCGTTCTCGGACACGACGATCTGGTCAGTACTGGACACGGACATGCGAATGCGAAACCTTCCGGAGTCTCTTCGGCACGCGCCCGTCAACTCCGTGTTTCGCTCACGACCGCCTCAATGCGGTCCGCCACGGCAAGGGAGAGAGTACGCGCCACACGGCGCTCTCTGATGGCGCCGGGCAAATGGGATCAAACGATCTACTACCATACGCACCCACTGCCCCTGAAGGCAAACCGAGCGCATAAGTCCAGCTCACATCATACCGCGACGCCCGCCGCGGGCGCCGGCTCCCGCTGCACCAGCTGCGGTCCCGTCTCCTCGTGCGCCGAGGACGACGGCTCCGCCGACGGCGGCTCCGAGACCGGCGGAGGCGGCGTGGAGGCGGGCGGCTCGGGCGGCGCGGTGCTGGCCGGCGGTGTCGGCGGCACCATGCTCGGCACCGGTTCCCCGGGCCCGGCACTCTTCCCCGGCTCCACCGGGACGGCGGAGGCGCTGCGCGCCCCGGTCGGACCGGCCGACGCCGACCGTGACCCGCCCGGCTTCTTCTTGCCGCCGTGCCCGTGCTTGCCGTCCGCCGCCGGCTCCTCGCGGCCCGGGCCGCCGACACCGCCCACGCCGCCCGCCGGACCGCCGCCGGGCGCGTCGCCCCCGTGGCGTCCCGCGGAGTGGGCGGGGCGGGCCCGGCCCGCGTCGTCACCCACGTTCATACAGCCCGCGGCGGCGGTGACGGCCAGCACCGTGACGGCGAGACGGACGGGTACGTTCAAGGGGCGCACGGCGGCCACCTCCGGGGGCGGGGAAAGAAGTCAACCTCCCCAACTCCCGCCGCCCGCAAGAGGACACGCGTCCCGCTCGCATCACCGCTCAGCCGTAACCGAGGGCGTGCAGCCGGGCGTCGTCGATGCCGAAGTGGTGGGCGATCTCGTGCACCACCGTGACCTCGGTCTCCGCGACGACGTCCTCGCGGCTCTCGCACATCCTGAGCGTGGGCCCGCGGTAGACGGTGATCCGGTCCGGCAGCACACCGGCGTACCACTCGCCCCGGTCGGTCAGCGGGGTGCCCTCGTACAGCCCGAGCAGGCCGGGGTCACCGGCGGGCGGCTCGTCCTCCACGAACACCGCCACGTTGTCCATGAGCCGCGTCAGCTCCGGCGGGATCCGGTCGAGCGCCTCGGCCACCAGTTCCTCGAACTCCTCGCGCGTCATCTCCAGCACACCGTCATTGTCCGGTACGCGGGGCCCGTACGTACGTTCCGGACCGTCGCATATCCGCGTCGGCACCTGGGCATACGGGACCAATGGCCCGCGTCCCCCTCGCAGTGCTGCGCACCATGCCGAACCGGACCCCGAACCGCACCCGCACCGCCCGCCCCCTCCGCTCCCTCGACCCCGCCGCACGGCCCCGCCCCTGGCCGCGCGCTATCGGGCTGGCCGGGGTCGTCCTGCTCGGCGCCTGGCTGGGCCTGCTGGTCGTCGGCAACGTCCGGGCCCCGGTCGGCCCGATGGACACGACCATGGCGCTGCGCCCCTCCCTCACCGGCGGCACGAAGATCAACGTGTCGCCGCTGGGCGCGCTCACCCTGGACAGCCATGTGGCGCCGGTCCGCCTGGACGTCAACGTCGACCAGTTGGACCCGCTGCGCTCCCAGGCCCTGGTCGACCACCCGGAGCGGCTCTCCGGGCTCCAGGACGAGGTGGCCCGCGACGTCGAGCACGGCACGCTCGACCTGGCCGTGCGCTCCTGTGTGGCGGTGGTCTCCGGGGCCACGGCCCTCGGGCTCGCCGTCTACCGCCGCCCGCGCCCGGCCCTGGCCGCCGGCGGCCTCGCGCTGGTCCTGCTGGCCGCGTCGGGCGCGTCGGCGTACGCCACCTGGAACCCGAAGTCCGTTCTGGAGCCGCGGTTCTCCGGGCTGCTCAGCTCGGCGCCGTCCGTGGTCGGCAACGCGCGCAGCATCGTCACGGAGTTCGACGTCTACCAGAAGGAACTGGCCCGGCTGGTGGCGAACGTGACGAAGCTCTACGACGTCACGTCCACGCTCCCCGCCTACCGCCCCGACCCCTCCACCATCCGGGTCCTGCACGTGTCGGACATCCACCTCAACCCGGCGAGCTGGAAGATCATCGCCTCGCTGGTGGACCAGTACGAGGTGGACGTGATCGTCGACTCCGGCGACACGATGGACCACGGCACGGCGGCGGAGAACGGCTTCCTGGACCCGGTCCGGGACCTGGGCGTGCCGTACGTGTGGGTACGCGGCAACCACGACTCCCGGGCCACCCAGCAGTACCTGGCGCGCATGCGGAACGTGCACGTCCTGGACGACGGCCGGACGGAGACGGTCGCGGGCCTGCGGTTCGCGGGCATCGGTGATCCGCAGTTCACCCCCGACCGCTCGGCGGTGATCGGCCGGGACGCGTCCGAGGAACTGGCGGGCGACCGGCTGGCCAGTGCCCTGCGCGACCAGCGGACGGCCGGCACGCCGGCGGACGTGGCCGTCGCGCACGAGCCGTCCGCCGCCCGGGAGACGGACGGCGAGGTGCCGCTGGTGCTCTGCGGTCACCTGCACCACGAGGGCACGGAGATGCTGCCGTACGGCACCCGGCTGCGGATGGAGGGCTCCACGGGCGGCAGCGGGCTGCGTGCGGTGGAGCACGGGGAGCCCGCGCCGATCGAGGCCTCGATCCTGTACTTCGACCGGGACAGCCGCAGGCTCCAGGCCTGGGACGCGATCAAGCTGGGGGGCCTGGGGCTGACGACGGCGGAGGTCAGCCGCCACCTGGCGGACGAGAACCGGCCGGGCGCCGGTGCCTCGCACACGCCCTCCCCGACCGGTTCCGCCACCTCGCCGTAAACCGTTTTGGCGATACCCCGCGCCATCCCATATGCTTCTCACGTCCCCGACGCGCTGAGAAGCGCCCAGGCGGGCCGATAGCCCTCATCGTCTAGCGGCCTAGGACGCCGCCCTTTCAAGGCGGTAGCACGGGTTCGAATCCCGTTGGGGGCACGCTTTACCGTGTGCGACACTGTTGCACACACGCTTGGTCCTGTGGAGCAGCTTGGAGTGCTCGCCACCCTGTCAAGGTGGAGGCCGCGGGTTCAAATCCCGTCAGGACCGCTGGTGTTTCACGTGAAACACCGTGGCTGGGTAGCTCAGTTGGTACGAGCGTCCGCCTGAAAAGCGGAAGGTCGCCGGTTCGACCCCGGCCCCAGCCACCAGCGCGAAAGCCCCCTCCCGACGCGGTCGGAGGGGGCTTTCGTCATGTCCGCCGAGGGACTGCGCCGGCGGCGGACAACCTTGGCACCGCGCCCGCCCGGCGCTACGTTCAGGCGGAGCGGACGTGGTGCGCAGGGGGCGGGGGAGACATGAGCAGGAACGGGACCGGAGCCATCGGGGACGCCGACCTGGAGAAGATCCGGGCGCGGTACGGGCTGCTGGCGGTCGTCATCAGCAATCTGGCGATCGCCGCGGTCGCGATCTTCGGTGTCTGGCGGCTCGACGGCGACAAGGCGGTGATCGTCGGCATCCTCACGGCCGCCTTCACCGCCGTCAGCGGTATGACCACCGCCTACCTGGGCATCAAGGCCGTCTCCAACACCGCGCGGTCCATCGCCCTCGGGAACGGCGCCTACCCCCGGCACACCGAAGCGGCCCCACCGGCCCCACCCGCCCAGCGCGTCCCCTAGGCCGCGTGCGCCGGGCCGACCGGCCGGCCGCCCGGGTGCCGGTGCCGCCAGATCAGGAGGACCGCGCAGGAGACCACCGCCCACCCCGTCAGCACCAGGAACGGGAACGCGTGCTGGTGCCCCCGGAAGTACACCGCGGTGTGCTGGGCGTTCACCGACGCGCCGGGCGGCAGCCAGCGGCCGATCGTGCCGAGCGGGGACGGCAGCAGCGGCCAGGAGACGGCACCGCCGGACGACGGGTTGCCCAGCAGCACCATCAGCCCCCAGGTCGGCAGCATCGCCCAGCGCCCGACGAGGGTGTTGAACATCGTGAACACCATGCCCGTGGTGAACATCGTCAGGGCGAGGATCCCCCAGGACTCGAGGAACGGCAGCTTCACCGCGCCCAGCAGCCAGTCCACCACCGCGACGATCACGAACCCGCCGAGCAGCGCGTAGGCCACGGTGAAGGCGACCCGCTCCAGCGGGTTCAGGGCCCGCGCGTGCACGCTCAGCTGGATGGCACCGACGAAGCCGATGATCACGGCGGCCAGGGAGATGTAGAAGATCGCCAGCCCGCGCGGGTCGCCCCGCTGCGACGGCTTCAGGTCATGGACCGTCACGGTGGTGCCCGTGGCCCTGCCCACCTTCACCGCGGCCTCCCCGAGCACCTGGGCGACCGTCGCCCCGGACGCCCCCGACACGTCCAGCCTGATCGACCGGCCGTCGGCGGCCGCCTCCACCACCGCGAACTCCTTCTGCTCGTCCACCGCCCGCACCGCGGCCTCCCGGCTGCCGTACGGATGCAGCTTCAGCGAGGCGCCCAGGGCCTGTTCCATGCCGTCGAGGAACCGCCGGGCGGCCGGCCCGCCGTAGGAGCCGGTCACCGCCGTGGGGATGTTGTGGGGGGTCGGGTCGGCCATGGCGTACGTGTAGGAACCGGCGAAGAGACCGGCGGCCGCAGCGATGATCAACAGCAGGACCGAGGCGGGCAGGAAGGGCGACTCCCGGAACGCCGACCAGCGTTCCGCGCGGGTAGGGGGGCGGCCGTGGCTTCCGTGGGGGGAATCGGGCATACCGACCACGCTAGGTCATGTCCCGACGGGCCGCCGTGATGACGTCGGCTGTCAGCAGGGGTGCGGTTACCGACAGGGCCGGGCCCTGGGCCGGCCGTCCGCAGGGCCGGACCCTGGACCGGCTGTCCGCGAGGCCAACTGTCGGCGGAGTCCGGACCCCGAGGCGACTGTTCACGGGGCGGCTGTCGGCGGAGCCCGGGCCCCCGGACGGCCGTTCGCGCGGCCCGCCATCCGCGCCCAGGTCAATTCGTTCGCGTGTTTTTCGGGCGAGGTGAGATCCTGGAGGCCGTATGTCTACGCATCCCGCCCCCGCCCTCGGCACCCTCGCCCCTCGTCTGTCCGAGCTGTCGCTGCGCGACGCGCACCGGATCGGCAGGCGGCTGGAGGGCGCGCGCAAGATCCGCAAGCCGGAGGCCCGTGACGCCGTCCTCGCCGAGATCGACACCGAGATCCGCCGCGCCGAGGACCGGATGGCCGAGCGGCGCTCCCGCGTGCCGACCGTCACCTATCCCGAACAGCTGCCCGTCAGCCAGAAGAAGGACGTGATCGCGGACGCCATCCGCGACCACCAGGTCGTCATCGTGGCCGGTGAGACCGGGTCCGGCAAGACGACCCAGATCCCGAAGATCTGTCTGGAACTGGGCCGGGGCGTGCGCGGCATGATCGGGCACACGCAGCCGCGGCGGATCGCCGCCCGGACCGTCGCCGAGCGGGTCGCCGACGAGCTGAAGTCGCCGCTGGGCGAGACCGTCGGCTGGAAGGTCCGCTTCACCGACCAGGTGAACCCGGAGGCCACCTTCGTCAAGCTGATGACGGACGGCATCCTGCTCGCCGAGATCCAGACCGACCGTGAGCTGCGCGCCTACGACACGATCATCATCGACGAGGCCCACGAGCGGTCCCTCAACATCGACTTCCTGCTGGGCTACCTCGCGCAACTGCTGCCCAAGCGTCCCGACCTGAAGGTCGTCATCACCTCGGCGACCATCGATCCGGAGCGTTTCTCCCGGCACTTCGGCGACGCGCCGATCGTCGAGGTCAGCGGGCGGACGTACCCGGTGGAGGTGCGTTACCGGCCGCTCCTGGAGGACGACTCCGAGGACGCCGACCGGGACCAGATCACCGCGATCACCGATGCCGTCGAGGAGTTGATGGCGGAGGGCAAGGGCGACATCCTCGTGTTCCTCTCCGGTGAGCGGGAGATCCGGGACACCGCGGACGCGCTGGAGAAGAAGAGATACCGGTTCACCGAGGTACTGCCGCTGTACGCCCGGCTCTCCCACGCCGAGCAGCACCGCGTGTTCCAGCAGCACACCGGACGCAGGATCGTCCTGGCGACGAACGTCGCGGAGACGTCCCTCACCGTGCCCGGCATCAAGTACGTCATCGACCCCGGCTTCGCCCGGATCAGCCGCTACAGCCACCGCACCAAGGTCCAGCGGCTGCCCATCGAGGCCATCTCCCAGGCCAGCGCCAACCAGCGCAAGGGCCGCTGCGGCCGTACGTCCGACGGCATCTGCATCCGGCTCTACTCCGAGGACGACTTCCTCGCCCGCCCGGAGTTCACCGACGCGGAGATCCTCCGTACCAACCTGGCGAGCGTCATCCTCCAGATGACCGCGGCCGGACTCGGCGACATCGAGAAGTTCCCCTTCATCGACCCGCCGGACCACCGCAACATCCGTGACGGCGTGCAGCTGCTCCAGGAGCTGGGCGCGCTGGACCCGGCCGAGAAGGACGCCCGCAAACGGCTCACGGACACCGGCCGCAAGCTGGCCCAGCTGCCCGTCGACCCCCGTCTGGCCCGGATGGTGCTGGAGGCCGACAAGAACGGCTGTGTCCGCGAGGTCCTGGTCATCGCCGCCGCGCTGTCCATCCAGGACCCGCGCGAGCGCCCGGCCGACAAGCAGGCCCAGGCCGACCAGCAGCACGCCCGGTTCAAGGACGAGACCAGTGACTTCCTCGCCTATCTGAACCTGTGGCGGTACGTCCGCGAGCAGCAGAAGGAGCGCGGTTCGTCGTCCTTCCGGCGGATGTGCAAGCAGGAGTACCTGAACTTCCTGCGCATCCGCGAATGGCAGGACATCTACAGCCAGCTGCGCACGGTCGCCAAGCAGATGGGCATCCACCCCAACGAGGACGACGCCCCCGGCGACCGCGTCCACCTCTCCCTCCTCGCCGGCCTCCTGTCCCACATCGGGATGAAGGACGTGAAGGACGGCAACAAGAACGAGTACCTGGGCGCCCGCAGCGCCAAGTTCGCGATCTTCCCGGGTTCGGCGCTGTTCCGGAAGCAGCCCAAGTTCGTGATGTCGGCCGAGCTGGTGGAGACGAGCCGCCTCTGGGCGCGGGTCAACGCCAAGATCGAACCCGAGTGGGTCGAGCCGCTCGCCGGGCACCTGCTGAAGCGGACGTACAGCGAACCGCACTGGGAGAAGGACCAGGCGGCCGTCATGGCGTACGAGAAGGTGACGCTGTACGGCGTCCCGATCGTCGCCCAGCGGAAGGTGAACTACGGGCGCATCGACCCCGAGGTCTCCCGCGAACTCTTCATCCGCAACGCGCTGGTGGAGGGCGACTGGCGCACGCACCACAAGTTCTTCGCCGACAACCGCCGGCTGCTCAGCGAGGTCGAGGAGCTGGAGCACCGCGCCCGGCGCCGGGACATCGTCGTGGACGACGAGACGCTGTTCGACTTCTACGACGAGCGGGTGCCCCCGCACGCCGTGTCGGGCGCCCACTTCGACTCCTGGTGGAAGCGCAAGCGGCAGGAGCAGCCGGACTTCCTCGACTTCGAGCGCGAGATGCTGATCCGGGAGTCGGCGGAGGCGGTCACCAAGGCCGACTACCCGGACACCTGGCGGCAGGGGCAGCTCTCCTTCCGCGTGACGTACCAGTTCGAGCCCGGCGCGGACGCCGACGGCGTGACCGTGCACATCCCGCTCCAGGTCCTCAACCAGGTCACCGGCGAGGGATTCGACTGGCAGATCCCAGGGCTGCGCGAGGAGGTGGTGACGGAGCTGATCCGCTCGCTGCCCAAGCCGGTCCGCCGCCACTACGTGCCGGCGCCGAACTACGCGAAGGCGTTCCTGGAGAAGGCGGTGCCCCTCCAGGAACCGCTGACGGTGACCATGGCCCGCGAGCTGAAGCGCATGGTCGGCGTGCCCTTCGAGGCGGACGACTTCGACTGGGCGAAGGTCCCCGACCACCTGAGGATCACCTTCCGGATCGTCGACGAGCGGCGCCGGAAGCTGGCCGAGGACAAGGACCTGGAGGCGCTGAAGCTCCGGTTGAAGCCGAAGGCGAGGAAGGCGCTGTCCCAGGCCGCCGCCGCGACCGCCTCCCGCGAGGGCGGGGAGTCCCTGGAGCGCACCGGCCTGACCGACTGGACGATCGGCACGCTCACCCGCGTCTTCGAGACCCGCCGGGCCGGACAGCCGGTCAAGGCGTACCCCGCGCTGGTGGACGACGGCGACACCGTCTCGGTCCGTCTCTACGACACCGAGGACGAGCAGGCGGAGGCCATGTGGAAGGGCACCCGCCGCCTGATCCTCCGCAACATCCCGGTGAACCCGGCGAAGTTCGCCTCCGACCGGCTGACGAACCAGCAGAAGCTGGCCCTGTCCGCGAATCCGCACGGTTCCGTGCAGGCCCTGTTCGAGGACTGCGCGACGGCCGCGGCGGACAAGCTCGTCGCGGACTTCGGCGGGCCGGCCTGGGACGAGGAGTCGTACCGCAAGCTGTACGACAAGGTGCGCGCGGAGATCGTGGACACGACGGTCCGTACGGTCGCCCAGGTGCAGCAGGTCCTGGCCGCCTGGCAGGCCTGTGAACGCCGCCTGAAGGCCGTCTCCAGCCCGGCGTTGCTCGCCAACCTCACGGACGTGCGCAAGCAGCTGGACGCCCTGGTGAAGCCCGGCTTCGTGACGTGGGCGGGCATACGCCGGCTGCCCGACCTGCTGCGCTATCTCGTGGCCGTCGACCGGCGTCTCCAGCAGATGCCGACGGGCGTCCAGCGGGACACCACGCGCATGGAGAAGGTCCACGAGATGCAGGACGAGTACGCCTGGCTCCTGGAACAGCTCCCGAAGGGCCGCCCGGTGCCGTCCTCCGTCCTGGACATCCGCTGGATGCTGGAGGAACTCCGGGTCAGCTACTTCGCCCACGCGCTGGGCACGGCGTACCCGGTCTCCGACAAGCGGATCCTGAAGGCGATCGACGCCGCCGCACCGTGACGGGGACCGTACGGAGGGTGAGTTCGACCAGGACCCTCGCCCTCCTGTACAGTCCTTCTCGCAGCGCAACACAGCAACAAGCGCCGCGAAACCTGGTCCTGTGGAGCAGCTTGGAGTGCTCGCCACCCTGTCAAGGTGGAGGCCGCGGGTTCAAATCCCGTCAGGACCGCATGAAGAACTGAGGCCCGCATCCCGCAAGGGACGCGGGCCTCAGTCGTATCCGTCTCCCTGGGGGACGTGGGCCTCAGTCGTACCGCCCCCTCAACACCCCCGCGCACCAAAGGCGCGCGGTCTTGACGGCGCCGCTTTCCCTCGGTACCCAAGGAGCAGGGCTCCGTCCTCCTGTGCGGCCCCGGAGGTGGCGTATGGCGGCTTCGGTCAGGCATGAGACGCGGGCGCTGCTCAGGGCGCATCTGTCGGCCGCCTCCCCGTACGGGCATCTCACCCGCCACTGCCCCATCTGCCACCGCCTGCTGCGGCTGGCGATGGACACCGGCCCCTGGAGCCAGGAGGACGAGGGGGAGGGCGAGGACCAGGAGGGGTGGCAGGCCGCCGAGGACGAGGACCCCCGGCCCTCCTGACGCCCGCCGGCCCAACCCCCGTACAGGGGCGGGATTCTGGAACGCGCGCTTTCCCTAGCGCACGTACGCGGGGGGCAACAAGCGCCCCGGCGTGTGACGGGAGTCACCGCATGAGTTTTTGAAACGGCGGTATTTACCCCCTTCATACAACGGGTCGATTTAATATGTGCAATTGCACCGACCTCAGGCGCCGCCCCCGGTCGTTCCGACAGGCCTCCCCAGACTCCGACAAGGACGCTCACGGCGCCGCCTCCCGGCCCCGGTCCGCGCACAAAAAAGATCGCGCTGGACTCGGCGGAGTCCAGCGCGATCGACGACGCACCCTGTACGGCTTGCCTGCAACGCTCTCTTCGGCTGGGGTGTGGGCCCTGTTGGGGCAGGTCCCGCGTCGCTTGTAGCTAGGGTTTCGGGCGCCTCGGCCGGTTGGGGGACCGACCGTCTTGCCCGGTTATGAAGTTGTTCAGGCCTCGCTGCGCTGCTGCGGGATGCCCGCGAGCAGAGCGCGGACCTCGGCCTCGCGGTAGCGGCGGTGCCCGCCGAGCGTGCGGATGGAAGTGAGCTTGCCGGCCTTCGCCCACCGCGTGACCGTCTTGGGGTCGACACGGAACATGGTGGCGACCTCAGCCGGGGTCAGCAGCGGCTCGGCATCAGGGGTGCGAGCGGTCATGAGCGGCCTCCTCGGGAGAACCGAACCTTCTCGGTTCTTTCCTCTAAATTCTGCACCTTGACCCGCGTTGCCCGAAATGGCGGACGCGAGTCGAGTCGGTTATAGGACGAACGGCTTGTCCTCGGCACTACAACTACACCATCTGTCCAGCCGCGTCGGCCAAACCGATGGAATTGCCCTCCCAGGTGTTCATCAGCGACGGATGCCGATGGACCGTGCCATAGCGGACAGTCACGCCACTGTGACGATCAGTCACAGCGGCGATCAGAGGTCACCAGACCCCCCAAAGCTTACAAAGCGGAGAATCCGCCCAGGATCGAGCATAGTTGGACGGAAGGAGCCCTCCCCGGACTCCTTGTCCTATTTTGGCATGAGGGGTGGCAAGAGGCGCAAGAGCCGGGTAAGTGCCGTCCATCACCCTTGGGACGAAAGTCCAGATCTGAACCAACGTCCCGTCAGATGGACCAAGTGCGTAGACCGTACGTCGTGCGCGGCGGTTTGGGCCGTGACGTACGTCACTTTGTTCGAATCGTGTCCCGCGCTCAGTTCGCGGAACGCCGGTCCCGCACCGCCCGCCAGCGCTCCACCAGCCGCCCGTACGCCTCCCCGGCGGCCATCCCGTCGCCCCGGCGCAGCGCCTCGATCCCGGCCGCCACGTCCGCCGCCGACCGGTCGTCCTCCAGCTCGCCGGCCGGCACCACGTGCACCAGGCCGCCGTAGTCCAGCTCGACCAGTGAGCGCGGGTGGAACTCCTCCAGCCAGCGGCCGACGTCCATCAGGCCGTCGAGCAGCGGGCCCTCCTCCACGGTGTCCCTGAGCGTGCGCAGCGCCCGCGCGACCCGGCGCCTGGCCTGCACCATCGGTGTGCGGTAGCGCAGCACCGGAGGCACCTCGGCGGTCCCCTTGTCGTACCGGCGCTCCTCGTCGGAGACCAGCACGAACCAGTTCAGCGGCACCTGCCAGGTCGCCGTCCGGATCCACGGACGGGCGTCGGGGTTGCGGGCGAGCCAGCGCTCGTGGTCCTGGGCGGCCTGGCGGCGCACCAGCGGCGGCAGCGCCGCGTCCAGCACCGTCGGCGGCAGTTCGCCGGGCAGCTCGTCCAGGACCTGCCAGCCGCGCAGCCGGGTCCGCCACGGGCACACGCAGACGACCCCGTCGACCTCCAGGACGAACGCGTCGGCGCTCTCCTGCACCGGGACCGCCACCGGCGGGGTGGGCAGCAGGGCGGCCAGACAGCGGCGCAGCTCGTCCTGGTAGGAGGGGCGGTCGGAGCGGCGGGCGTAGCGCTCCCAGTGGGCCCGTTCCGCGTCCGGGAAGGCGCCCAGCGGCTCGTACACACGCAGGTACGTGGCGTAGGGGACGACCACCGAGTACTCCTTGGCCACGCCTGCTCCCTCCCCAGCGGGTCCGGCTCGAAACCACTCGCATCGTGCCACGCCCATGCGTGCGCGCAGGACGCGGGAGAGTGATCCTGAACACTGCGCGGATGGTGCTCGGGCGGAGGCTCTACGCTCATGCCACGGCACCCCGCCACCCGTACGGGGTCCGACCCCACTCGCCGCTCTTTACACAGGAGTCACCACAGTGACCGACGTAACCGGCGCGTCTGCTGATGTCCTGCACACCCTGTTCCACTCGGACCAGGGCGGCCATGAGCAGGTCGTGCTCTGCCAGGACCGCGCCAGCGGTCTCAAGGCCGTGATCGCCATCCACAACACCGCCCTGGGCCCCGCCCTCGGCGGCACGCGCTTCTACCCGTACGCGTCCGAGGCCGAGGCCGTCGCCGACGCCCTCAACCTCGCGCGCGGCATGTCGTACAAGAACGCCATGGCCGGTCTCGGTCACGGCGGCGGCAAGGCCGTGATCATCGGTGACCCGGAGCGCGACAAGACCGAGGAGCTGCTCCTCGCCTACGGCCGCATGGTCGCCTCGCTCGGCGGGCGTTACGTCACCGCGTGCGACGTCGGCACGTACGTCGCCGACATGGACGTGGTGGCCCGCGAGTGCCGCTGGACGACCGGCCGCTCCCCCGAGAACGGCGGCGCCGGCGACTCCTCCGTGCTCACCGCCTTCGGTGTCTACCAGGGCATGCGCGCCTCCGCCCAGCACCTGTGGGGCGACCCGTCGCTGCGGGGCCGGAAGGTCGGCGTCGCCGGGGTCGGCAAGGTCGGCCACCACCTGGTCAGGCACCTGCGGGACGAGGGTGCCGAGGTCGTCGTCACGGACGTGCGCGCGGACGCCGTCCAGCGGATCCTCGACCAGCACCCCGAGGGCGTGACGGCCGTCGCCGACACCGAGGCGCTGATCCGGACCGAGGGCCTGGACATCTACGCCCCCTGCGCCCTCGGCGGGGCCCTGAACGACGACTCCGTGGCCGTGCTGACGGCCGGGGTGGTCTGTGGGGCCGCCAACAACCAGCTCGCCCACCCCGGGGTGGAGAAGGACCTCGCCGACCGCGGAATCCTCTACGCGCCGGACTACGTGGTGAACGCCGGCGGGGTCATCCAGGTCGCCGACGAACTGCACGGATTCGACTTCGACCGGTGCAGGGCGAAGGCGGCCAGGATCTTCGACACCACGCTGGCCATATTCGCGCGAGCGAAGGACGACGGCATTCCGCCGGCCGCCGCGGCCGACCGGATCGCCGAGCAGCGCATGGCCGAGGCCCGCGCGGGCGGCATCGCACGCTGATGCGATCGAACGGATGAGCGGTACCCGTCGGCGGCAAGTTGGAGAGAACTCTCACTTCCACCGGCGGGTCGTTCCTTCAGAACTGGTTAAAATCATCACTGACCAGCGAGGACAGGGCGCCTCGAGGGTTCTGGGCAGACGCGCGTACCGTGGGCGACGTACCGTAGGGGCGCGGGCTCAGGTACCGTGGAAGCCCTACGGACCGGCCTCTCCGCGGAGAGTCCGTTCCAGACCATGAACGCGTGTCAGACTCTGGGGCCGTCGAGCCCCGTCGTTGAGGGGGTCGAGCCATGGGGCGCGGCCGGGCCAAGGCCAAACAGGCAAAGGTTGCCCGTCAGCTGAAGTACAACAGCGGCGGGACTGACCTCTCACGCCTGGCCGAGGAGCTGGGCGCATCGACGTCGAACCAGTCGCGGAACGGCGACCGTTTCACGGACGATGAGCACGACGACGACCTGTATGCACGGTACGCCGACCTCTATGAGGACGACGACGAGGACGAGGACGACGAGTCCCCGTCGCATCGTAGAGGCGCTTGACCTTGCACGGATCGGTCCGGTCGGTGGCGCAGCCACCGACCGGATTTCGTGCTGTCCGCACGGTCAGACGGCGTAGTCCCCGACCAGCTCCGCGCCGGTCGTCTTCCCGTCCCGCTCGGTGATCTCGCCGGCCACCCACGCCTCGACGCCGCGGTCGGCCAGGGTCGCCAGAGCCACCTCGGTGGACTCCTGCGGGACGATCGCCATCATGCCGACGCCCATGTTCAGGGTCTTCTCCAGCTCCAGGCGCTCGACGTTGCCGGCCGTCCCGACCAGACCGAAGATCGCGCCCGGGGTCCAGGTCGAGCGGTCGACCACGGCGTGCATGCCGTCCGGGATCACCCGGGCCAGGTTGGCGGCGAGACCGCCGCCGGTGATGTGGCTGAAGGCGTGCACATCGGTGGTGCGGGTGAGCGCCAGGCAGTCCAGCGAGTAGATCTTCGTGGGCTCCAGGAGCTCCTCGCCGAGGCTCCGGCCCAGCTCCGCGACCTCCGTCTCCAGGGCCATCCCGGCGCGGTCCAGCAGGACGTGCCGGACCAGGGAGTACCCGTTCGAGTGAAGCCCGGAGGACGCCATGGCGATCACGGCGTCACCCGTACGGATACGATCCGCGCCGAGCAGCCGGTCCGCCTCCACGACGCCCGTACCGGCGCCGGCGACGTCGAAGTCGTCCTCGCCCAGCAGACCCGGGTGTTCGGCCGTCTCGCCGCCCACCAGGGCGCAGCCGGCCAGCACACAGCCCTCGGCGATGCCCTTGACGATCGCGGCGACCCGCTCGGGGTGGACCTTGCCGACGCAGATGTAGTCGGTCATGAACAGCGGCTCGGCGCCGCACACCACGATGTCGTCCATGACCATGGCGACCAGGTCGTGGCCGATGGTGTCGTAGACGCCCATGCGGCGCGCGATGTCGACCTTGGTGCCGACGCCGTCCGTGGCGGAGGCGAGCAGCGGGCGCTCGTAGCGCTTGAGGGCGGAGGCGTCGAAGAGCCCGGCGAAACCGCCGAGGCCGCCCAGCACCTCGGGGCGCCGGGTCTTCTTCACCCACTCCTTCATCAGCTCCACCGCGCGGTCGCCCGCCTCGATGTCGACGCCGGCGCTCGCGTAGCTGGCGCCGTCCGCGGCGGACGGGCCGGCATGCGGGGCACGCTGATGAAAACCATCAGAAGACATGACCTTGAGAACTTTCGTGTCGTACCGCGTGAACAGCGGGGATTACGGGCGGCGGATCGCGTCGGTCGCGGCCGTGGCGGCCGGGCCCGCGGCCAGCTCCGTCTCCAGCAGCTGCTTGCCGAGCAGCTCCGGGTCCGGCAGGTCCATCGGGTACTCGCCGTCGAAGCAGGCGCGGCACAGGTTCGGCTTGGCGATCGTGGTCGCCTCGATCATGCCGTCGATGGAGATGTAGGCCAGGGAGTCGGCGCCCAGGCTGGTGCCGATCTCCTCGATGGTCATGCCGTTGGCGATCAGCTCCGCGCGCGTGGCGAAGTCGATGCCGAAGAAGCAGGGCCACTTCACGGGCGGGGAGGAGATCCGGATGTGGACCTCGGCGGCGCCCGCCTCGCGGAGCATGCGGACCAGGGCCCGCTGGGTGTTGCCGCGCACGATCGAGTCGTCGACGACGACCAGGCGCTTGCCCTTGATGACTTCCTTCAGCGGGTTCAGCTTCAGACGGATGCCCAGCTGGCGGATGGTCTGGGAGGGCTGGATGAACGTACGCCCGACGTAGGCGTTCTTCACCAGGCCCGCGCCGAAGGGGATGCCGGAGGCCTCCGCGTAACCGATGGCGGCCGGGGTGCCGGATTCCGGGGTCGCTATGACCAGGTCGGCCTCGGCGGGCGCTTCCTTGGCCAGGCGGCGGCCCATCTCCACGCGGGAGAGGTACACGTTCCGGCCGGCGATGTCGGTGTCCGGGCGGGCCAGGTACACGTACTCGAAGACACAGCCCTTGGGCTTCGCTTCCGCGAACCGGGAGCTGCGCAGGCCGTTCTCGTCGATGGCGACGAACTCGCCCGGCTCGATCTCGCGCACATAGCTGGCGCCGCAGATGTCGAGGGCGGCGGACTCGGAGGCGACCACCCAGCCGCGCTCCAGACGGCCGAGGACCAGCGGACGGATGCCCTG
This sequence comes from Streptomyces sp. NPDC028722, assembly GCF_040637655.1. Taxonomy (NCBI): domain Bacteria; kingdom Bacillati; phylum Actinomycetota; class Actinomycetes; order Kitasatosporales; family Streptomycetaceae; genus Streptomyces; species Streptomyces sp. NPDC028722. Next base: position 45,522 of record NZ_JBEZWU010000006.1, read on the forward strand.
CGGGTCGCGGCCGGCGTAGAGGGTGTGCTCGTCCATGAAGACGAGGGAGAAGGCGCCCTGCACCTTCGGGAGGACCGCGTGGGCGGCCTCCTCGATGGTCAGCGGCTTGCCGTCCTCGTCGACCTGGGCGGCCAGAAGGGCCGTCAGCAGGTCGGTGTCGTTGGTGGCCGCGACCCGGGTGGAGCGGCTGTTGTTGTCGTTGGGCAGCGCGGCGACCATCTCGGCGAGCTGCGCCGTGTTGACCAGGTTGCCGTTGTGCCCGAGCGCGATCGAGCCGTGCGCGGTGGCACGGAACGTCGGCTGGGCGTTCTCCCACACGGAGGCACCGGTGGTCGAGTAGCGGGCGTGTCCGACCGCGATGTGGCCCTGGAGCGAGCCGAGAGAGGTCTCGTCGAAGACCTGGGAGACCAGGCCCATGTCCTTGAAGACGAGGATCTGGGAGCCGTTGCTGACCGCGATTCCCGCGGATTCCTGGCCCCGGTGCTGGAGGGCGTAGAGCCCGAAGTACGTGAGCTTTGCGACCTCTTCACCCGGCGCCCAGACACCGAAGACGCCGCAAGCGTCCTGGGGGCCCTTTTCGCCGGGAAGCAGATCGTGATTGAGTCGACCGTCACCACGTGGCACGCCACCGAGTGTAGGCGAGATCGACCACTGGTCCGAATTGGGGATCGTGTCGGTTGCCGAGAACGCGGATGCGATCACTTTGGGTGTTTTCGCGTTCCCGCTGGTCAAGGCCGTGCGTCACGGACGGCCGGGGGTGCGGCCCGCGCCGTGCGGGCTGGCCACAAGGCTTTTCGCCGGGTGCGTGAGTGAGGTGTCGCACATCATGCCGGCGCGCGGCGGCTGAGGTGGACGCGGTCGCCGTCGCCGTCGGTGAGGGTGGCCTTCGCCCCGTCGGCCCGCGCGGTGAGCGTGCCGGTGGTGAGGGTGCGGGCGAGGGCGCGCTCGAAGTCCATCCGGGCCGGGGCGCAGGCCATCCGGGTCGTGCGCAGGTCGCCGATGGTGATCCGGTCGCCGTGCACGGTGGCCCGGGCGCTGAAGCGGTTGCAGCCGAGATTGCCGGCGGCCCTGCCGTCCTCGTCGATGCGCAGGCGCGCGGTGGCGGGCGCGTGGCGGGTCGCGCCGCCGACGGTGATGCCGTCGACCCGCCAGTCGATCCCGGTCACCGGCTGCTGGGCGCTCACCGCTCCACTGTCCCCCGCCGCGCTGCCGCAGGCCACCGTGAGCGGCAGGAACACGCCGGCCACTGCCAGGAACATGTGCTGCTTGTACCGGTTCATACGGATTCGACGGACGAGCGGTGCGACCGGTTCCGCGGCGGGGACGCGGACGCGACGGACCGGCGGACAGGGCACGACCGGCGGCCAGGGCATGACCGGCGAACGGCGCCGTGGCAGGACGGCGGGCGGGGCTACGACATGACCGGCAGGAGTCCGCCGATGTCCGCCCGTTCCCCGCTGGCGCCGACCTTCGCCCCGGCCAGCGCGTCGGCCCAGGACAGGCGCCCGGTGGCGAGCCGGATCCAGGTCAGCGGGTCGGTCTCCACGACGTTGGGCGGGGTGCCGCGGGTGTGCCGGGGCCCCTCGACGCACTGCACGACGGCGTACGGCGGCACCCGCACCTCGGTGGAGCCGCCGGGCGCCTTCACCGCGAGGGCGTCGGCGAGGAGCCGGGTGGCGGCGGCCAGGGCCTGCCGGTCGTACGGCACCTCCAGGCCGGGGACGGCGGCGTTGAGGTCGTCGGTGTGGACGACGAGTTCGACGGCGCGGGTGACGAGGTAGTCGTCCAGCGGCATGGCACCCGCGTCGGTCTCCAGGAGCCGGCTGCCGGCGTGTGCGGCGAGCAGGGCGCGCAGGCCGTCCTCGGCCTCGGTGAGGTAGGCGTCGAGGTCGGGGCGGTCCGCGGCGAGGTTCCGGGCGGAATCGGCGATCGCGCCCGCGGCGGCGGCGGTGGCGAAGGGCCATTCGGCCACCCGGACGTCCTGCTTCGGCGGGGCCGGCCGGTCCAGGGCGCGGTGCACGGCCGTGACGGCCACGCCGATGTGGGCGATCAGGTCCCGCACGGTCCAGTCGCCGAGCCGGGTGGGCAGGGCGAGCTGTCCGGGGTCGAGCCCGCGGACGGCCTCCCGTACGGTGCCGAGCTGGGTGAAGACCGCGGCGCGGGTCTTGGCGGGGTCATAACTGCGGGCGCGCTTCCTGGCCGGTGGCATGGAAGCGACCTTAAGCCCGCGGGCGCAGGGGCTTCAGCGGCCTTTCCCGGGGCCACCGCCTGACGCTCAACCAGGCCGTCGGGGCGCGTCCGGTGACGGTGCGAGAGCACCCGGGAGACAGCGGTAGGGGCGCGGGAAGGACCCCGGCGGTACGCGCGAAAGCCCCGCCCGGGACCGGGCAGGGCTTTCGGCGGGGCCGCGGGTACTACGCCAGCAGCGCCGGGATCGTGCTCTCGTGGACCTCGCGGAGTTCGGTGAGGGTGAGGGTGAACTCGCCCTGCACCTCGACCGTGTCACCGTCCACGACACCGATGCGGGTGACCGGCAGGCCGCGCGCACCGCACATGTCGTTGAAGCGGACCTCCTCCGAGCGCGGCACGGCGACGATCGCACGGCCGGCCGACTCGGAGAACAGGAAGGTGAAGGCGTCCAGGCCGTCCGGGACGACCAGGCGGGCGCCCTTGCCGCCGAGCAGCGCGGACTCGACCACGGCCTGGACCAGGCCGCCGTCGGACAGGTCGTGCGCGGAGTCGATCATGCCGTCACGGGAGGCGGAGATCAGGATCTCGGCCAGCAGCCGCTCCCGCTCCAGGTCCACCTTGGGCGGCAGCCCGCCGAGGTGGTCGTGGATCACCTGGGACCAGGCCGAGCCGCCGAACTCCTCGCGGGTGTCGCCGAGGAGGTAGAGCAGCTGGCCCTCCTCCTGGAAGGCGACCGGGGTGCGGCGGGCGACGTCGTCGATGACGCCGAGGACGGCCACGACCGGGGTCGGGTGGATGGCGGCCTCGCCGGTCTGGTTGTACAGCGAGACGTTGCCGCCGGTCACGGGCGTGCCCAGCTGGCGGCAGCCGTCGGCGAGACCGCGCACGGCCTCCGCGAACTGCCACATGACCGCCGGGTCCTCGGGCGAACCGAAGTTCAGGCAGTCGGAGACGGCGAGCGGCTTGGCGCCGGTGGTCGCCACGTTCCGGTAGGCCTCGGCCAGGGCCAGCTGGGCGCCGGTGTACGGGTCCAGCTTGGCGTAGCGGCCGTTGCCGTCCGTCGCGATCGCGACGCCGAGCCCGGTCTCCTCGTCCACGCGGATCATGCCGGAGTCCTCCGGCTGGGCGAGGACGGTGTTGCCCTGCACGAAGTGGTCGTACTGGGACGTGATCCACTTCTTGGAGGCCTGGTTGGGGGAGCCGACCAGCTTCAGGACCTGGGCCCTCAGCTCCTCGGAGGTCTCCGGACGAGGCAGCTTGTTCGCGTCGTCCGCCTGGAGCGCGTCCTGCCAGTCGGGGCGCGCGTAGGGGCGCTCGTAGACCGGGCCCTCGTGCGCGACGGTGCGCGGGTCGACGTCGACGATCTTCTCGCCGTGCCAGAAGATCTCCAGCCGGTCACCGTCGGTCACCTCACCGATGACGGTGGCGATGACGTCCCACTTCTCGCAGATCTCCAGGAACCGGCCGACCTTCTCCGGCTCCACGACCGCGCACATGCGCTCCTGCGACTCGCTCATGAGGATCTCCTCGGGCGAGAGCGTCGAGTCGCGCAGCGGGACGTCGTCCAGCGTCACACGCATACCGCCGGAGCCGTTGGAGGCCAGCTCGGAGGTGGCGCAGGACAGGCCGGCGGCACCGAGGTCCTGGATGCCGACGACCAGCTTCTCGCTGAACGCCTCCAGGGTGCACTCGATGAGGAGCTTCTCCTGGAAGGGGTCGCCGACCTGCACCGCGGGCCGCTTGGACGGCTTGGCGTCGTCGAAGGTCTCGGAGGCGAGGATCGAGGCGCCGCCGATGCCGTCGCCGCCGGTCCGGGCGCCGTACAGGATGACCTTGTTGCCCGTGCCGGAGGCCTTGGCGAGGTGGATGTCCTCGTGCCGCATCACACCGATGGCACCGGCGTTGACCAGCGGATTACCCTGGTAGCAGGCGTCGAAGACGACCTCGCCGCCGATGTTGGGCAGGCCCAGGCAGTTGCCGTAGCCGCCGATGCCCGCGACCACGCCCGGCAGGACGCGCTTGGTGTCGGGGTGGTCGGCGGCGCCGAAGCGCAGCGGGTCCACGACCGCCACCGGGCGGGCGCCCATGGCGATGATGTCGCGGACGATGCCGCCGACGCCCGTGGCCGCGCCCTGGTAGGGCTCGACGTAGGAGGGGTGGTTGTGCGACTCGACCTTGAAGGTGACCGCGTAGCCCTGGCCGACGTCCACGACGCCGGCGTTCTCGCCGATGCCGACGAGCAGGGCGTCCGACTCGGGCGCCTTCTCGCCGAACTGGCGCAGGTGGACCTTGGAGGACTTGTACGAGCAGTGCTCGGACCACATGACCGAGTACATGGCGAGTTCGGCGCCGGTGGGGCGGCGGCCGAGAATCTCCACCACCCGCTCGTACTCGTCCTTCTTCAGACCGAGTTCGGCCCAGGGCAGCTCGACGTCGGGGGTCCCGGCCGCGTGCTCGACCGTGTCCAGAGGCGTCCGGCTCATGCGTTGACCAGCTTCTTGAGGATCGAGGTGAAGAAGGGGAGGCCGTCGGTGCGGCCGGTGCCGACGAGCGGCTCCACGGCGTGCTCCGGGTGCGGCATCAGCCCCACGACGTTCCCGGCCTCGTTGGTGATGCCGGCGATGTCGCGGAGCGAGCCGTTCGGGTTGAAGTCCACGTACCGGAAGGCGACCCGGCCCTCCGCCTCCAGCTCGTCCAGCGTGTACGCGTCGGCGACGTACCGGCCGTCCATGTTCTTCAGCGGGATGTGGATCTCCTGGCCGGCGCGGTAGTCGCCGGTCCAGGCCGTCTCCGCGTTCTCCACCCGCAGCTTCTGGTCGCGGCAGATGAAGTGGAGGTGGTCGTTGCCGAGCATCGCGCCCGGGAGGAGGTGGGCCTCGGTGAGGATCTGGAAGCCGTTGCAGATGCCGAGGACCGGGAGGCCGGCCTTCGCCTGTTCGATCAGGGACTCCATGACCGGCGAGAAACGGGCGATGGCGCCGGCCCGCAGATAGTCGCCGTAGGAGAAACCGCCGCACAGGACGACGGCGTCGACCTGCTTGAGGTCCTTGTCCTTGTGCCACAGGGCGACCGGCTCGGCACCCGCCAGACGGACCGCGCGCCGGGTGTCCTGGTCGTCCAGGCTGCCCGGGAAAGTGACGACGCCAATACGAGCGGTCACTTGGCCGCCTCCGCGACTTCGTCGACCCGGACGGTGAAGTCCTCGATCACGGTGTTGGCGAGGAAGGATTCCGCAAGATCGCGGATGCGGGTGAGCGCGGCCTCGTCGACCGGCCCGTCAACTTCCAGTTCGAAACGCTTTCCCTGACGTACGTCCGAGATCCCCTCGAAACCCAGGCGCGGCAGCGCACGCTGGACCGCCTGGCCCTGGGGGTCGAGGATCTCCGGCTTGAGCATGACGTCGACTACGACGCGTGCCACTGGCACTCCCGGTGTGTGGTGCTGAGCAGGTTCCTTCAGACTACCCGTACAAAATTTCTACGCGAGTAGAGTTGGAGGAAACTACGTGAGGAGCATCACGATCGGGTGTCGGACCTGCCTGCCCGTGAAAAATTCTGGGAAAGTTCGACCATCCTCCCGATCCACCTATTGCGCTCGGACACGCGGGTGGATTTAGTCGGGCTTCACTTTGCATTGCCGCGCACGGTACATTTGCATTGCCGGGCACCATACAAATGAATTGGCAATAGCCGATACCCGGCACGTCATCGGCGTTGAGCTGTATCGACGTGCCGCACGAAGGGACCGATATTCGTGGCGCAAAAGGTCGTGGTCACTCTCTTCGACGACATCGACGGCTCGGAAGCGGCGGAGACGATCGCCTTCGGACTCGACGGCCGGTCGTACGAGATCGACCTGAACGAAACCAACGCCAGGAAACTGCGCAAGGCGCTCGCGCCCTACGTCGAGGCCGGCCGCAAGCGGTCGCGGTCGGGCAAGGCGTACAAGCAGACGGAGGTCGCCCCCGACCCGGCGGCCGTCCGCGCCTGGGCCCAGGCCAACAAGATGGACGTGCCCGCACGCGGGCGCATCCCGAAGAAGGTCTACGAGGCGTTCAGCGCCGCGCAGTGAGCCCGCGAAGGGGGCACGTCCTCAGGGTCCGTCAGCGGGCCCTGGGGAGTGCACACTTGGGGGCGAACCGGGTCACAGGGGGAGCCGACTTGCGTTACCCCCCTGCCGATCGGCTAATGTCTGGGACACGCCGAGGGGCGAGGCCGGAAGGCCGGATCCCGAGGACACGCGGGTGTAGTTCAGTAGTAGAACATCCCCCTTCCAGGGGGAAGGCGCAGTGTGCAATTCCTGTCACCCGCTCTGCACCGCCGACATGACCACCCTGGTGGATCAGGTAGGCTGGTGCCGCACCGATCGGTGGGAGCCGGTCGGGGGCAGTGCGGACGTAGCTCAGTTGGTAGAGCGCAACCTTGCCAAGGTTGAGGTCGCGAGTTCGAGCCTCGTCGTCCGCTCAGGAAGAAGACCCCGGTCCAGTGGACCGGGGTCTTCTCGTTGTCCGTCTCCTCGTTGCCCGTCCTCGTTGTCCGTCTTCACCGTGTCCGGGGCCCGCACTGACATGTGTCATGCCGGCTGATGACACCGCGCACTGCCCGCCGGGCCGCGCCGCCGGGACGCTTGCTCCATGGACATCGACGGACACGAGCACGTGATCGAGGCCACCGGCCTCAGGCGTGTCTACGGAGGCGGGTTCGAGGCCGTACGCGGCATCACCTTCTCCGTGCGGCGCGGGGAGATCTTCGCCCTGCTGGGCACCAACGGTGCCGGGAAGACCTCCACGGTCGAACTGCTGGAAGGGCTCGCGGCACCCGCCGCCGGCCGGGTCCGGGTCCTCGGCCACGACCCCCACCGCGAACGGGCCGCCGTGCGCCCCCGCACCGGCGTGATGCTCCAGGAGGGCGGCTTCCCCGCCGAGCTGACCGTCGCCGAGACCGCCCGGATGTGGGCGGGCTGCACCAGCGGGGCCCGGCCGGAGCACGAGGTCCTCGCGCGCGTCGGGCTGGCGGACAAGCGGCGGGTGCGGGTCAAGCAGCTGTCCGGCGGGGAACGCCGGCGCCTCGACCTGGCACTCGCCCTGCTCGGCGATCCCGAGGTCCTCTTCCTCGACGAGCCGACGACCGGGCTCGACGCGGAGGGGCGCCGGGACACCTGGGCGCTGGTGCGGGAGCTGCGGGACGCGGGCACGACCGTGCTGCTCACCACGCACTACCTGGAGGAGGCCGAGGATCTCGCCGACCGGCTCGCCATCCTGCACGAGGGGCGCATCGCCGCCTGCGGCACCCCGGCCGAGGTCACCGCCGGCCGGCCGTCCCGGATGTCCTTCGAACTGCCCGCCGGTTACTTCCCCGGCGACCTGCCGCCCCTCGCCGCACTCGGCGTCTGCGGACACGAGAACGACGGCCGAGTCGTGCGGCTGCGCACCCGCGAACTCCAGCGGACCGCCACCGCCGTCCTCACCTGGGCCGAGCGGACCGGTGTCGAACTGCGCGGCCTCGACCTGCGCTCGGCCTCCCTGGAGGAGGCGTTCCTCGGGATCGCGCGGGACGAGGTGGCGGCGTGAACGGCGTGTTCCCCGGCGCCGGAGCCGGTCGCGCGCACCGTGCCGCCCCCGGTGCCCCGGCCCCCGCGACCCGGCGGCTGCGGGCGCTCGCCCTGGCCGAGCTGGTCCTGCTCGGCCGCAACCGCGGCGTCCTGTTCACCGCGCTCGTGGTGCCGCTCGCGCTGCCGTTCAGCGTGCGGCCGGCCCTGGACCAGCTGGACCTGGAGAAGCACGGCGTGAGCGCCGGCGCGGCCCTGCTCACGGCCGCCGTCGGCTTCTCCCTGCTCTTCACCGTCTACACCGCGCTGGTCAACGTCTTCGTCGCCCGCCGCGAGGAGCTCGTCCTCAAACGGCTGCGCACCGGCGAACCGACCGACGCCGAGATCCTCACCGGCACCGCCCTGCCCGCCATGGCCGTGGGGCTCGCCCAGGCGCTGCTGCTGTGTGCCGGGGGCGCGGTACTGCTGCACACCGGGGCCCCCAGGGCGCCGTACCTGAGTCTGCTGGGGCTCGCGACCGGGCTGGTGCTGAGCGCCGCGCTCGCCGCGCTGACCGCCACCTTCACCCGGTCCGTGGAGAGCGGCCAGATCACCTCGCTGCCCCTGGTGCTGGTGACGATGATCGGCTCGGAGATCATGTTCCCCGCCGAGGTCATGCCGGACAGACTGGCCTCCGTCTGCGCACTGCTTCCGCTGTCCCCGGCGATACGGCTGGTCCGGGCGGGCTGGACCGGGCAGTCGGGCGCCTACGAGATCCTGGGCGCCCTCGCGACCGCCCTGGCCTGGACGCTCGTGGCGGTGTTTGCTGTACGGCGGTGGTTCCGGTGGGAGCCACGGCGCTGAGGAGCGGGGGCGCGCATGACGGGGCGGGTACGGCGCTGGCAGCAGCGGCAGTGGCGGGAGCGCAGCAAGGCCGAACGGGTCGAGCTGTACACCGTCGTCTCCTGGTACGTGTCGGTCTGGGTGTTCTCCCTCGGCTGGCTGCTGCTGCCCCTGGTCGCCGGGCTCGGCCACCGGCCCGTCGCGGTCGCCCTCGGCGCCCTGCTCGTCCTCGTGTCGGCCCTCCAGTGCGCGGCCTCCAGCCGGCTGACCCGGCCCGCGCTCGACCACTACCTGGGCCGCGCCCGGCTGCCGGCCGGCGCGCACCGCGTCCCGGCCGTCCTGCTCGGGGCGGCCCTGGCGCTGGTTCTCACCCTCTCCGCGCTGGGCGCGGCGGACCCGGTGACCGTCCGGTGGGCGGTCACCGCCGTCCTGCTGCCGTTCGGGCTGCTCTACGGACTCACCGTCCCCGTACGGGTGTTCCTGGGCCGGTCGGCGGTGCTCGCGATGCTGGTGTCGGGTGCCGTCTGGCTCACCGACCGCGACGGGGTCGGGCTCCTCGTGACCGCCCTGATGGCAGCCTTCCAGGCGGTGTTCGCGCTGTTCGCCTACCGTGCCGGCGCCTGGACACTGGCCGTGCTCTGGGAGGCGGAACGGGCCCGCGAGGCCGAGGCCCGGCTCGCGGTCGCCGAGGAACGGCTGCGGTTCGGGCGGGACCTGCACGACGTGCTGGGCCGGAACCTGTCCGTGATCTCCCTCAAGAGCGAACTGGCCGTCCAACTCGCCCGCCGGGGAAGGCCGGAGGCCGTGGAGCAGATGATCGAGGTGCAGCGCGTCGCGCAGGAGTCCCAGCGGGAGGTACGGGCCGTCGTACGGGGCTACCGCGAGGCCGACCTCGGTGCCGAACTCGCCGGGGCGCAGGGGGTGCTGGCAGCGGCCGGGATCGACTGCGCGGTGCGTGCGGAGGTCCCCGGACTGCCCGCCGAGGTGCAGTCCGCGCTCGGCTGGGTCGTGCGCGAGGCGACCACCAACGTGCTGCGGCACGGGGACGCGGGCCGGTGCGACGTGGGACTGACCGTGCGGGAGGGACATGTGGTGCTGACGGTGGAGAACGACGGGGTCCCGGACGGGCCGGGCGGCGGTGGCGGCACGGGGCTCGCCGGGCTGCGGGAGCGGCTGGCCGCCGTCGACGGAACCCTTCGGGCGGGCGTGGTCGGGACCGGACGCGACCGGTTCCGGCTGGTCGCGGACGTGCCCCTGACCCAGGTGGGAGGAGTCACCTCATGAACGCTCCGGTACGGCTGCTGCTCGCGGACGACGAGCATCTGATCCGGGGGGCGCTGACCGCGCTGCTCTCGCTGGAGGACGATCTGCTGGTCGTCGCCGAGGCGGCCACCGGCCCCGAGGCACTGGCCATGGCCCGGGCGCACACCCCCGACGTGGCCGTGCTCGACCTTCAGATGCCGGGCGCCGACGGTGTGAAGGTCGCCACATCCCTGCGCACGGAGCTGCCCGGCTGCCGGGTGCTGATCGTCACCGGGCACGGGCGGCCCGGGCATCTGAAACGGGCGCTCGCGGCCGGTGTGCGCGGGTTCGTCCCGAAGACCGTCAGCGCCCAGCGCCTCGCCGAGATCATCCGGACCGTGCACGCGGGAAACCGTTACGTGGATCCGGAGTTGGCCGCTGACGCGATCTCCGCGGGAGACTCGCCGCTGACCGCGCGGGAGGCCGAGGTGCTGGAGCTGGCCGCCGACGGCGCGCCCGTCACGGAGATCGCCGAGCGGGCCGCGCTGTCACCGGGGACCGTGCGCAACTACCTGTCCTCGGCCGTCACGAAGCTCGGCGCCGAGAACCGGCACACGGCGGTGCGTCTCGCCCGCGAGCGCGGTTGGGTATAGTTGCTCTCGCGCCACGGCGCCACGCGGACGTAGCTCAGTTGGTAGAGCGCAACCTTGCCAAGGTTGAGGTCGCGAGTTCGAGCCTCGTCGTCCGCTCCGCATCAGCCCCCCGGTTTCCACCGGGGGGCTTCTTCGTTCCCCTACGACCAGCTGGTGCCCGTCAGCCGCTCGTACGCCTCCACGTACTTCTGGCGCGTCGCCGCCACGACCTTCTCCGGCAGCGGCGGCGGGGGCTGCTCGCTCTTGCGGTCCCAGCCGGACTCCGGCGAGGTCAGCCAGTCACGCACGAACTGCTTGTCGTACGACGGCTGCGCCCGGCCCGGCTGCCACTGGTCGGCCGGCCAGAAGCGGGACGAGTCCGGGGTGAGGATCTCGTCGGCGAGGACGAGCCTGTCACCGTCGAAGCCGAACTCGAACTTGGTGTCCGCCAGGATGATGCCCCGGTCCCGGGCGATGTCCCGGGCGCGCGCGTACACGGCGAGCGTGGCCTGGCGCAGCTGGGCGGCGGTGTCCGCGCCGACCTCGCGGGCCACCTCCTCGTAGGAGACGTTCTCGTCGTGCTCGCCGACCTCGGCCTTGGCGGCCGGGGTGAAGATCGCGGCGGGGAGTTCCGAGCCGTCCACCAGTCCTTCGGGGAGGGCGAGCCCGCAGACCGTGCGGGACTCCTGGTACTCCAGCAGGCCGGAGCCGGTGAGGTAGCCGCGCGCCACGCACTCCACCGGGACCATCCGCAGCGACTTGCAGACCAGGGTGCGGCCCTCCCAGTCGGCGGGGGCGCCCTCGGGGACGTCCGTGCTGATGACGTGGTGGTCGGCCAGGTCGCGCAGCTGGTCGAACCACCACAGGGAGAGCCGGGTCAGGACGCGGCCCTTGTCGGGGATCTGGGTGGGCAGCACCCAGTCGAAGGCGGACACACGGTCACTGGCGACCATCACGAGGTCGCCCGCCTCGTTGCGGTACAGCTCGCGCACCTTTCCGGTGTGCAGGTGCACCAGGCCCGGAACCTCGATCGGCTCGGGCTTTTCTACGAATCCGGACACGGTTCCTCCCCGTGGGTCTGTCCAATCGCCTCGATTCTCCCGTATGAAGTGATCGGCCGCGCCCGGGGGTCAGTCGCGCTTGCAGATACGGTCCAGCAGGTTCGCCGTGGCGCGCTGGACCCGGGGGTCCAGGTGCTCGGGGCGGTCCAGGGCCGGGGACCAGGCGAAGGTGCCGGAGGCGAACACCCAGGCGCCGGAGGGGGCGCGGTAGAGGGAGGTCTCCTGGTGGCGCAGGACGCCGTCGTTGTCCGTGTAGGGGGAGTGCGCGAGCAGGATCCGTTCGTCGTGCTCCGGCAGCGGGGTGCGCGGGAAGTAACGGTCCGCCTCGCCGGCGACCAGACCCTCGATCGGGTCGCCCTCGTGGGCGCCGGTCGCCTCCCACAGCCAGTGGCCGGCGTTGCGGACGATCAGCGGGTGCGGCTCGGGGACGCGGCCCGCGTACTGGATGCCGGCCAGCTGCTGCTCGGGCCGGTCGACCTCCCGCCACAGCACCGGCCGGCCGGGGCCCTTGCGTTTGCGGCAGGTCAGCAGCCGGTCCGGGACGCCGGACGGGGACGGTCCCAGCTCCACCTGCCAGTACATGGTGTTGGCGGAGAGGAACACCAGTGAGGTGCCGCGGTCGCGGGCGTCCTCGACGGCGCGGCGCATCGGCACCGACCAGTACTCGTCGTGGCCCGGGAAGACCAGGCCCCGGTAGCGGGTGGGATCGACGCGGCCGGCGTGCAGGTCACGGGCGTCGGCGTAGGCGAGGTCGTAGCCGTAGCGCTCGGCCCAGCGGATGAAGTCGTAGGCGTGGCCGACGTGCAGGGGCAGACCCGCGCCCGCGTACGGACGGTCGAAGGAGACGGTGGTGGCCGCGTCGGCCTCGCCGAGGAGACGGCCGTGCTCGTCCCAGGCGTGGTAGAGGCTGGCGCCGGTGTGGCCGTCCTCCGGATAGAGGTTGTACGCCTGCCAGGTGATGTCCGGCAGCAGCAGGAGCAGGTCGGCGGGGTGGTCGTCGCGCACCGTGAACGGCACGTGGGAGCGGTAGCCGTCGACGGTGGTGAGGACAGCCACATAGGCGCCGATGTTCCAGTAGGAGGGCACCTGGAGACGCCAGGACAGCCACCAGTGGTGGCAGGAGACCGTGCGGTCGGCGGTCAGCGGCGGGGGCTGGACGATGCCGGAGAGCCGGGGGCTCGTGGTGATCTTGGAAGCGCCGTCGCCGCCGTAGTGGCCGATGCGGTAGATGTCGACGCTGAACTCCTGCGGCGGGTCGACCGTGACGTGGAAGTCGATCGCCTCGCCCGGTGCGACCGCGCCGGTGGCGGTGAAGCCCTTGATCTGGCGGTGCACGTCGTCGGCCGAACGGGGCCCGGCACCGGCCGACCTCGGCGCGGGAACACGCGCGCCTGACCTGCCGGTGTGCTGCTGCGGGCTGGGGTCGACGTACCAGGGGACGACGTGACCCGTGTCGTCGAAGTACGTTTCACTGCCGCGCAGCCAGGGCACCGGGCCCTGACCGAAGGGGTCCGTGACGGCGTGCGCGAGTGCTCCGGACTCCCAGCGGCGGATGTGGTCCGAGGCCATGGTCGCTCCCCTCCCTGGTGCCCCCGTGTCCTGTCAGTGCACACCGGACCGTGCCCGGCCGTGCTGCCGTATGCGGTGTCGTACGTCGCCGTGTCGTATGTCGCGAGCTTTTGCCAACGGCGTGGTCGGTCCCAGCACATCACATAACGCACGGGCTCGGTCACTAGTCGTTGCGAATTGACCTGAAGTGGAAGTCGCCTTTCCGTTACGGCGGCCGGTACGGGCGGTGCGGCGGGGTCAGACGAGCCGTACGGGCTTCTCGGCGCGTATCCCGGACGCGGCCAGCCAGTCGCGCAGCGGGCCCGGGTCGCCCTCCTCGATCAGACTCAGCACCCTGGGCGTCAGATCGGCGGTCCGCTCACCGCCCAGCAGCAGGGACGGGCCGTCCAGCCAGTCCAGGGCCGGGGCCGCGCCGGCGGTGTCGACGGCCGCGCAGCACACCATCGCGGTGACATGGTCGGTGAGCAGCTCGCGGGCGGTGCGCGGCGGTTGCAGCGGGAAGAGCGGCAGACCGCCCTCGTCCCACAGGTCGCTCTCCGCGCTGCGCCGGGCCGCGCCGGCGCCTCCCGTCACGGCACCCTCCTCGCGGGCCACCTCGGCACTCAGCCCGGCGGCGAGAACCGCACTGCGCTCGGTGGTGGGATCGGGATCCTCTTCGTCGCCGTGGAGAGCGTGGGTGCCGGTGGCGGGAGCCGCGGCCCGGCCCGCCGGTTCCGTGAGGTGGTCCAGGACGCGGGCCAGGGTGGCGCCGCCGGGATCGGGGGCCGCGGGGTCCGGGGAGGGGCGCACGCCCAGGGCGTCCAGGACACGGTGCAGGCGGGCCGCGTGAGCGCGCCAGGCGCGGTCCACGACCTCCTCCGGATACGCCTGCCAGTCCACCGGGGCCCAGTCCGGGCCGGTCTCGGCCGGGCCGCCGTGGAAGAGGCGGGCGGCGAGCAGCGAGGCGGCCTCGTCCACGGCGCCGGGCTCCTCCAGCAGGTCACAGGCGGGCCGCTCGCCGAGCCGGGAGGCGAAGCCCTCGGCGAGGCGGTCACGGCGGGACAGCTCGGTCAGCGCCGCCACCACGCCCGCGTCCAGCCGGGCGGGCCAGCGGCCCATGCGCCAGGCGGGCAGCGCCACCCTGGTCAGCAGCCGGTCCCAGCCGGCGTAGGCGAGTCCCACCTGCTCCTGGGCGACGATCCGCAGGCCGTAGTCCACCGTCTTGGCGCGCTCGGCCGCCGCCGCCGCGACCCCGCGCTCCATCAGCGTGGCGTGCTCCCGGCAGCCGCGCAGCAGCAGCCGGGCCACCCAGCCGAGGGCCGCGCACAGCCCGCGCACCGGCGGACAGCGCCCCGGTGTCGAGGCGACGGCCACGGCCGCGTCCAGCCCGCGCACGAAGCGGCGGGCGGCGGCTATGTCCGGGTGCGCCGAGGGGCCCGTACCCGCGATGACCGGGGCGAGGACCGCGCGCAGCTCGCCGACGCGCATCCACCACAGAAAGGGGGAACCTATGACGAGGACCGGCGCGACCGGGTTCCGGCGGCGGGCCGGGGCCCCCGGCCCGCCGGGCGCCGGCCTGTCGGGCGCGGGGTCCGGGGGCGGGCCGTGGGCCGCGTGGGTGCGGTCCTCCAGCCAGCTGTCGCAGTCCGGGGTGAGCGCTATGGCGGACGGGACCGGCACGTCCAGGCGGTCGGCGAGGTCGCGCACCATCCGGTACAGGTCCGGGGCGGTCTTCTCCGCGATCGGCACCGTGGGGCTCACGGCGGGGCGGGCCCGGGCGACGACCAGACCGACACCGGCCGCGGCCAGCAGCACCAGCACGGCGAGCACGCCCACCGTCCAGCGGGCGGCGTCCCACGCCGGGCCGACGAGACGGCCGGTGGAGGCGCCGGCCAGCAGGATCACCGCAGCGCCCGCGGGCAGCAGGGCCACGGCCAGCGCCCGGCCCCGCACCCGCAGCACCGCGAGCGCCCGGGACCGCGCGGCCTGCGCGCCCGCCTCCACACCGATTCCGGTCACGTGCCGACCTCGCCCCCTCGCTGTCCGACGTGTGCCGTTCTGGTCTTGCTCACTCCCCCACTGTGGCACCCGCCACTGACATCGCAATGCCGGTGGGGCCAAGTGCCGGAACGCCTGCGCGGCACCCTAGTTGGGGCCCACGCCCCAGTCAGCCGTATGGGCGATCGCTCACTCGATGGAATGGCTTTGGTCAGAGCTGGGTGACAGACAGCAAAGATCAGGCCCCGGATCGCGATCCGGGGCCTGAGGGAGAAAGAGCAGGTCGGTCAGGCGGGCACGCCTGGGCCGAGCAGGGCCGCAGCCGCGGGTCGGCCCGCCGGCCACGCCGCCTTCGCCGCGGGTCAGCCCTCCGGCTGCGCCACCTTCTTCGCGATGTCCGTGCGGTACTGCGAGCCCTCGAGCCGGATCCTGCCCACCGCCCGGTACGCCCGCTCGCGCGCCTCCGACAGGTCCGTTCCGGTGGCCGTCACGGACAGCACCCGGCCGCCCGCGCTGACGATCGCGTCGCCGTCCCGCCGGGTGCCGGCGTGCAGCACGTACGCGTGCGGGGCGTCGTCGGCGGCCACCTCGTCCAGACCGGTGATCGGGTCGCCGGTACGCGGGGTGCCCGGGTAGTTGTGCGAGGCGACGACGACCGTGACGGCCGCGTCCTCGCTCCACCGCAGGGGCGGCAGGTCGGCGAGGGCGCCGGTGGCGGCGGCCATCAGGACACCGGCCAGCGGGGTCTTCAGCCGGGCCAGCACGACCTGGGTCTCGGGGTCGCCGAAACGGGCGTTGAACTCGATGACCCGGATCCCGCGCGAGGTGATCGCGAGACCGGCGTAGAGCAGCCCCGAGAACGGCGTGCCCCGGCGGCGCATCTCGTCGACCGTCGGCTGGAGGACCGTCTCCAGCACCTCGTCGACCAGCTTCGGGTCGGCCCACGGCAGCGGCGAGTAGGCACCCATGCCGCCGGTGTTCGGGCCCTCGTCGCCGTCCAGCGCACGCTTGAAGTCCTGGGCGGGCTGGAGCGGTACGACCGTCCGCCCGTCGGTGACGGCGAACAGGGAGACCTCGGGGCCGTCGAGGAACTCCTCGATCACCACGCTCCCCCGCTTCGCGGGAGGTGCCCCCATGCACGCGGCGGCGTGCGCCTTGGCGGCCTCCGGGTCGGAGGTGACGACGACGCCCTTGCCGGCGGCGAGGCCGTCGTCCTTGACGACGTAGGGGGCGCCGAACGCGTCGAGCGCGACGGCGGCCTCCTCGGCGGTGGTGCAGACGTAGGACCGGGCGGTCGGCACCCCGGCCCGCGCCATGACGTCCTTGGCGAAGGCCTTGGAGCCCTCGATCCGCGCGGCCTCCCCGGAGGGGCCGAACACGGGGATGCCCGCGGCGCGGACGGCGTCCGCCACCCCGGCGACCAGCGGGGCCTCCGGGCCGACGACGACCAGGTCGGCCCCGAGACGGGTCGCCAGCCCGGCCACCGCGGCACCGTCGAGCGCGTCGACCTGGTGCAGCTCGGCGACCTCGGCGATGCCGGCGTTGCCGGGGGCGCAGTGCAGCGCGGTGACGTGGGGATCGAGGGACAGGGAGTGGCACAGGGCGTGTTCGCGGGCGCCGGTTCCGATGACGAGGACCTTCACGCGCCCAGCCTAATGGCAAGGTCGCCGAACCCAGGGGGGCGGGTTTGTCGTACGTTCCTCCGAACGCGGCGGCCCGCCACCAGGGCGCTGTGCACCCGACGGGACACGCACCACCCGGAGCGACCCGTCACCCGGGAGCGCCCTCCGGCCGTACCGCGGCTCGGCCGAACCGCGGCTCGGCTGTGAAGCGGCTGCGGCTTGTCACTCGTTGGCGATCTCCTCCACCACCGTCGCTCCCAGTTCGCGCACGATCAGTTCGTGGCCGGAGAGTGCCGACTCGTCCAGGTCCGGGTCGTCGTCCTCGGCGGTGTCGTCCTCGGGAGCGACGGGCCGTGGTTCGGGAGCGGCCATCGGCCGGGGAGCAGGGGCGGGCGCGGCGGACGCGCTGTGCGAGGCGGGGGCCTGGGGAGCCGACTGGGACGCCGGGGGGCGGGGGGCGGCGGCCGGGGCGCCGTAGCCACCGCCGGGGGCGCCGCCGTGGCCGGCCGTGGGAGCGCCGCCGTAGCCGCCGCCGTACCCGGACGGGCCGCCCGGGGCTGCGGGGGCGGAGCCGCCACCGGACGGGTCGACGACCGCCTCGATCTTCCAGTGCACGTTGAACTGCTCGGTCAGCGCCTGCCGCAGTACGTCCTCGCTGCCACTGCCGGAGAAGTTGTCACGGGCACCGGCGTTGACGAAGCCGAGCTGGAGCGTGGTGCCGTCGAAACCGGTGACCTGGGCGTTCTGGCTGAGCAGGATCCAGGTGAAGCGGCGGCGGTTCTTCACGGCCTCCAGGATGTTCGGCCACAGCGAGCGCGGGTCGGGGCCGCCGGCAGGGGCGGGCGCCGGGACCGCCGGTGCGGGGGCGGCCTGGCTCGGCTGGGGCTGCGGCTGGGCGGGGGCCGTCGGGCCGGGACCCTGGCCCGGCCCGCCCTCCGCGGGAGCGGCGGCCGTCGGCCAGCCACCGGGACGCCTGCCACCGCCGGCGGTGGCGGCGGTGGGCCAGGCACCGGGGGCCGGGGCGGCCGGGGCTGCCGGCGGTGGCGCCGGGGCCTGGGCGGCGGGTGCGGACACGGCGGCCGGAGCGGGAGTGGGCGTGGGGGCCGGGGTGGGAACCGGGGCCGGCGCAGGAGCAGGGGCCGCAGGTGCGGCGGTGACCGGAGGCGCGTCCGCGGCGACCGGATCCGCCGGAGCACCCGGTCCGCCCCCCCGTACGGCCGCGCGGACCGCCGCGGGGCCGCCGCCGGGCGGCACGGACGCCGCGCCGGCGCTCGCGCCCGCGAGGGCCGCGCCGTGGGCTTCCGGGCCCGGGGCGTAGCCCATGGCGGGCGCGCCGGCACCGGCGGAGAACTGGACGCCGCGCTCGATGCGGTCGAGCCGGGCCATCAGCGACCGCTGGTCGCCGTAGGCGGCGGGCAGGAGCACGCGGGCGCAGATCAGTTCCAGCTGGAGGCGGGGCGAGGTGGCGCCGCGCATCTCGGTGAGGCCCTCGTTGACGAGGTCGGCGGCACGGCTCAGCTCGGCGGCGCCGAAGGTGCCGGCCTGGGCCTGCATCCGCTCCAGGACGTCGGCCGGGGCGTCGATGAGCCCCTTCTCCAGGGCGTCCGGCACCGCGGCGAGGATCACCAGGTCCCGCAACCGCTCCAGCAGGTCGGCGACGAACCGCCGCGGATCGTTGCCCCCCTCGATGACGTGGTCGACGACCTCGAAGGCGGCGGCCCCGTCGCCCGTGGCGAAGGCCTCGACCACGGAGTCGAGCAGGGAGCTGTCCGTGTAACCGAGGAGGGACGTGGCCATGGCGTATGTCACACCCTCCGTCCCGGCGCCGGCGAGCAGCTGGTCCATGACGGACATGGAGTCACGCACGGAACCGGCGCCGGCCCGCACGACGAGCGGCAGCACGCCGTCCGCGACCGGGATGTCCTCTCGCCGGCACACCTCGGCGAGGTACTCCCGCAGGGTGCCCGGGGGGACGAGCCGGAAGGGGTAGTGGTGCGTACGCGACCGGATCGTGCCGATGACCTTCTCGGGCTCGGTGGTCGCGAAGATGAACTTCAGATGCTCGGGCGGCTCCTCGACGACCTTCAGCAGCGCGTTGAAGCCGGCCGACGTGACCATGTGGGCCTCGTCGATGATGTAGATCTTGTACCGGCTGCCGGCGGGGCCGAAGAAAGCCTTCTCGCGCAGGTCACGGGCGTCGTCCACGCCTCCGTGGGACGCGGCGTCAATCTCGATGACGTCGATCGAACCCGGTCCGTTGCGGGCCAGGTCCTGGCAGGACTGGCAGGTGCCGCACGGGGTGGGAGTGGGACCCTGCTCACAGTTCAGGCAGCGGGCGAGGATCCGCGCGCTGGTCGTCTTGCCACATCCCCGCGGACCGCTGAACAGATACGCGTGATTGACCCGGTTGTTCCGCAGCGCCTGCTGCAACGGGTCGGTGACATGCTCCTGCCCGATGACCTCGGCAAAGGTCTCCGGTCGGTAGCGGCGGTACAGCGCGAGAGACGACACGCATACGAGGTTAATGGCGCCCACCGACAACGGGCTCCGCCCGCGGACCCCGGGAACGCAAGCGCCCCCCACGCACCCGCCAGAGCCGACCTACCCTTGCTGCCTTCCGGCCCTGGGGGAGTTCAGTCAGATAGCGCCGCGTGAGGGGCTGCGCCCACAGTACCCGATGCGGGCCCGCGGTCAGTACCCGATGCGGGCCTGCGGGAACGGGTTCGTGAGCACCCCCCACGGTCATGTAATGTTTGCGGCGGAGGATTCGCCTAGAGGCCTAGGGCGCACGCTTGGAAAGCGTGTTGGGGGCAACCCCTCACGAGTTCGAATCTCGTATCCTCCGCCAGTGCCTCACCGGGCACGATGTCGAAGGGCCCCACCGTTCGCGGTGGGGCCCTTCGGCGTCGCCCGTCCGGCCGAGGGAACAGGAACGATCCGACGCGGGACGCCGGTGCGACCCGGGGCCGGACGCCGGTGCAACCCGGGCCGGGTGTCGGAACGACCCGGGCCGGATGCCGGAACGACCGGAGCCCGATGTCGGAACGAGCCGAGGTCTGTCGCGGTCACCTGGTCCGGCTGCCGCCCGGCTGTGGAAGACGCAGGTCACGGGCGGGACGGCCCGGATTCCGCCCCCGCGCGGCCGGTGCCGGCCGGACCACCGCCTTGATAACGGATGTGTACGGCCGCAGCGGACCGGAGGCACTTGGGCGCATACTGGGGACAATGACAAAGCCTGCTGCACCCAAGCGTCACTTGCCGACCAGCCCCTTCAAGGCCCCGGCCGCACCGGCTCCCAAGCATTTCGCCGTGGGCGACCAGGTCACACACGACATGTACGGCCTCGGCCGCGTGATCGGCGTCGAGGAAGGAATCGCGGTCCTCGTCGATTTCGGCTCGGCGCAGATGCGGATCCTGAGCCCGTACGCCAAGATGACCAAGCTGTAGACCGCTGTGCGCGGTCACGGCACGCCGGGCCCCGACAGGGGCCCGTAACGAAAGAGAGACCTCTCATCGAACCGACGTCGCTGTTCTCCGCTCCGGAGGGCCAGCCCCGCAGTTCCACCGCGGGCTCGCCGCGTCCGGCGACGAACCCCTTCCAGGCCCCGGACTTCGGGGAGGACGAGACGCTCTGGACCGAGGACGCCGAGGACCAGGGCCCTGACAGCGCCCCCGACATGCGCGCGTCGCGCCGCGCGGCGGCCTAGCCTCCCCGAGCGCGTCGCGCGGCCGTCGGCCCGGAGCGGCCCGCCTCCACAGGCGGCCGTCCGCCTCCTCCTGCCCGGCGGCTCCGATCTGCTTCTTCCGCGACGTCGGACGGCGTGCCGCGCTCCATGACCGTCCACCGCGTGGTGCCGCGCCCACCGGATGCGGTGCACAGCCCCGCCGTGCTGACCAGGTTGCTCGGGGAGCGGCGCTCCCCGTCGATCTTCCCGGTGCCGGCCCGGCTCGAGGGCGACGAAGTCCCGCGCCCACCCCGTTCCGGCTCGTCCTCCTGCACGACCGCGTGAATTCCGGCCGCGGTCCAGGCCCCCATTGGCCCGATCGGCCTCCATTGACGCCCTGGCACTCCTGCGTGCGCCCGTCGGCCCCCAGGGGGCCGCTCGCTGCCCTGCCGTGACGGCGCGGCTAGCGCGTCACCCGTAGCGGTGCCGTCACCGTCACCTGGTCGAGGTCCGAGACGCGGACCGTCGCCTTCATCGTCCACGTGCCGGGCAGGGGCAGGGTGAAGGAGGGGGCGGACCAGTAGCCGCCGCGGTCGGTGACGCGCGTGTCCAGGGGGCCCAGGTGCCGGGACGGGAGCGTGAGGGTGAGGCGGAGTCCGGGGACGGTGGAGAGGCCGCCGTCGGCGCCGTAGACCACCGCCTGGACGGAGCCGGTGCCGACGCGGCCGGGGTCCAGGGTGATCTGGACCGTGCCCCGGCCCCCGGGGGCGCCGGTGTCGAAGGGGATCGTGGTGACGGATGCCGTGGCGATGCCGGCCGTCACCGGGGCGCCCTCCTGCGCGGACCCGGTCGCCGCGCGGCCGGGAACGGTACTGGTCAGAAGTGTGGTCAGGGCCAGGACCAGCAGGGCGGCCGTCGCCTCCACCAGCACCGAACGCCGCAGCAGGTGGAGAGGGACGGCGGGGGCAGGCTCCGGGGGTTCCGGGGGGAGCGGGGGGCCCGTGGCCGGTTCGGGGACGCGCGCGCGGGCGGGGGTGGCGGCCCGGGTCAGGCGGGCGGTCCAGGTGCGGGAGCAGGCCGCTGCCAGGAGGAGCGCGGCGACCGCGGCGAGCTTGGCCAGGAGGGTACGGCCGTACGTCGTGTCCGTCAGCGCCTGCCAGGAGCCGAGGCCCCGCCAGGACTGGTAGACGCCGGTCAGGGCCAGGACCGTCACCGAGACGGCGGCCAGGCGGGAGAAGCGGGCCGGGACCGCGGCCGGCAGGCCGGCCGGCGCCGGGGTGTGCCGGAACGTCCACAGGAGCGCGGCCAGGCCGCCGAGCCAGGCCGCCATGGCCAGCAGGTGCAGGGTGGCGGAGACGATCGCCGCCGGGACCTGGATGCCCGCCGAGGCGTGGTCGGACGCCGACCAGGTCAGGGACAGGGCGACGGCGAGGACCGCGGCTGCCGCGAGACCGGCACCGCGCGGCAGCCGTACCCGGCGGGTTCCCGGCAGGACCAGAGCGACCCCGGCCGGCAGCAGCAGCGCCAGCCGGGCCAGGAGGAGCTGCCCCGGGCGGGTCGTCGCCGTGTGGGTGAGGGCGGAGAGCCTGAGGGCGGTCGCCGGGGAGGCCGCCTCCTCGTAGGGGGCGCGCAGGAGGTACAGCGCGGCGGTGGACAGGACGAGCGTGACCACGGCGGCCAGGGCGGGGGTGCGCAGGTGGGCCGTCTGCGGCGGGCGGCAGTACGCGACGAACGCGGCCGTACCCAGGAGCAGTGCGAGGGAGAGGTAGGCGAGGTAGCGGGCGATGGTGTGCAGGGCGGTGGTCGCCCCGTTCTCCGTGCGCTCCGGGGGCGGGGTCACCGGGGCCGCCGTGCGCTTGCCGACCGAGAAGGTGAGGGCGCCGGACACCGGGTGGCTGTCGGCCGACACCACCCGCCAGGCGACCGTGTACGTGCCGGTGGCCAGCCGGGCGGGCAGGGACACGCGAGCCGTGCCGGAGCCGCCGGGGGCGTGGTCGGCGGGGCCGGTGCGGAGCCGGTGGTTGCGGGGGTCGTACACACGGAAGGAGTCGGTCAGCAGGCCGACCGGCTCGGTGAAGGTGAGGGTCACGTGGCGGGGGGCCGTACGCAGGACGGTTCCGTCGGCGGGGTCCGAGGCGCGTAGGACGGCGTGCGCGGAGGCGGGGGCGGCCGTGCCCAGCACCAGGCCGAGCAGGAGCGCCGGGAGCAGCAGGAGCGCCGGGAGGGGGCGCCTTGTGACGACCCGGGTGTGCCGCCGTTCCGGTCGTCGGTGTCCGTCGCGCAGCACCGTCGTCAGCCTCCGTCCCCACGACCATTGCACCCGTGCCGGTGCCTCGGTAGGGGTACGGGAAGGAACGCCCGTCTGCTCACCGGGCCGGGGCGCCGTCGGGGGCGCTGTTCGGGCCCTCGTCACCCGGGGAGGGCCACCGCCCGGTCGAGGAACGCGAGTTGGGCGTGCTTCTCCGGCAGGTGGACGTCGGGGAGGTCGATCTCGGGGAGGACGACCGCGGGGCCGCGGCGGAAACCCTGGCGTGCGAAGCGGGCGAGCGCCTTGGTGTTGCGGACGTCCGGGTCGACCACGATCCGCTGCCGGTCCAGGGCCTGGAGCGCGAACGTCGTCACCGCCGTCAGCAGGGCGGACGTCCAGCCGGGGTGCGGGCCTTCGGGGCCGGCGGGGGCGAGGAGGAGGTGCACGCCGAGGTCGCCGGGGCGGACGTCGTAGCACTCGCCCACGCGGTCGGCGGCCGGTTCGTACGTCTGGAGGAGCGCGGCCGGCCGGCCGTCCTTGGTGACGAGGTAGGCGTGGTGGGTGTCGAGGGTGGCCAGGTGGCCGTAGATCTCGGCGACCTGGGCCTCGGACAGGCCGTTCATGCCCCAGAACGCGGCGCGTTCCTCGCTCACCCAGGCGTGGACCAGGCCCGCGTCGCCGTCCGGGTCCAGCGGGCGGACGCGGACGGTGCCGTAACCGTCGATGTGCTGGATGTGCAGGTCAGTCATCGGTCTCCTCGGGGGTGAGCAGGGTCCAGTCGGTGACGACCGGGGCGAGGTCTCCCCCGAGCCACAGGGGGAGCTGGTCACGGTGGTGGGCGGCGCCGGGGACGCCGTCGGCGCCGAAGGGGACCACCCAGCGGCTGTTGTCGCGGTCGGCGAGGTCCCAGACGTAGCGGGCGGCCGGGCCGCGGGCGGAACGGTCGGTGAGACCGGGGACGGACGAGGTGCAGAGCACGCAGTCGTGGTCACCGGCGAGGCCGGGGGTGTCGGGGCCGGAGGGCGGGTCCGCCGGCAGTGCCCTCCAGGGGGCCAGCCGGTGGGTGGCGGACCAGGGCCCGGTGGGGGGTGTGGCGGCGACCTCCTCCAGGGCCGCGCGGACGGCCGCGGCGCGGTCGATGCCGTACAGGCTCCCGGCCCGCAGCAGGTGTTCCAGGGCGTAGCCGACGCGGGGGACCAGGGCCAGCCACGGGAGCAGGACGTCCGGGTAGGCGGGGGGCTCGGCGAGCGGGGCGAGGACGGGGTGCGCGGCGAGGTGGCGGACGACCGCGCCGCGCACCGCCGCGTACACCGCCGCCTCGGTGCTGTCCCCCTCCATGCGGCGGTCCCAGGCGAGGAGGCGGTCGCGCAGGCCGGCCGCGGCGGGGGTGAGGCCGGTGAGGGCGGCGACGTGGTCCAGGAGCGGGCCGGCGGAGGCGAGGTGGGTGTCCGTGTGGATCGCGGCCATGTCGTCGGCGGTCCAGGTGCGGCGCGCCCGGAGGAGGGCGCGGATGCGGGCGGCGCGGTGCGGTGCGGCGAACTCGACACCGAGGGGGGCGGCGAGCCCGCGTTCGTTCGCCATCACGGCGATGCCGTCGTCCGGGGCGGCGTACGGCGTCTCGTGCGTGCCCCGCCATGCGTGGCCGGGTTTCCAGGCGGGGACCGGGTGGACGCGGTTGGCCTCGGCGCGCAGGGGGACGCGGCCGGCGACGCGGTGCAGGGTGCCTCCCCCGGTGTCGGCGGCGTGGACGACGTTGACCGGTTCGGCCCAGGCGTCCAGGGCCCTGTCGACGTCGGAGACGGTGCGGGAGCGGAGGAGGGGGAGGAGGGCGCCGAAGCCGAGGTCCTCCGTGACCCGGGGCGGACAGCGGAGGGCGAGTGCCTCGGCGAAGCCCCCGGTGGGACCGACGCTCCCGCCCGGACCGGCCGTACGGCGCTTCGGACCGGCCGTACGGCACTCCGGACCCGTCGTGCGGCTCTCGTCGCCGGGGGTGAGCGGCCCCGGCGGCACCACCCTGCCGTCGGCGGTCTCGGGCTCGGGCTCCTGTGCCCCCTCCGGTGTGCCGTCCGGGCCGCCCACGATGACCGGGCCCCGGTCGGTCTCGACGATCTCCACTACGAGCGGGGGCCCGCCGGCGATCTCGACGGTCTCGGTGTGGCGTGCGACGCGGTGCCAGGTGCCGTCCGGGGAGAGGGCCTCGACGCCGGTGCCCGTGCGGCGCAGGCGTTCGCGGTAGAGGTCCTGGTAATCGGCCATGGCGTTGGTGATGGCCCAGGCGACGGTGCTGGTGTGGCCGAAGTGGGCGATGCCGGGGACGCCGGGGACGGCGAGGCCGACGACGTCGAACTCGGGGCAGGAGAGGCGGATCTGCTGGTAGACGCCGGGGTCCTCGATGAAACGGTGCGGGTCGCCGGCGATGAGGGCGTGGCCGGTGGCGGTGCGCTCGCCGGTGAGGAGCCAGCCGTTGCTGCCGGCGGTGCCGGGGCCGTCGGTGGCGAACAGGCGGACGGCGTCGGGGCCGAGGTGCCGTATTGCGTGCTCGCGCCAGAGCTTGGCGGGGAAGCCGGCGAATAGGAGGTGGGTGGCGAGCCAGACGCCGAGCGGGGTCCAGGGCCGCCAGCGGCCGGGCGCCAGGCCGGTGCGGGTGAACTCGGGGGCGCGGCGGGCGCCCGCGGGCAGGCCCGCGTTGACGCCGTCGACGTACGCCCTGACCCAGTCGGCCGTCTCGGGGTCCCGGCGTTCCAGGGCGGTGAAGCAGCGGCGGGCGGTGTCGTCCAGCCGGGCGCGACGGGCGAGGACGTCCCAGGAGACGGCCGGGGCGCCGAGGAAGGCGGCGGAGGTGCCCTGCGCGCGGTGCCGTTCGACCTCCAACTGCCAGGCCCGGTCGTGGGCGGTGACCCTGCCCTGGGCATGGGCGAGTTCGTGGACGCCGGAGGCGCGCAGGTGGGGGATGCCCCAGGCGTCGCGGTAGATCTCGGTGGCCACCCGGAACCCTCCCTCTTTTTAGGTTAGCCTGACCTAACTTTCAACGGGGGAATCGTACGCGAGGGGCGGAGGGGTCATGGGGCAGGGGCGGAGTTGGGAAGGCACGGTGCTCAGGCTGCTCGGCGGCAAGGACTTCCGCTGCACGGTCCTCGAGGCCGAGGACGTCACCCCGCACTACCGGCGGCTCCGGCTGAGCGACGGCGGGCTCCTCGCCGCGGCCGGCGTCCACCCCACGATGTGGGTACGGCTGTGGTTCGCCGACGCCGGCCGGCCGCACCAACGCGCCTACACGCTGGTCGACCCCGACCCGGCCGCCGGCACCTTCGGCCTGGAGTTCGCCCTGCACGCGGGCCGGGCCTCCGACTGGGCACGGGCCGCACGGCCCGGCGACACCATGGAGGCCACCGTGCAGGGCACCGGGTTCCGGCACCCGGACCCCGCGCCCTCGCACCTCGTCGCGATCGGCGACCCGGCCTCCCTGCCCGCCGTCAACTCCCTGCTCGGCGCGCTGGCATCCGCCCCGGCGACCGTCTGGTTCGAGGGCGATCCGGCGGGCCTGCCCGGCCCGGCCGGACGCGGCCCGCACGAGATACGGCCGGTGCCGCGCCGGGACGCGGGCGCCCACCTCGTGGCACGGGTCCGCGCCGAACTGCCCGCCGTCCTCGCCGGCAGCCCCGACCCGTATGTATGGATCGCCTGCGACACGGCGACGACCCGGGCGCTCGCGGGCTACGTCCGCGGGGAACTGGGCGTGCCGAAGCAGCGGGTGCACGCGCTGGGGTACTGGCGCGCGGACTGAGAGGCCGCGCGGGATCATCGACCCATGGACGTCACCCTGCACCTCGCCCAGGAGCCCGCGGCCGACGCGCTGCTCGGGCGCTCCCCGCTCGCCGCGCTGACCGGGATGCTGCTCGATCAGCAGATCCCGATGGAGTGGGCGTTCAAGGGACCCCGGACCATCGCGGACCGGCTCGGCACCGAGGAATTGGACGCGCACGAGATCGCGGCGGCCGATCCGGAGGCGTTCGCCGCGGTGCTCGCCGAGAAGCCCGCGGTGCACCGTTATCCGGGCTCGATGGCCAAGCGGGTGCAGCAGCTGTGCCAGTACCTCGTCGAGCACTACGACGGGGACGCCGAGGCGGTCTGGCGGGACGCCGGCAGCGGGGCCGAGCTGCGGCGGCGGCTGGAGGACCTGCCGGGGTTCGGGAAGCAGAAGGCCCAGATCTTCCTGGCCCTGCTCGGCAAGCAGCTCGGGGTCACCCCCGAGGGCTGGCGCGAGGCCGCCGGCCCCTACGGCGAACCGGACTCCTTCCGCTCCGTCGCCGACATCACCGGCCCGGACTCACTGGCCAGGGTCCGCGCGTACAAGCAGGAAATGAAGGCGAAGAAGAAGTAGGAGACCGATCAGACCCACGTGTGCCGCAACTCCCCCAGGGGCGCGGGAAACTGCGCGGCCGACCCTTGACGCACCCGCGGCAGCCCGGCAGCTGCGACCCCCGGCCCCCGGTCCACCACCGTGCCGTGCCGTGCCGAACAGCGGGACACGCCGTCGGCCCCCTCGCACTTCGGCGCACGGTCCACAGCCTGTGCACAACGTCCGCGCGTCGCCCGTCGGCGCCCCCCGGGGAAACGATCCCGCAGGCCCCGGCGAGCAGTCCGGTGAGCTCCTGCGGGCCCGCGGACGGCGCGGTGTCACTGCCACTCAGCCCCCGCCCCCGTTCCCGTACTAGCCCGTTCGCCTGATTTGTTCCATCTTTTCAAGCGTTGCACTCGGCCACCATGGCTGCGCCCGGAACGTCTTGACCGGTAGGCTTTCCGTGTGATCTTCAAGCGCATCGGAAACGGCCGGCCGTACCCCGACCACGGCCGGGAAAGCACCCGGCAGTGGGCGGACGTCGCGCCGCGCCCGGTCCGCCTCGATCAGCTCGTCACCACCAAGCAGCAGCTCGATCTGGAGACCCTGCTGGCGGAGGACTCGACGTTCTACGGCGACCTCTTCGCGCACGTCGTGAAGTGGCAGGGCGACCTGTATCTGGAGGACGGCCTGCACCGCGCGGTCCGCGCCGCCCTCCAGCAGCGCCAGGTGCTGCACGCTCGCGTGCTCGAACTGGGCTGACCCCGGGCGACACGGCCGTTGGCCCTTTCGGGTTTCCCGGACGGCATCAGCTGATCATCTGATAGGCATCGCCGCCCGGGCGCACTACGCTGCGTTCATGAGCATGCTGACTCCGCCCGGCATGGGCGGCCGGTACCGCATCACGGGGGACACATACCCGCGGATGCGCCCGCCCCGGCGGCGCGTCAGGCTCGTGGCCGTCGTAGTCGCGTCAGCCGCCGTGCTCGGCCTGACCGGCTGGGGCACCTTGCAGCTCATCGACGTCTTCTCCGGCGACGGGAACCCGGCGGCCGGTTCCGCGGCGGACTGCCGGCTGAAGGCCGCGGCGGCCCCGGCGGCCCGGGTCGAGGCACTGCCCGCGCCCGGCCGGATCAGGGTGAACGTCTACAACGCCACCCAGCGCACGGGACTCGCCAAGGACACGGCGGACCAGCTGCGCAAGCGGGGCTTCCGGATCGGTGCCGTGGGCAACGCGCCCAAGCAGTTCGACAGGAAGGTCAAGGGCACGGGGCTGCTCCTCGGCCCCGCCGCCGCGCGGGACACCTCGCTGCGGGTGCTCGGCACCCAGCTCGGCGGTGCCGACCTGCGCACCGACGCGGGACGCAAGGGGGCCGACCTCGATCTGGTCATCGGGGACGCCTTCAAGGGCCTGACCCGGCAGGCCTCCGCCGACCAGGCACTGACCAGACTGAGCGCACCCGCGTCCGCCGCCCCGGCCTCCCCCTCGGCCAGGACGAAGAAGGGCTGCGCGGCGCAGTAGTACCCGCCCCGCCCAGCCCTCGTGCCGCGCGCGTACCCCGCGCGGCGCCTACTCCGCCGCGCCGTACAGGCGGTCCCCCGCGTCACCCAGACCCGGGATGATGTAGCCGTGCTCGTTGAGGTGGTCGTCCACGGCCGCCGTGACGACCGTGACCGGTGTGTCGGCCAGTTCCCGCTCCATGACCTCGACGCCCTCGGGGGCGGCCAGCAGGACGACCGCCGTGACGTCGTCGGCGCCGCGCCTGATCAGCTCCCGGATCGCCGCGACCAGCGTGCCGCCCGTGGCCAGCATCGGGTCCAGCACGTACACCTGGCGGCCCGAGAGGTCCTCGGGCATGCGCGAGGCGTACGTGGAGGCCTCCAGCGTCTCCTCGTTGCGGATCATGCCCAGGAAGCCCACCTCGGCGGTCGGCAGCAGCCGGACCATGCCGTCCAGCATGCCCAGACCGGCACGCAGGATCGGCACCACCAGCGGGCGGGGACGGGCGAGCTTGACGCCGGTGGTCTGCGCGACCGGCGTCCGGATGCCGACCGTCTCGGTGCGTACGTCCCGCGTGGCCTCGTAGGCGAGCAGGGTGACCAGCTCGTCGGCGAGCCGCCGGAAGGTCGCGGAATCGGTGCGCTGGTCGCGCAGCGTGGTGAGCTTGTGGGCGACCAGCGGGTGGTCGACGACGTGGAGACGCATGCCCTAACGGTACCTGCGCCGCGCGCGCCCTCATGCTGGCGTCAAACCGGCCGTCCGGGGGAAGGTGGGAAGGACGGACAGGGGTGGTGTGACGTGTCTGACCTGCCTGACAAGCGTGCGGACGCCTTCGGGGCCACCGGCGGTGCGGCCGGCTCCCGGAACGGGTCCGCGGAGACCGATCCCGACGCGCCCGAGAGCGCGGCCGACCGCCGGCGCCGCCGCGCCCAGTTCCTGCGCGATCTCGCCGAGGCCCGGGAACTGCGTGCCCGGGTCCAGCCGCGGCGCGCCAAGGTCGCCCGATTGCGCCACGCGATGCGGATGCGGACGTTCCGCCGGTAGACGCGCCGGCCGGCCGGAGCCGCGCAGGCCGGAGCCGGTGCGGACGTCCGGAGACCGCAAGATCCGCGCCCGCGCCGGTGTCGGGGTGGCGGGCATGCGTGAGCGCGGGGAAAGCCGCGTACGATCCGCAGGTGGCGGCAATGAGCGCACTGGTGGACCGATCACTGATCGCGATCGAAACAGCCAGACACAGGGAGCCGAAGACGTCCCCTGGACGCCTTGTTTCTGCCACGATTCCGAGTGGGTGGGACTCGGAGCCCAGGCTCTCCCCTCCCACGTACCTCCGCCGGGGGGACCCCCAACCGGCACGCCTATGACCAGTGGGAGAGTCACGGTGTACTTCGCCGCACTGCTCGCGCGCACCGAAGACGGGTGGGAAGCGAGCGACACAGAGCTCGACGATGTGGAAACCCTGTCGGATCTGGCCGACCTGGCCCGGGAAGCCTCTCCCGACGAGGACACGGTGCTCGTCCTGATCGAGCAGGAGGACTCCTGGTTCGGGGTCGTCCGCGTGGACGGCGAGGAGGACCCTCGCATCTACGTCTCGGACGCCGCCGCCGCCCAGCGCAGCGCGTACGGCGAGCTGCTGCTCACCGACGAGCTGCTCGGCCGGGAGCCCGGCTCGGACGACGTCGTGGACCTGGACGCCCTGGACCTCGACGGCACGGAGGACGGCGAGTCCGACGACGACGCCGAGGAGGAGGAGAGCACCCCGGGCGCCGACTCGGTGCCGCACAGCCCGGTGGGCGACAGGGAGATCCTGGACGACCTGGGCATCGGCGAGAAGGAGCTGCGCGCGCTGGACGCCGACGACGCGCTGAACACGATCGCCGAGGCCCTGGGCGCCTCGGAGGTGCTGGAGACCGTCCGCTGACCGCGATCCAGGACCCGCGGGGCACACCGGACCCGGTCCGCGACCCGTGGCGGGCCGCGATGCGGCTCGCCCTGGACGAGGCCGGACTGGCCGCCCGGGGCGGGGACGTCCCCGTCGGCGCGGTCGTGCTGTCCCCGGACGGTACGACCGTACTGGCGGCCGGGCACAACGAGCGTGAGGCCACCGGTGATCCCACGGCCCACGCGGAGGTCCTCGCGATCCGGCGGGCCGCGGCCCGGCTCGGGGAGTGGCGGCTGGCCGGCTGCACGCTGGTCGTCACCCTGGAACCGTGCACGATGTGCGCCGGCGCGCTGGTCCAGTCCCGGGTGGACCGGGTGGTGTACGGCGCCCGGGACGAGAAGGCGGGGGCCGCCGGCTCCCTGTGGGACGTGGTGCGCGACCGGCGCCTCAATCACCGTCCGGAGGTCATCGAGGGCGTCCTCGCGGCGGAGTGCGCCCGGCTCCTCACCGGGTTCTTCCGGGACCGCTGAACACCGATTTCTGACCGGGCCGACGTGTGCTGTAAGGTCTCCCTCGGTAGCGTGTCCGAGCGGCCGAAGGAGCTCGCCTCGAAAGCGAGTGTGGCGCAAGTCACCGAGGGTTCAAATCCCTCCGCTACCGCTCAGGGAAAGGCCCCGCCGAACGGCGGGGCCTTTTCGTGTTCCGGGCACAAGCGCGCCGCACCGGCGGGCTGTTGGCGGGGGAAGGGGACGTGAAGGTTACACTCGCGGCCGGCAGCAGGGGGCCCTCGGGGCACTGGCACAGGGGAGGCCGCGATGGCGGTGAACGCCAAGAAGATCGCCGTGTACGTGCTCGCGGTCTTCGCGCTGTACGTGATCATCACGGACCCGGCCAAGGCGGCCGACTACGTGCAGATAGGCTTCGAGGGCATATCGGACGCGGCCGGAGCCATAGGCGACTTCATGACCTGGCTCGCCAACGGAGGAAAGGGCTGAGGTACCTTCCATGATCCGCCATCTGGTCCTCTTCAGGCTCAACGACGGCGTCGGGCGCGACGATCCGCGCGTGGTCGCGGGCGTCGAGGCCTTCCGGGCGCTCGGCGGGCAGATCGAGGAGCTGCGGTTCTGGGAGTGCGCCTGGAACATCAGCGACCGGCCGATCGCCTACGACTTCGCGATCAACTCGGCCGTCGAGGACACCGGCGCCCTCCAGCGCTACCTGGAGCATCCGGCCCATCAGGCGGGCGTCGCGCTGTGGCGCGAGTTCGCCACGTGGGTGATCGCCGACTACGAGTTCTGAGCCCTTCCCCGCAGAAGCCCCCCGCTGGAACAGCGGGGGGCTTTCCCGCGTCTTGCGCCCCAACTTGTCTATATTTGAGCACAACACGGTGTTATGCGATGCTTGCGCACAGTGCACATGTCTTGTGATGCTATGACCGCTTTTGACGGATGATTGACCGTGAAGAGGTGGCGTTGACCGTGTCGGCCAGTACTGCGCCGCCCCAGGAAGAGGCACCCGCTCCACCCCCGCCACCCCCCGAGAGGCGCCGGGGCGCGGACACCCGTGCCCTCACCCAGATGCTGTTCGCCGAGCTGAAGACGCTCACCCCGGGCACGCCGGAGCACAACCGCGTGCGGGGGGCGCTGATCGAGGCGAACCTCCCGCTCGTGCGCTACGCCGCCGCCCGCTTCCGCTCCCGCAACGAACCGATGGAGGACGTCATCCAGGTCGGCACGATCGGCCTGATCAATGCCATCGACCGCTTCGACCCCGACCGGGGCGTGCAGTTCCCGACCTTCGCCATGCCGACCGTGGTCGGCGAGATCAAGCGGTACTTCCGGGACAACGTCCGCACGGTCCACGTGCCCCGCCGGCTGCACGAGCTGTGGGTGCAGGTCAACAGCGCGACCGAGGACCTGACCACGCTCCACGGCCGCTCACCGACCACCGCCGAGATCGCCGACCGGCTGCGGATCAGCGAGGAGGAGGTGCTGAGCTGTATCGAGGCGGGACGCTCGTACCACGCCACCTCGCTGGAGGCCGCGCAGGAGGGCGACGGGATGCCCGGCCTGCTCGACCGGATCGGCTACGAGGACCCGGCGCTGGACGGCGTGGAACACCGCGACCTGGTCCGCCACCTCCTCGTCCAGCTCCCCGAGCGCGAACAGCGCATCCTCCTGCTCCGCTACTACAGCAATCTCACCCAGTCCCAGATCAGCGCGGAACTCGGCGTCTCCCAGATGCACGTCTCGCGGTTGCTCGCCCGAAGCTTCCAGCGGCTGCGTTCCGCGAATCGGATCGAGGCGTAGACCCACGGACCGCACGCCCGTCGAACCGTCGCACCACGGGCGGCGGGTGGTTGCACAGCAGGCGCACGGAAGCACGCCCCGGATGGCCCTGCATCGCATATCCGAGCGAGCCGTAACCGGCACGAGCGAATCTCTCACCAGGGCTGTTGCCGCCAGTTGTGGTCCGACACACCATCAGACCCCTTGTTTGCAGGGGGTATTCACCGCTGACATGTCGACATGTCGGTACAGCGCGTTGCCGACATGTGACATTCTGCGGGAAGCGCGTTTGCCGAGGCTTCGGCTCCGGTATTCAGGTGAAGGCTGCGTCGCTCGAGAAGGACGCCGCCGCGACCGTCCCGCGACCCAAAGGGGGTGGCATGTCCGCAGACCAGGGCAGCTCGAAGGTGCTGACGCCCACGCTGAGCGAGGCAGCGCCCAAGGAGCTCGACGCTCTCGACGTCCTCGACGGCTTCGAGGGTGTCACGGCCCTCGAAGCCGTGCCGTCCCCGGCCGCCGCTCCGGCCGCCGAAGCTGTCCCGGCCGCGCCGGCCACGGCGAACCTCGACACCCGCACCCTGTCCCGCTCCCTCTTCCTGCGCCTCGCCGCGCTGGACGAGCACAGCCCCGAGCGGGCCTACGTACGGGACACCCTCATCGAGCTGAACCTGCCGCTGGTGCGCTACGCGGCAGCGCGTTTCCGCTCGCGCAACGAGCCGATGGAGGACATCGTCCAGGTCGGCACGATCGGCCTGATCAAGGCGATCGACCGGTTCGACTGCGAACGGGGCGTGGAGTTCCCGACGTTCGCGATGCCGACCGTCGTCGGTGAGATCAAGCGCTTCTTCCGCGACACCTCGTGGTCGGTGCGCGTCCCGCGCCGCCTCCAGGAGCTGCGCCTGGCCCTCACCAAGGCCAGCGACGAGCTGTCGCAGAAGCTGGACCGCTCGCCCACGGTGACGGAGCTGGCCGCCGTGCTCGGCGTCTCCGAGGAGGACGTCGTCGACGGCCTCGCGGTCGGCAACGCCTACACCGCGTCCTCCCTCGACTCACCGGCCCCCGAGGACGACGGCGGCGAGGGCTCCCTGGCCGACCGGCTCGGCTACGAGGACACCGCACTGGAGGGCGTCGAGTACCGCGAGTCCCTCAAGCCGCTGCTGGCCAAACTCCCGCCCCGGGAGCGGCGGATCATCATGCTGCGCTTCTTCGCCAACATGACCCAGTCACAGATCGGCGAGGAGGTCGGCATCTCCCAGATGCACGTCTCCCGGCTGCTGACCCGGACGCTGGCCCAGTTGCGGGAGGGCCTGATCTCGGACTGACCCGGCCACCGCCCGCCGGGCTCCGCCGTCCTGACAGCCGTCGGCGACGGGAGCCGGGACCGGGCGGGGTCACAGGACGACGACGCGTACGACGGATACGCGTGGCCGCCGAAGCGCCGTCATGGCCGCGTCGGCGGCCGTCGTGCGTCCGGGACCGGCCCGCGCCCTTCGCCCACCCGGCCGCGGCGCCGGTTCCTGCGGTGGGGCGAGGACGCTCTTGCGGCGGTGCACCGCGCACCCGGGCGAGGACGTTCCTACTTGAGCGCCAGCCAGGCGACTCCCGCCACCACGACGAGCGCCACGACGATGCCGATGATCAGGCCGATCCGGGGGCCCGAGGGGGCCGCCTGCTGCTGTCGGCCCTGGGGAGCCTCGTCGACGAACGCGCGGAACATCTGGGTGTTGCCGGCGGGGTCGTAATTGCCCTGGGGGCCCTGGGTGTTAGCCATGGCCCGAGACCTTAGCGAAGTCACACCCCGCGGCCCAAGCGGGGGCCTGCCGCGAGGGCTCGGGGAGGGGAAGGGTACTTTCCCCGGACTCACCTGCGTATTTACGCCAGCAATACTTGCCTTTGCCAACTTTTTGCGCCGTCAACTACCTACTTGTTTGCCTTCAGCAACCAAGCACCCTTATGGTTGCTTCAAGCAACGAATACGGGAGGTGTGATGGCCGGGCAGGCGCAGTTCGAAGAGCTGGCGCGTCAGCTCAGTGCCGTCGGAGCCGTGAAGCGGGACATGGGGCGGATCCTGCCGCCCGACTGCCCGGCCGGCTCGGCCGCCGTGCTGACTCTGCTCGGCCGCCACGGCGACATGCGCATGAGCAAGCTCGCGGAGCTGCTCGCCGTGGACATGTCGGTCACCAGCCGGCATGTCGCGCACGTGGCCGCACGCGGCTGGATCGAACGGCACCCGGACCCCGCGGACAAGCGCTCGCGCATCCTGCGCCTGACGCCCGAGGGTCTGGAGCAGCTGGACGAGCTGTCCCGGCGGACCACGCATCTGCTGGCCGAGCGGCTGGCCGACTGGACCGACGAGGAGGTCGCGCAGCTGATCGGGCTGATGACGCGGCTGCGTGCGTCCTTCGGTGACTGCCGGTCCGTTCCGCGGCAACCCGCACCCGTACTCGAAGAGACCACCCGTACACCCGCAAGCACGTAAGAAAAGGAAGCACATGGCAACGACCACACCAGCCGGTGTGCGGGCTCACGCCAAGCACGGGGGAGGCTCCCACGGCGACGCCCCGATGACGCACCGGCAGATCATGGAGGCGCTCTCCGGGCTGCTGCTCGGCATGTTCGTGGCGATACTGTCGTCGACGATCGTCTCCAACGCCCTGCCGCACATCATCGGGGACCTCGGTGGCGGCCAGTCCGCCTACACCTGGGTGGTCACCTCCGCCCTGCTGTCGATGACCGCGGCCACTCCCCTGTGGGGCAAGCTCGCCGACCTGTACAGCAAGAAGGCTCTCGTCCAGATAGCCCTCATCATCTACGTCGTCGCCTCGATGGCGGCCGGACTGTCCCAGAACCCGGGCATGCTGATCACCTTCCGGGTGTTCCAGGGCATCGGCGTCGGCGGTCTGTCCGCCCTGGCGCAGATCGTCATGGCCGCGATGATCTCCCCGCGTGAGCGTGGCCGCTACTCCGGCTACCTCGGCGCCACCTTCGCCGTCGCCACCGTCGGCGGCCCGCTGCTCGGCGGCGTCATCACGGACACCTCCTGGCTGGGCTGGCGCTGGTGCTTCTACGTCGGTGTCCCCTTCGCAGTCATCGCGCTGATCGTGTTGCAGAAGACCCTGCACCTGCCCGTGGTCAAGCGGGACGTCAAGGTCGACTGGGGCGGCGCGACCCTCATCGCCGCCGCGGTCTCCCTGCTGCTGATCTGGGTCACCTTCGCCGGTGACAAGTACGACTGGGTCTCCTGGCAGACCTACGCGATGGTCGGCGGTTCGATCGTCCTCGGCGCGCTCTTCGTGCTCGTCGAGTCCAAGGCGAGCGAGCCGATCATCCCGCTGCGTCTGTTCAAGAACCGCACGATCACCCTGGCGTCGCTCGCCTCACTGTTCGTCGGTATCGCGATGTTCTCCGGCACCGTGTTCTTCAGCCAGTACTTCCAGCTGGCCCGGGACAAGTCCCCGACCATGTCGGGCGTCATGACCATTCCGATGATCGGCGGTCTGTTCGTCTCCTCGACCGTCTCCGGCCAGTTCATCACCCGTACCGGCCGCTGGAAGGCGTGGCTGGTCAGCGGTGGCGTCCTGGTGACGGCCGGCCTGCTGCTGCTCGGCGGCATCCGGTACGACACCGACTACTGGAAGATGGCCATCTACATGGCCCTGCTGGGTCTCGGCATCGGCATGATGATGCAGAACCTGGTGCTCGCCACGCAGAACCAGGTGGCCCCCTCCGACCTCGGCTCGGCCAGCTCCACGGTGACCTTCTTCCGCTCCCTCGGTGGTGCGGTCGGCGTCTCCGCGCTGGGTGCCGTGATGGCGAACAAGATCACCGACTACGTCAAGGACGGCGTCTCCGACCTCAGCCCCAAGTACCAGGCCGCTCTGGCCGGGGGCTCCGGCTCGACCGACACCATCCCGGACATGAACAAGCTGCCGGCCCCCATCCGGACCCTGATGGAGAGCGCCTACGGCCACGGCATAGCCGACGTCTTCCTGATCGCCGGCTGCCTCGCCGCCGTCGCCTTCCTGATC
Organism: Streptomyces sp. NPDC028722; assembly: GCF_040637655.1. Classification (NCBI taxonomy): domain Bacteria; kingdom Bacillati; phylum Actinomycetota; class Actinomycetes; order Kitasatosporales; family Streptomycetaceae; genus Streptomyces; species Streptomyces sp. NPDC028722. The sequence goes on from NZ_JBEZWU010000006.1 coordinate 82,132, forward strand.
ACGCTGTTCATCAAGGAGGTCCCGCTGAAGACCAGGGGAGCGCTCGCCCAGGGCGCCGAGTCCGAGGCCCCGGTGACCGACCCGGTCGCCGCTCCCGCCGTCGCCGAGGCCCAGGCCCCGGCCGCCGAGCAGGTCCCGGCCGCGGTCTCCGCCGCGCCGATGTCCGACGGCACGGCGTCCGACGGCACGGCCACGGCGACCGCCACCCGGCAGCTGACGGCCGTCGCCTCGGCCGCCGAGTCCGGCACCGCCGGCGGCACCCCGGTCCACGGCTACGTCCGCGGCGCCGAGAGCGCCCCGGTACCGCGGGCCGCCGTCACGCTGATCTCGCTGGCGGGCCGCCAGCTGGGCCGCTCGGTCGCCCAGGCCGACGGTTCCTACACCCTGGCCGCCCCGGGCACCGGCTCGTACGTCCTGATCGCCTCCGCCGACGGCTACCAGCCGCAGGCCTCCACCGTCGTGGTGGGCGAGGACGCACTGTCGTACGACATCCTGCTCAGCGGCACCAGCGGGCTGACCGGTGTGGTCCGGGCCGCCGGGAGCGCGCTGCCGGTCAAGGACGCGATGGTGATCGTCACCGACGTGCGCGGAGACCTGCTGGCCACCGCCGCCAGCGGTGAGAAGGGCGACTTCGCCCTCACCGACCTGGTGCCCGGCACCGTGACCGTCGCGGTGAACGCCGGCGGGTTCCGGCCGCGCGCCCTGCCGGTCGAGGTCGGCGCCACCGGCGTCACCCGGATCGAGGTCGACCTGGACGCCGGCGCCCAGCTCCAGGGTGTCGTCCGGGCCCCGCACGGTCCGCTGGCCGACGCCCGGGTCACCCTGGTCGACCAGGCGGGCAACGTGGTCGGCACCGCCACCACCGGCACCGACGGCGCGTACGCCTTCACCGACCTGGACAGCGGCGAGTACACCGTCATCGCGACGGGCTACCCGCCGGTGGCCACCGCGCTGACCGTGGCCGGCCCCGGAGTGGACGGCCACGACATCGAACTCGCCCACCCCGGCGAGTAGTCCACACCCCGGCCCGTGGCGGCGCGCGCCCCGAACGCAGGGCGCGCCCGCCACGGGCCGGTCTCATACGACCAATTTTTGAGCTTTTCCAGGGAGATAACGGGATGGGACTGACCGCGAAGATCCGTACGCGGGACGGGTGGGCCGTGTCGCACGCGGTCGTCACGGTGACCGACATGACCGGCACGCAGGTGCTGCGGGCCGAGGCGGACGCCGAGGGGGCCGTACGGGACACCACCGAGCTGGCACCGGGGGCGTACACGGTGATCGTGACCGCCGTCGGATACGCGCCCGCCGCCTCCAGCGCGATCGTCACCGCGAGCGGCCGGGCCGAGGTCGGCACGGTCACGCTGACCCGGCAGGGCGGCACCGAACTGCCGCCGCCCGGCCCCTGGACCATCGACCCGGTGCATTCCTCCGTCGCCGCGGTCGCCCAGCACCTGGGCATCTCCAGCGTGCACGGCCGGTTCACCGAGTTCGGCGGCACGATCGAGATCGCGCCCGACGACGTCGCCAAGTCCCGCGTGGAGGCGGTCATCCGGGCGGCCTCCGTCGACACCGGCAACGGCATGCGGGACACCCACCTGCGCTCCGGCGACTTCCTCGACGTCGAACGGCACCCGGAGATCACCTACCGGTCGACGGGCCTGACGCTGGCCGCCCAGGACCGCTGGACCGTGCACGGCGAGCTGTCCCTGCACGGTGTCGTACGCCCCGTCGACCTCGACCTGGCCTACCTGGGCACCGGCGCCGACCCGTGGGGCGGCACCCGGGCCGCGTTCCGGGCCACCGCGGAACTGCACCGCGAGGACTTCGCCATGAACTACAACCAGGTCCTCCAGGCCGGCATCGCCGCCATCGGCACCACCCTCAGGGTGGAACTGGACATCCAGGCCGTACAGGGAGACTCCCTGCCCGCCGCCTGACATCCCGGGGGCCGGCCCCGCCGTGTGACGACCCGAGGCCCCGACCGGCCGAACCTGTCCCCGGCAGGGACAGGCCGGCCGGGGCCTCCTCGGCCTAGGCTGCCCGCATGGCACCGAACATCGCGTCCAACACCCGGGTATCGGCAGCCGAGCTGCTGGACTTCGTCCGCCCTCGCCACCGCGCCCTCCTCATCACCCGCCGCGCCGACGGCAGCCCGCAGGCGTCCCCGCTGACCTGCGGTGTCGACGACTCCGGCCGGATCGTGATGTCGACCTACCCCGAGCGCGCCAAGACCCGCAACGCCCGGCGGGACAGCCGCGTCAGCCTGGTCGTCCTCAGCGACGACTGGAACGGCCCCTGGGTCCAGATCGACGGCACCGCCGAGGTCGTCGACCTCCCTGACTCCGTGGAACCCCTGGTCGAGTACTACCGCAACATCGCCGGTGAACACCCCGACTGGGACGAGTACCGGCAGGCGATGGTCAAGCAGGGCAAGTCCGTCATCCGGGTGACACCCGAACGGTGGGGGCCCGTGGCCACCGGCGGCTTCCCGGCACGGCTGGCCGCCGCGGAGTAGTCAGCCGCGGGCGACCATCGCCTCGATGCCGGCGACGAGCAGATCCAGGGCGAAGGTGAAGTCGCGCTCCATCATCTCGGCCACCGTGTCGCCGCCGCGGGCCGCCATGAGGTCCTCGGACTCCCGCATGACCTCGGCGGTCCCCGGCGCCTCGGCCACGACGGCCATGGCCTGCTGGAAGTACTCGTCCGGACTCAGCCCCGTGTCCGCGCTGCGGGCGAGGAAGTGACCCTCGATGGTGCCGTGGCCGTACACGAACCGGAAGACGGCCGCGATCGCCCCGGTCACCCCGTGCACGGGCAGCCCCGCCCGCCGGACGACCCGCTGGACCACGCGGGAGAAGGACACCGACCGGGGTCCGATGTTGAGGAAGCGCCCGGTCAGCGGGGACACCCAGGGATGGCGGAGCAGCAGCGTCCGGTACGCGGTGGCCAGCTCCCGCAACTGCTCCCGCCAGTCCTCGTCGGTGTTCTCCGGGTCAGGCAGCCGCAGTTCGGCGTAGGTCGCGTCCAGGGCGAGTTCCAGCAGGTCGTCCTTGGTATCGACGTACCAGTACAGGGACATCGCGGTGACGTTCAGCTCGGCGGCCAGCCGCCGCATGGAGAACCTGGCGAGGCCCTCCGCGTCCAGCAGCCGCACCGACGCCTCGGTGATCCGCTCCCGGTCGAGCCCCGAGGGCTGCCCGCTGCGCCCGCCGCGGCGGGCCCTGTCCGACAGCCACACGCTGTGCCGCGCCGACCGACCTGCTGCCTTCGTCACCGGCGCACCTTCCTCCAGCTCGGATGCCGCTCATGCTAGGGCCGCGCCGGCCGCAGGGGCGCGGCACCGAGCCGGAACGCGGCGCCGGCCCGGGAACGCGGCCGGGCCCTCCGGCCTCACCTCTACCCCTGCCCCGGCTGCCCCGTCCCCAGCCCGGCCGACAGCGACTTACCGAAGACTGTGACGTCAGCCGCCGGTCTTCCGTGTGAGGTCGTAGAACGTGGCCGAGCCGACGGTCACCTTCTTGAAGGTGCTCTGGACCCACGAGCTGATCCGCGAGGCACTGCCGCTGTCGCCGCCCATGCCGCCGCCGGCGATGAAGTAATGGATCCTGCCCTCCTCGACGTATGTCTTGAACCGGGCGAGCGTCGGGGACGGGTCGGTGCCGTTGAAGCCGCCGATCGCCATCACCGGGTCACCGGTGGCGAGCTGGTAGCCGGCCGCGTTCTGGGAGCCGATGGAGGCGGCCACCCAGGTGTACGCCGAGGCGTTCTTCTCCAGCAGCTTCCTGGCCTCGGCCGACACGCTCGTGCCGTTGAGGAGACCGCCCGGGCCGCCCTCACCCGTCCGGCCGCCACCGGGGAACCCGTTGCCGTTCTGCCGGCCCGGCTGACCCGGCTGACCCGGGGAGCCGCCGTTGCCGTTCTGCTGGTTGCGGCCCGGCACGCCCCCGCCGAAGCCGCCGGCCCCCGGGAACCCGTTGCCCTGCTGGTTCCGCTGCCCCTGTCCGCCGGGTGCCCCGCCGCCGAAGCCGCCCGGCATGCCGTCACCGCCGGGACCGCCGCCCCGGCCGCCCATCATGCTCGCGCCCGCCGGGCCCGCCGTGACGATGGAACCGCTGTGCCCCTGCCCGAGCGTGCTCAGCGTGTACGCGGTCGGTCCGGCCAGCGCGGCCACGAGAGCCACCGCAGCCGCCCCGAGCACCGCTCGCCGCGGGAGGCGGCCCGCGAAGACCAGGCCGAGCGCCGCGGTGAGCCCGCCGACCAGGACCAGCCACTTCAGCCAGGGCAGATAACCGGAGGTCCGGTTCAGCAGGACGTACCCCCAGGCCGCCGCCGCGACCACGGACGCGGCGAGCGCGATCGCCGCCCACAGCTCCCGCCGCTTCTCCCACAGCAGCCCGGCGCCCATGCCGACGACCGCGGCGAGGTAGGGGGCGAGGGCCACCGTGTAGTACTGGTGGAAGATGCCCGCCATGTAGCTGAACACCACCGCGGTCATCAGCAGCGAACCGCCCCAGACCAGGAACGAGGCCCGGGTGACGGACGTCCGCCCGAGCCTGCGGGTGGCCACCAGACCGGCGGCGAGCAGGATCAGCGCGGCGGGCAGCAGCCAGGAGATCTGGCCGCCGACCTCGGAGCCGAACATCCGGTCCCAGCCGGTCTCGCCCCACATGCCGGTGCCACCACCACCACCGCCGCCACCGCCCACGCTGCCGGTCTCCTCGCCGTCGAGGCGGCCGAGACCGTTGTAGCCGAAGGTCAGCTCCAGGAAGCTGTTGTGCTGCGAACCGCCGATGTACGGCCGGGAGGAGGCAGGCCACAGCTCGACGACGGCCACCCACCAGCCGCCGGACACGACCAGCGCGAGCGTCGCCGCGGCCAGCTGCCCGAACCGCCGCCGCAGCCGCACCGGCGCGCACACCGCGTACACGGCCGCCAGCGCCGGCAGGATCAGGAACGCCTGGAGCGTCTTGGTGAGGAATGCGAGACCGATCGCGACACCGGCCCACACCAGCCACTTCGTACGGCCGTCCTCCACCGCCCGGACGACGAGGCAGCAGGCCACCGACATCAGCAGGGCCAGCAGGGCGTCCGGGTTGTCGAACCGGAACATGAGCGCCGCGACGGGGGTCAGCGCGAGCACCGCGCCCGCGATCAGACCGGCCGCGGGGCTGAACCGGCGGCGTACGGACGCGTGGACGACGGCGACGGCCGCCACGCCCATCAGCACCTCGGGAGCCAGGATCGCCCAGGAGTGCAGGCCGAAGATCCGGACCGACAGTTCCATCGGCCACAGCGCGGCCGGCGGCTTGTCGACGGTGATGGCGTTGCCCGCGTCCAGCGAACCGAAGAAGAACGCCTTCCACGAGGTGCTGCCCGCCTGGACGGCCGCCGAGTAGAAGGAGTTGGCGTACCCGGAAGCGCTGAGGTTGTACAGGTAGAGCACAAGGGTGGTGGCCAGCAGGCCCAGGAGGGCCGGGCGGGCCCAGCGCGGGTCCTCGGGCCGGCCGCGCCACAGTCCGCGGACGAACGGCTGCCGCGGCTCACCGGCCCCGGCCCGTGGAAGTGCGGCCGGGGACGGTTCCCCCTCCCCCGGGGCGCCCCACGGTGCGGTCGGCGGGTCGTCATGGGTGGTCATCGGGCATCCCCCGGGTCGTTGTGGTGAGGGCGCACCGGCTCGTGGCCCTGTCGGCTGTGCACCTGCTGCTCGTACGGCTGACGCCCGTACGGCTGTTGTTCGTACGGCTGTTGTTCGTACGGCTGTTGTTCGTACGGCTGTTGTTCGTACGGCTGCGGGGTCGGCACCCGGTGCTGGGGCAGGAGTGCGGACGGCGCCGGCGTGCCGTGGGCCGGCGAGGTCACGGTGTGGGCCGGGCCGCCGCCGTACCCGTCGCGGTCCGGGAAGACCCAGGCGCGGAAGAGCAGGAACCGCAGGACGGTCGCCGCTAGGTTGGCGGCGATGAGCACCCCCAGCTCGGTGGAGTGGGCCGGGCTGCCGGTCGCCGCGCTCAGGGCGGCCAGGGAGCCGCTGGTCAGGGCGAGACCGATACCGAAGACGACCAGGCCCTGCGCCTGGTGGCGTACGGCGCCGCCCCGGCCGCGCACCCCGAAGGTGAGCCGGCGGTTGGCGGCGGTGTTGGCCACGGCGGAGACCAGCAGGGCGAGCGCGTTGGCGGTCTGCGAGCCGGAGAACTGCCGGAAGACGCTGTAGAGCGCCAGGTAGAACAGGGTCGACAGGCCGCCGACCACGCAGAACCCGACGAGCTGACGGGCCAGCCCCTTGGGCACGTCGGGCAGTTCGCGGTCGCGCGGGTCGTCACCGAAGGGCCGGGCCAGCCGGTCCAGCGGCAGCGAACCGGTGGCCAGGGCCCTGCCGACCCGCCACACGCCCCTGAGGTCGTCGGTGGCCGTCCTCACGATGTGCACGGTGGAGTCCGGGTCGTCGACCCAGTCGACCGGCACCTCGTGGATCCGGAGGCCGGCCCGCTCGGCGAGCACGAGCATCTCCGTGTCGAAGAACCAGCCGGTGTCCTCCACCAGCGGCAGCAGCACCTGCGCCACTTCGCGCCGGATGGCCTTGAAACCGCACTGCGCGTCCGAGAAGCGGGCCTGGAGCGATCCGCGCAGGATCAGGTTGTAGGCCCGGCTGATGAACTCCCGCTTGGGGCCGCGCACGACCCGGGAGTCACGGGCGAGCCGGGAGCCGATCGCGAGGTCGGAGTGGCCCGAGATCAGCGGCGCCACCAGCGGCAGCAGGGCGTTGAGGTCGGTGGACAGGTCGACGTCCATGTAGGCGAGCACCGGCGCCCGGGACGCGGACCACACGGTCCGCAGCGCCCGCCCCCGTCCCTTCTGCTCCAGGCGGAAGGTGCCCACCTCGGGGATCTGTGCCGCCAGCCGCGCCGCGATCAGCGGGGTGCGGTCCGTGGACGCGTTGTCCGCGATCGTGATGCGGAACGCGTAGGGGAAGGTGCGCGTGAGGTGCTCGTGCAGTCTGCGGACGCACGGCTGGAGGTCCTTCTCCTCGTTGTGGACGGGGATCACTACGTCCAGGACAGGCGTTCCGGCGTCTGTGGCCGGGAGGTGCTCCCGCGCCGGCAGGGTGCCGGGAGAAGAGTCGGTTCGCATGGACCGACTCTGATCAACTGCCCTGTCGCACCCATGTGGTGGCACTGTGCTGTGCCTGTGAGAACGGTTCCCGGCCGGTCTCCGGGGAGGGCTGCGGGACGACGGGGTCGGGTGTGGGCAGGTGCACGGTGAACACCGTGCGGCCGGGCACGCTGTCCACGGTCACGGCACCGCCGTGCGCGGACGCGACGGCCTGCACGATGGCGAGCCCCAGACCCGTGGACCCGGTGGCGCGGGACCGCGCGGAGTCGCCCCGCGCGAACCGCTCGAAGACGTGCGGCAGCAGCTCCGGCGCGATGCCCGGCCCGTTGTCCTCCACGTCGACGCACATCCACGTCCCGCGCCGCCGCACGCGCGCGGTGACGGTCGTACCGGGCGGGGTGTGCTTGCGGGCGTTGCCCAGCAGGTTGACCAGGACCTGCTGCACCCGTGCCGCGTCCGCCGGGACCAGCGCCGGTTCGTCGGGCAGGTCGAGCCGCCAGTTGTGGTCCATGCCGGCCGCGCGGGAGTCGCTGACGGTGTCGACGACCAGCGGGACCAGATCCGTCCGCTCCGACCGGAGCGGCCGGCCGGCATCGAGCCGGGCGAGCAGCAGCAGATCCTCGACGAGGAGGGTCATACGGCCCGCCTCGGACTCGATCCGGCCGAGGGCGTGCCGGGTGTCGGGCCCGACCTGCTCGCGCCCGCGCCGGGTGAGTTCGGCGTACCCGCGGATGGAGGCGAGGGGGGTGCGCAGCTCATGGCTGGCGTCGGCCACGAACTGGCGTACCCGCGTCTCGCTCTGCTGCCGGGCGAGCAGCGCCCCGTGGACGTGGTCCAGCATCCGGTTGAGCGCGGCACCGACCCGGCCGACCTCGGTGTGCGGGTCGCACTCGGCCTCCGTGACCCGCTCGCTGAGGTTCACCTCGCCGGTGTGCAGCGGGAGTTCGGAGACCCGGGTGGCGGTGGCGGCGACCTTGCGCAGGGGGCGGGTGGCGACGCCGACGAGGACGTAACCGGCGATGGCGGCGGCGACCAGGCCGGCCACGGTGACGCTGACCTCGATGAGGACCAGGGCGTCGATGGTGCCGTCGGCCTCCTTGGTGGGGATGCCGACGTAGTAGTCGCCGGCGGGACCGTGGGCGTACCGCACACGGTAGGAACCCAGGCCGGGGAGGTCCACGGAGTGCGGCTTCTCGTCCCGGGCGACGGTACCGAGAGCGGCGAGCTGGGCCCGGCTGAGGGGCTTGGCGGTCATCACGTAGGTGACGCTGGACGCGGCGCCCACCTTGCCCTGGGTGGCCGTGCCCTTCTCGACCTCCGCCGCGACCGTGTACTGCGGTTGCGGGGCCCGCGAGACGAAGGACGAGAGGCCGACGGCCTGGCCGGCCCGCCCGTTCCGGCCGCTCTGCCGGCCGTCGGGGCCGAGGCCGTCCTTGACGGCGCCGGGCGGCGGGAAGCCACCGGCCGCCCGGGCCCCGACCTCGTGCAGCTGGCCGTCCAGCTGGTCGTACAGATGACTGCGCAGGGCGAGCGTGGTCACCGTACCGATCACGGCACACACCACGGCGATCAGCACCACCGACGCGACGACGAGCCGCGTCCGCAGGGTGCGCGGCTGTCCCGCCCGCCGCGTCCGCAGGGTGCGCGGCTGTCCCGCCCGCCGCTTCCGGGGACGCGGCCGCCGTCGTCCGCTCATCACACGGCGGGCTTGATCAGGTAACCGGCCCCACGCCGGGTGTGGATCATCGGTTCCCGGCCGGCGTCGATCTTCCTGCGCAGGTACGAGATGTACAGCTCGACGACGTTGGCCTGCCCGCCGAAGTCGTACGACCACACGCGGTCCAGGATCTGCGCCTTGCTGAGCACCCGCCGGGGATTGCGCATGAGGAACCGCAGCAACTCGAACTCGGTCGCGGTGAGATGGATACCGTCCCCGGCCCGCGACACCTCGTGACTGTCCTCGTCCAGGGTCAGGTCACCCACGACGAGCACGGAGTCGGACCGCCGGTCGGCGGCGCCGGCCCGGCGGATCAGCCCGCGCAGCCGCGCGACGACCTCCTCCAGGCTGAACGGCTTGGTGACGTAGTCGTCGCCGCCGGCGGTCAGTCCTGCGATACGGTCCTCCACCGCGTCCTTCGCGGTGAGGAACAGGACGGGCACGTCCGGCAGTTCACGGCGCAGCCGGCCGAGCACGGCCAGGCCGTCCATGTCCGGCAGCATCATGTCCAGCACGACGGCGTCGGGCCGGAACTCGCGGGCCGTCTGCACGGCCCCCTGCCCGTCCCCCGCACTCCTGATCTGCCAGCCCTCGTAACGCAGGGCCATGCTCAGCAGTTCGGTGATCGACAGCTCGTCGTCCACCACCAGCACGCGGACGGGGCTCCCGTCCGGCCTCAGCAGTTCGGTGCGCCCCTGGGGCGAGGTCGTGGTCATGCCGGACACCTTGTCGGCGTCCTCTGAGAAGACGCTTTCCGGAGTCTGTGTTTTCTCTGAGAAGCGCACAGGAACCTCTCAGGCAACGCCTGGGAGCGTGTCAGGAACGCTGGAAGGCGTGGCTGTGCTCGACCCGCGCGATGTCGATCACGTACCGGTCGAACCAGGTCCCGGAAGCGGACGACGGAGAGCGTGAGCCCACCGGGGGTCCGCGCGAGATCCTCACCGAGGAAACCGGGGATGTCCTTGACGAGCCCGGAGAGACGGGCGCCGGCGCGGTCGTACCCGTCGGGGTCGTCGTCGGTACGGACGCTGGTGAACACGACGGCGTGGTAGGGCGGTTCGTACGGGGGCACCGGATCGGCGACGGCGGCCGGGGCGGCTTCGGCTACGGCTACGGCTACGGCTTCGGTCGTCGTTGCGTTCTGATCGCTCGTGCCGGCCACGATGACTGCCGAAGAGCCGCGCGGACCATGGTCACGACCGGAGGGGATCCGTACGGGATCCGATCCCCGACCTTCCACTCACGGCGGCCGTACGTCACCGGACCGGCCCCCACCCCGCCGCCCCGGCGGCCGCACGTCAGAACAACCCGTCCTGCAACCCGTCCCGCTCCCGCCGGAACTGCCGGACCGGGACGGTGAACGTGCCGGCCGGCAGAGCCACCGGGGTCAGTTCCCAGCCGGTCATCAGCCGGGTGTCCAGCACGACGACGCCGAGGCCGGCGACCGCCAGATGCAGGTCGGGCCCGGCAGCCGCGACCAGCTCCCCGTGCACGGCGCCGCCCGGCACGAGTCCCGCGACCTCCCCGAGCGCCTCCGGCACCCCGTCCAGCCCGAACACCCGTACATGGTCGGTGACTTCGCAGGCCTCCCGCCGCAGGGACTCCGGCCACCCGGTGAGCGCGACGGCCCGGGCATGCAGCTCCCGCACCTCGGCGGCACGCTCCGCCTCCGTCCCCGGCAGCGCCGACCGCACGGCACGCTTCTCGGCGTACGCGATCCGGTCCGGCACCCGCAGCGCGGCCCGCAACAGCTCCTCGGTACGCCGGGCGGCCATCAGCGGACCGGTGCCGAGCCAGCTGAAGCAGACGGCACCCTGTTCGAGCAGCCGGGCCGGCCCGCGTTCGAGAGCGGTGATGCCGACCTTCACCAGGCCCGGCCCGAACCACGCCAGATACACGCGGTACGGCCGCGGATCGTCGGCGATCGTGTCGGCGGCCACGGAGTGCGCCCGGTCCAGCCGCGCACACTCCTCGCACCGGGCCCCCGTACTCCGCCCCGGCACGGCGGCCCCCCGCGCGCAGGCATTCCCCCGAGCCCCCACACACGTCCGCACACCCCCCTCCGGCACCGCGAACACGACCCGCTTCCCCCAGGGCAACGCACTACGCCGCCCACCACCCCACTCCAGCACGGGACCCCCGCCCACCCACCGAAGCCCCGCGCATCTCCAGACCTGTGCCATCACTCGTCAGGGTAGAGGGGGGCACTGACAGCGGCGGGACGACAGCGGTGCCACACACCCCGGACCCCGCCACCCAGCAGCCCGGGGTCGCGATGGTCGCCGTGCGCCCTTGATCGAGATGCGGCGACCGCGCCCCCGTGTTCCCCTGGAATCAGGTACTGCCCGCGTCGCCGTAGGCCCTGTGGGCACATCCGCCTGCTGCCGGGCTCCGCGGTCCGACGTGAAGCACGGCCAGAAGATTCCCCTTCTCTGCCCGCTGTGACAGCAGACGGCCGTCCGTCCTATCCGTTCGCCCCTCTCTGGATGTGGTGGCGAGGAACATCCGCAGGGCTGTGGCCGGCACATTCCGTCAGTGGGCGCCCACGCGACACAAGGCACCTGGGGTGTGCCGAGGGAGTCGGTCATGACCACCAACCCGGGCGAGAGCCGAGGTACGGGGACCAGGCCGGGACAGCGATGGTCCGCACGTCCGCGGCCGGCATCAGCGGCCGCGCTGGCCGCCCCCACCGCGCTCGCCCCGAGAAGCGCGTGCACGGTCTGCGGGCAGGCGACCGGAATCGAGCCGTGCTGCCAGTCCTGCGGCCAGGTCCTCTTCCTCCCGCGGGGCCTCGCGCTGTCCACCCCCGGGCTCCGCTTCGGCGGCCACCTGCTGGAAGCAGCACTGTTCATCTGCACCCTCGGCATCGGCTGGTTCGTCTGGGCGTTCATCGTCTTCCAGCAGGGCCAGACGCCCGCCAAGCAGCTCCTCCACATGAGAGTCGTCCACATCACGGACGCGGGCACCGCCCGGTGGGGGCGCATGTTCTTCCGGGAGTTCATCGCGAAGGGGATCATCGGCGTCCTTGCCTACTTCACCCTCTTCATCCCCTACTTCTGGCTCCTGTGGGACCGCAACCGGCAGGAACTGTGGGACAAGATGGCCACCACCCTGGTCGTCACCGACCCGGCGGACCGGCTACGGCCCCCCTCCCCGGACCCTCCCCCCGAAGCGGACACCCGGACCTGGTGACCACCACGGTCAACCGAGACCGGGCCGATCACGGTGTTCCAGGAAGTGACGGATCCGGAGCTGCTGCGTGTGGGGCATCGGCCTCCGCGTGATCCCGTGACGATGGAGGTCTACGCCGAAGCCGGCGAGGAAGAGGTGCGGGCCGCGCTCGGCGCGCTGTCCGCTGCCATGGGCGGAGCCGGGTGATCCCGCTGCTGTGCTTCGCTGCTGTACGCCTCAGAAACGCAAGAGGCCCCGGAGTGATCCGGGGCCTCTTGCCTATGTGCACTCGGCAGGATTCGAACCTGCAACCTTCTGATCCGTAGGCGGGTGCGCGCGCTTTGCGCCCCCTGTCCCCCGCGCCCAACCGGCCTGTGCCTAAGGCGGAACGGGCGTGGCTGTCCGCCAGTGTTCGCCACCGTTGATGTCAGGGGTTGATGTCAGCGGGAGCCCTTCCCACCGCCAAGAGATGCGAGCTAGCGGCCAGCAACTCCGGGTAGGGCTCCGCCATGCGGGCCGCCTCCATGGCCGATGCGATCAGCTCATCCGTGGGCCCTTCACCGGGCTGCTGCTCGGCTGTCTTGACGAGCGACCACGCGGGGCCCTCAATCCCGAAAACCTGTACTTCAGTGAGCCCAGATGCCACCAGCTCCGAGACCAGTTCCTCAGCCCGGTGGAAGTAGGACAGGGTGAATCCTCGCACGCCGTCATAGACGGCTGTCTCAAGAATCTTGGAGACGGAGTCCCGGATTCGCTCCCTGTGCAGATGGGCGTACGTCACGTGCTCGAACAGCGAGGCGTACCGGTTGATGGCTGCTGCTGCGACTAGCCCGCCCGGCTTCACCACACGGTGCGCCTCCGCCAGCGCGGTACGCCGGTCCTCTGGGTCCGGCAGGTGGTAGAGCGGCCCAAGAAGCTGCACGACGTCGTAACTGTCGTCCGGCTCGCTCAGGTCGCGGGCATCCCCCACGACCGCAGGACACACGGCTGAGGCGTGCTCGACGTGCCGGGGCACCGGGTCCACCAGCTTCACGTCGTAGCCGTCCTTCACCAGCCATTCGGCATGAATCCCGGTCCCCCCACCCACGTCGAGTACGCGGGCCGGTGCGGGGGGCAGAAACCGTCGGAGAAGCTCTTGAGTCCTGACCAGCTCCATCCGCCCGTCTGCCGAGCTGCGCAGACGGCTGTCCTCGTTCACTGTCTCGCCGTAGAACCGCATCACGGAGGGAGCCAATTCGAGATTCGACATGCCCGCAGTATCGTGTGTACCGGTGGACCAGTCCAGCGCGCGAAGTAAGGGAAGCCAATGGCTGTTCTGAAGTACGAGGAGATCGCCGAGTCGCTTCGGACCCGCATCGCCGCAGGTGAATTCGCCCCCGGCGAGACCATTCCGTCCGGCCGAGACCTGGCCGAACAGTGGGGCGTGTCGCGAGCCACTGCCATCAAGGCCGTGGACGTGCTCCGGAACGACGGCGTAGTCGTGGCCAAGCAAGGAACCGGGTTCGTCGTCACAGAGACCCCCGTGGCGCGTCCCGCCGGCGCCCGGCGGGCCGGGTCGGCACGCATCTTGGGCGGCATGCCGTTCCTGCGGATCGGTACGCCCGACTGGGCTGAACCGCCCACACGCGTGGCCAACGCTCTGGGCCTCGCACCCGGCACCCTGGCCCTCCGGCGTGTCCGAGTCCTCCAGCTCCCCGACGGGAGCCCCAATAGCTGCGTGGAAGCGTGGTTTCCGCCTGAGATCGGAGAGGCTGCACCTCGCCTCTCCGACACAGCACCAATCGCAGAGGGAACAACCCGCTACGTCCGTCGACAGACCGGGCGGTTCCCTGTGGAGGGCGTGGACGTGACTACCGTGCGCCTGGCCACCGAAGTTGAGGCGGAACGGCTGGGGGTCGAGCCAGGCAGTGCGGTCGCGGTTCTCCTGCACACGGCACACGACCAGGAGGGGCGCCCGCTGGTCTGCGAGGAGGGCGTCACCCCGGCCGCTCTTTTTGAGCAGGTGGACACCTACGCGATGTAGGTACAGCCCGCTGAGAGATAGCTGGACCGGTCCGCCGGTCCAGCTTTTTTGATGCCCCGTCAAGCCCCTTGAGCTGCGAAAACGCTCACTACCGCTCACCAACTCCCATTTCACTGCTTGACTGGACCGGTCCACCGGTCCAGTCTGTAGGTGCAACGCCGCACCGGCCCACTGAGGTGCGGTTCTGGTTCGGGATGGCCTGTCACAACGAGAGGCCCTGCGCTGGGAGTTGCTTGACAACTGCATAGGCGGGCCCCGTCTCCCCGAGTCGAAAAGACGGATCGCGCAGCGGCCTGACTGCGCTTTGACCTCGCGGCGCACGCCGCGCCGGTTGCCTCCGCTGCTCGTCTCGTACGAGCAGCGCTGAGGGGAGCCGGATGTTCCGACTTCAACGGCGCGCGGCCCCGGTGCTCGAACACCGGGGCCGCTGTTCGGGCCGTTGCTACCTGCTAGGGAGAACACGACCCATGGACCACATCGTGACTGTTCAGGACGCTGTTACCGCGTTCGCCGACTTCATGGAACCGACCGCGGCCGAGTTGGACGCGATCGAACTGGAGATGCCGCTGATCCTGGCGGACGTCGACCTGATCGACGCGCAGATCATCACCCTGGACCGCACACCGTCCGAGCTGGACAACCGGCGTATCCGCCGGGCCCGGAACCGGGTGCTGGCCGTCCGCCGGGAGCTGGTTAACCGCACGGCCGGAGCGAGCCTGCCCGGGGGTGCCGCGTGATCCGCATCGTCACCACTAAGCAGCTCGCCCGGCTGGCGGACGACGCCCGCACCGCGAGCGAGCAGGCCCGGCACGCCAGCGGGGTCGCGAACGAGGCGTTCGGCCGGCACGTGCGGGAGCTGTACGCGGTCACCGACCGCGCGGAGCGGGCCGAGGCCGTCACGACCGAGGTGGGCGCGCTGCTGTCCCGCGCGGTGGAGGAGTTGTCCATCGCGCAGCAGGAGCTGTTGCTGAAGGACATCGCGATTCGCCGGCTGCGCGAGGAACTTGGGCGCGGGCCGGTCGAGGGCGAGACGCTGACCGTGCTCATGCATCACGGCGAGCCGCACGCCGTCTACGCCTCCCGTGACGACGCGTACGCCGACACCGCGACCCACGGCTTCCCGGCGGATCACGTGTGGAAGCCCTGCGATGAACGCCCGGCCGCTGCGTTCACGTGGCGCTGTGAGGCGTTCATCTACAACGCCGCATCCAACGGATTCCACCGCGTGAACCGGTCCGTTCCCAGGGCGTTGGGGGGTGCGGCGTGAACAGTGTTCAGACCCGTTCAGCAGAGCGCGCCCTGTCGGGTGGGACGTGGCTGATCGTGTGCGGGGCGATGCTCTTTTCCGTCCTGACCGTGACGCCGCTGATGGCGGAGCACACGGCAGACCGGTGGGCGTGGACGGCGCCGATCCTGCCGCTGGTGGTGGATGCCGCGGTGGTCATCGTGGTCAAGCTCGATGACGTGCTGGCCCGCCTGGGCGGGCACGGCGGCCGGTGGCCGGTCACGCTGCGGTGGATGACCGGCTTCATGACGCTCGCCCTGAACACGGCCGACTCCGCGTTGAAGAAAGACCTGGTGGGGGTCGCGGTTCACTCGGTGGCGCCGCTGCTGCTCATCGTCACCGCAGAGACCAGCCTGGCCTACCGGCGGGCCATCGCCCGCGCGGTGGCCGCGCTGGAAGCCGAGCGGCAGACGGAGCGGGAGCGGCGCGAGCAGGCGGCCCGCGAGCGTGCCGAACGGGCCCGCGCAGAGGCCCGGGAGGAACGTGAACACGCCGCCATGCTCGCCCGTGAACAGCGTGAGCACGAGGCCGCGCTTGCCCGTGAGCAGACCGAACGGGAGGAGCGGCAACGCCGTGAGGAGCATGCCGCGCGGGAGCGTGCGGAGGCTGCCGAGCGGGAAGCTCGTGAACGCCGTGAACGCGAGCGTGAACAGCGTGAACAAGAGCGCGCGCAACGTGAACAGCGGGCCCGGCAGCAGGCCGAGGCCGAGCGACGCGAGCGTGCCGAGCAGGCGGAGCGTGAACGCCGTGAGCGCGAGGAGCGTGCGGCCCGTGAACGCGCCGCACTGCTGAACCGGGCCCCGGCCGACGGGAAGCTTCCGGAGGATGAGGCGCGCCGGATCGTGGCCGCCGCGTTCGCGTCGGACATGTCGGTGCGGCAGGCGGCGGAGCTGTGCGGCTGGTCGGTCGGCTGGGTCTCCCACCGCTATGCCGAGCACCGCGACCCGGGCACGGGCGGCGCTGATCTCGCGATCGCGGGTCAGTGATGGGCGCCCTGCCCGTCTACCGGTGGCGCCTCGCCCCGGACGGATACGCCACCCGTCGCCAGCTCCGCGCCGCCGGGCTGCGGCCCGGCGGGCAGGACGTGGCCGCACAGCTCGAACGGCCTCGCCGTCGACGCGGACCGCTGACCGCCTACCTCTACCGCGTCGACCTGGCCAAGCCTGTCCGGCCGATGACGCCGGCCAAGTGGGCGGCGCTGGCCAAGGCCAACGCCGTGCGCCGCATCTGCCCCGAGTGCCGCCGCGACGCGGGCTACGTCATCCCGCCCTCGCTCGGCATGTGCTCTCCCTGCGCTTTCCCCGACAACGCCCCGGAGGTTGCGTCATGGAACAGCTCCCCGCACATCGCCCGCTGACCGTCGTGCAGCTCCCCGACGGCAGCCACGTCTACGCCGACCCTGCCAACCTGCCCGCTCAACAACAGCCCGCCGGGCCGCAGGTGGTGCACATCCACGAGGCGCCGCCGGACCGCACGGTGCAGCGCGTCGCGCTCGGCTCCGGGGTGGGAGCCGGTGCGGTCGCGGCCGGTGTCTACTTCGGCCCGCTGCTCGTCGGCGCCCTGACCGCCATCGCCGCGAACCTGGCCATGCTCGCGTTCATCGCGCTCGTCCTCGGCTGGGCCGTGGTCACCGTGGTCCGCGCCGTCGGCGACGGCACCAAGAACACCGGCAAGCGCGGCCGGAAGGGCCACTGAAAACACCCCGAAGCCGTAGGCGGCCCGCAGGGCCTCCGAGCCCCCTTCCGGGTGGGGTTTGACCCCCGGAAGGCTGTACGGCCGCCA
Source organism: Streptomyces sp. NPDC028722 (assembly GCF_040637655.1). Taxonomy (NCBI): domain Bacteria; kingdom Bacillati; phylum Actinomycetota; class Actinomycetes; order Kitasatosporales; family Streptomycetaceae; genus Streptomyces; species Streptomyces sp. NPDC028722. Next base: position 99,220 of record NZ_JBEZWU010000006.1, read on the forward strand.
CAGACCCCGTAGCGACGCAGGGTGACGGAAGTTTCCGCCCTCGCGCGCGCACGCGTAGGGACCCCGTCGGAAACCAGGAAACCGGAAACCTGCTCACTCCGCGTAACACGCATGTGTGGTGACGGGCCGTCGCAGGGCCCGCCACCACCAACCCACCGACCCCCTGAGAAGAGGACACCGTGAGTCAGTCCCAAGTCTGGCGCACCCACCGCCAGTACGCCGCCACCGCCGCCCGCTGGACCGCCGACCGGTGGCGCAAGGAAGCCGAGCGCCGCTCCGCTCTGCGCACCGAACGCAAGCCGCTCGTGCGCGATGCCCGCCGCGCGCTGGCTACCGCACGCGCCATCGACCCCGAAGGCGTCACCCCCCTGCGCCACCGCGCGGAGCGCGAGCTGCGCACCGCCAAGCGGCGCGTCCCGGACCCGATGTGGCTGTTCGCCACCAAGACCGCCGCCGCCCTCGGTGTCGCCGGGTACGTGTGGCTGCCGCACGTCTCCACCCGCGTGTGGGTGTGGTCGGCCGTTGCCGTGGTGGCCGCCGTCACCGCCCTGTCGGTGTGGATCGCGGTGCGGGAGCGCGACACGACAGGTCTGAAGCCGACCGCCGAGGAGTCGGCGCTGCTGAAGCGGTTGCAGCCGCAGCACTGGAAGGAGCACGCGGAACAGCGGGGTCTGTCGGGCACGCTGACCGGCCGACCGAAGCTGACCGAGGCGGGCATCGTCGTCGCCGTCCGCCTCGACGGCACGTGGACGGCGACCAAGCTCCGCGCCGCAGAAGACCACATCCGCGCCCTGCTCGGGGCCCGCACGAGCCTGCGCATGCAGATCAAGGCGGGCAAGCAGGGCGGCTGGGCCGAACTCATCGTGCGCACCCGCAGCGCGGCCGACGGCGACGACCTGACGTGGACGCCCGAACGCCGCTCGCTCGGCATCGACACCGTCACCGGCGATCAGGTGACCGTGCCGCTCGGGGAACGACTGCTCATCGCCGGCCGGTCCGGAGCGGGCAAGAGCGTGGCATCCCGGCCGCTGCTGTATGACGCGTCCGAGGGCGCGACGAACGCGCTCGTCATCATCGACCTCAAGCGCGTGGAAGGCCGCCTGTGGGACCACCGGGCCCGCGTCGCCTCCACCCCGCGCGAAGTCGTGGACGTGGTCGATGAACTGGAGACGGAGATGCTGGAACGGCTCTCCGTCCTGCCCAAGGGCCAGGACACCTGGACCCCCACGGCGGACCGGCCCCGCATCACGATCGTGGTCGATGAGGGCGCCGAAGTCATGACCGCCGCCGACAAGGTCCCCTACGAGACCGAGACCGGCGACGGCAAGACCCGCACCGTCAACCGGTCCGCGCTGCCGGGCCTGGAGTCGCTGGCGCGGATGGGCCGCGCGGCGTGCATCGACCTGTGGTGGATGACCCAGAAGCCCACCATCGGCGACGGCATCCCCAAGCAGATCGCCCCGCAGATCGGCGTCTCCATCTGCCTCGCCGTCCGCACGCCGGCCGAGGCCCGCGTCGTCCTCGGGGAGGACGCGCAGGCGAAGGGCTGGAACGCGGACGAGCTGCCGGTACCGGGTGTGGCGCTGATCCGGGACGGCAGGCGCAAGCCCGACCCCGTCAAGGTCCGCTACATGGACAAGAGCGTCGTCATCGCTCTGCCCGACCGCACGCCGTGGTCCCGCAGCGTGACTCCCACGGTGGAAGCCGCGGGCGCCCCGACGCTCACCCTCGTCAAGGACACGACGGCCGAGGCGGCGCCCACCGTGGACGGCGCCGTCGCCCGCGTCCTGAAGGCCATCGAGACCGCCGACGAACCGGTCGCCCAGAAGGATCTGGTCACGCTCACGGGCCTGTCCAAGGGCGCCGTGTCCAAGGCCGTCAAGACCCTCACCACCGGCGGCATGGTCGTCCGCGCCGTGGACGGCCGACTGAACGCCACGCGCGGCGACGAGTCCGCCGCCGCCTGACCCACCCGCACAACGACGACGGCGGCCCCCTTCCGCCAAGAACCGGGGCCGCCGCCTTCCACCAGACCGTCAACAGACTTGTGGAGGTCTCCCAGCATGACCCAACCGACCGCCTTCCGGCGAGTGCGCGCCCGGCGCCCGCGCTTACTGGACCTGTACTGCTGCCAGGGCGGCGCCAGCAAGGGCTACGACGACACCGGGTTTGACGTGACCGGCGTCGACAAGGACCCCCAGCCCCGCTACCCGTACCGGTTCGTCCAGGCCGACGCCATCGCGTTCGTCCTGGAGCACGGGGCCGAGTTCGACTTCATCCACGCCTCCCCGCCATGCCAGCACGACAGCGAGTGCCAGCGCATCCAGGCCAACGACCACCCCGACCTGATCGCCCCCACCCGCGCGGCGCTGGAGACGACCGGGCGTCCCTGGGTGATGGAGAACGTGCGGGGCGCGGTGCCCAAGCTGCGCGCTCCGGTGATGCTGTGCGGGCAGATGTTCCGTCTGGCCAACTACCGGCACCGGTTCTTCGAGACCGGCGGAGGCTTCACCCTTGCCCAGCCGGACCACCCCGCCCACCTGGTCCCGCAAGCGAAGATGGGCCGCCCCGTCCCGCCGGGCCACTACGGGCAGTTCGTCGGCAACTTCTCCGGTGTCCCCCTGGCCCGCAAGGTGCTGGGGGTGCCGTGGATGAACCGCGACGGCATCCGCGAGTGCATCCCGCCTGCCTACGCGCAGCACATTGGCCGCGCGGCCCTGGCCGTGCTCGCCTCCGGGCTGGGGGTGGCCGCATGACCAGCATCCCTACGGCGGATCTGGAACGCCTGCCGCTGCTCGCGTCCGCCCTCGCGGCGGCCGAACGCGGCTGGCCCGTCATCCCGCTTCACCCCGGCAGCAAGCGGCCGGTCGGGCACGCCGAACGCGTCTGCCCCGGCACCGGGCGGTGCGCTGGCGGGCACCGCACCCCGGAAGAGCGGGCCACCACCGACCCGGATCTGATCCGTGCCGCGTGGGCGCACCGTCCGTACAACGTCGGGATCGCGACCGGCCCGGCCGGGCTGCTCGTCATCGACCTGGACCCGGCCAAGGCAGAAGAGCCGAAAGGAGCGCCTGACGGCGCCACTTCCTTGCAGGCGCTCTGCGAGCGCGCCGGGCAGGTACTCCCCGAGACCTACCGGGTGCGGACCGCGCGCGGTGAACATCTCTACTTCACCGCCCCGCCCAGGGTGCGGCTGAAGTGCAGCGTCGACCGTCTCGGACCACACATCGACACCCGCGCCTGGGGCGGTTACGTCGTCGCCCCCGGCAGCACCACCCCTGACGGCACGTACGAAGTCGCCCACGACGCGCCCGTGGCCGAGCTGCCCGACTGGCTCACCCTGTTGCTCACCGAGTCGGACAGGGCCGCCCGGGTCCCCGTACGGGTGCACGACGGCACCCGTGCCGCACGCGTGGCGCTGGAACGCGAGTGCGCCGTCATCGCCGCCGCGACCGAGGGCGGCCCGAACGGTCGCAACGTCACCCTTCACCGCAGCGCCTGCAAGGTGGCGCGGTTCGTGGCGTGGGGCGACATCCCCCGGCACGTGGTGGAGGAGGCAATCCAGGGGGCGGGGGAGTCTACGGGCCTGCCGCCGGCCGAGTGCCGCACGACGATCCGCAGCGCCCTGGACTGGGTCATCGCCCACGCCACCCCACGGGAGGCGGCATGACGGCGCCGACTCCCCCCGCCCTGGATTGCCCCACCAACGCCCCCACCGGCCCGAACGCCGCCCCACAGCCTGTGGAAGCGGTGGCCGTGGGCGAGCCGAAAGGCGCCGCCCGTCAGGGCGTCGTAACTGCTCTTCTCCCGGACCGGTCCCAGGTCCGGCCGGGGGCCGACCCGACCCCGGACGCGCCCGGTATCCGGATCTTCGCCCCGCCGGTCTACCGGCACCACTACGACGGCGCCCGCTGGTCAATGCGCCCCGGCGCCCTGCCCACCGCCGCTTACGCCTGCACCTGCGGTCTGACCGGCACCGCCACCGGACCCGCCGCCGTCGCCGCGCTGGTCACCGAGTACGACGCCCACCGCTCCGCCTGCGCCGGGGCGCTCACCCCGCCGTGTGAAGGGAGGCACGCCGCATGACCGACCGCATCGACGGCGCCGTGCTGCTCAACGAGGTGGAAGCTTTCCACCGCCGCTTCAACGTCTTCCCGCACGAGGCCGCCTACGTGGCCGTGGTCCTGTGGGACGCGCACGCCCATCTGCTCGACTGCTTCGAGTCCACCCCGCGACTGGCCTTCCTGTCGCCCGAGCCGGGGTCCGGGAAGTCGCGGGCGCTGGAGATCGTGGAAACGCTCGTGCCCAACCCGATGGCCGCTGTCGACGCCTCCGCCGCCGCGCTCTTCCGCGCGGTGGCCGGGGTCGACGGCAAACGGCCCACGATCCTCTTCGATGAGATCGACACCATCTTCGGCCCCAAGGCCGGGGAGAACGAGCAGCTCCGGGGATTCATCAACGCAGGACACCGCCGCAACCGGCCGATGTTCCGCTGCGTGGGAGACGGCGCCAACCAGACCGTGCAGGCATTCCACTCCTACGCCGCCGTCGCCGTGGCCGGACTCGGCTACCTGCCCGACACCATCCGGGACCGCTCCGTCAACATCCGCATGCGCCGCAGGGCCCCCAACGAGAAGATCGAGCCCTACCGCACCCGCATCCACGAAAAGGAAGGGTTCGCCCTGCGCGACCGGCTCGCCACCTGGGCAGAACAGGTCAGCGAGCAGGTCATGAACGTGTGGCCGACCATGCCCGAAGGCGTCACGGACCGGCCCGCCGATGTGTGGGAACCGCTGCTTGCGATTGCGGACGCTGCCGGTGGAGATTGGCCCCACCGGGCGCGCGCCGCGTGCGTGTCCCTGGTGAACGCGTCCAAGGCCAACGACAAGGGCAGTCTCGGTATCCGGTTGTTGACCGACCTACGCGACCACGTCCTGATCGGCGTGGACAAGCTGCCCACCATCGTCATCCTCGACCGGCTCAATGCCCTCGATGACGCCCCGTGGGCCGACCTCGACGGCAAGCCGCTCGACAACCGGCGCTTGGCTCGGATGCTCGGCGAGTACATGACTGCCGACCTCACCCCCATCAAGTCCCGCAATATCCGCACCGCCGGCGGAGTCCTCAAGGGCTTCCACACGGAGGATCTGGCGGACGCATGGGCGCGGTACTGCCCGCCCACTCCCCAGGGCTCCGCTACATCCGCTACGCCGCTACAGCCCAGCTCAGAGCCCCTAACTCTGTAGCGGCACCGAAGCGTGTAGCGGCTACGCCCACGACCCCACAGTGCATGCGTAGCCGCTACACGCCGTCCCTCCGCTACAAAAACAACGCCGCTGACCTGCGATGTAGCGGTGTAGCGGATGTAGCGGACTTCTCAGCAGGGGGCCGGAAGGCCCCACCCTGTCACGGAGGTCTCGACGTGCTCACTCTCGTCCCCGACGACGAAGTCCCGACCGCATGGACCGTCGCGGAAGTCATGACCCACCTGCGCATGAGCCGCAGCAAGGTCTATGACCTCCTCCGCTCTCGCCGACTTCCCTCCTACACAGAAGGCCGAAGCCGGCGCATCCCCGTGGCCGCCGTCCGTCAGTACATGAACGACCGTCTGGAGGAAGCCGCCTGATGGCCAAGCGTCGCGCCAATGGTGAAGGAACGATCACCAAGCGGAAAGATGGCCGCTACCACGCTGCCGCGTACGTCTACCGACCCGACGGCACCCGCACCCGCAAGTTCGTCTACGGGAAGACTCGTGAGGAAGTCGCCGACAAACTCACGGAGATGCAGGAGCAGACTCGACAGGGCATCCCTGCGGCATCGTCCACCATGGCCTTCGGGGACTACCTGACGTACTGGCTCGCCACGATCGCCCCGGAGCGGCTCAAGCCTGCGACGCTGAACAGCTACGAGGGTTTGTCTCGGCTCTACATCCGGCCCGCACTCGGTAAGAAGCGGCTGAACCGGCTGTCGCCGGCGGACGTGCGTCGGTTCCTCTCCGAGTTCAAGTCGGCGTGCCTGTGCTGCCTTCGGGGGGCGGACAAGGAGCGCCCGGAGGACAAGCGCACGTGCTGCGCGGTCGGCCGCTGCTGTGGGCGGCGCCCGTCCGCACGTACCGTCCAGTACGTGCACGCCGTACTGCGGTCCGCGTTGCAGCAGGCCATCCGCGAGGAATTGATCGCGCGGAACGTGGCCCGGATCGTGGAGACGCCCACCGTCGACCACAAGGAGGTTCGCCCGCTGGACGCCGGTGAGGTCAAAGCGCTGCTCAAGACGGCTCGGCCCCACCGCCTCTACGTGTTGTGGTTGCTGCTGGTCTCCACCGGTCTGCGTCGCGGGGAGGTGCTGGGCCTGACGTGGTCGGACGTGGACCTGAACGCCGGGACCCTCCGGGTTCGCCGGAACGTGCAGCGCATCCGGCGAGAGCTGATCTTCGGCACGCCGAAGACGGCGCGGTCCATCCGCACGGTCTGCCTGCCCCGGCGGTGCGTGCAGGCGCTCACAGAGCACCGTGAAGCGCAGGTTCGTGAGCGCAAGATCGCAGGTCCCAAGTGGAAGCCGGCCGAGGAACAGCCGGCGGGGCTCGTCTTCACGACCTCCACCGGCAGGGTGATCGACCCGCGCGGGCTGAACAGGATGCTCACCATCCTGTGCCGGGACGCCAAGGTGCGGCGGGTACGGGTGCACGACCTGCGCCACACCTGCGCATCACTGCTACTGGCTCAGGGGGTCGATGCCCGCACCATCATGGAGACGCTGGGGCACAGCACGATCACGATGACGCTGGACACCTACGCGCACGTGATGGGGACGACGCTTCGGGCCGCCGCCGATCGAATGGACGACGCGTTGGGGCTGGACGACGACGGGGGCGACGCGGAGGCCGAGACGGCCGCCTGAACATCTCCTCGCGGGCACGTTGATGTCACCCGCTGATGTCAGAAGCCCCGCCGGATTACCCGGCGGGGCTTCTGAGCTGTGTGCACTCGGCAGGATTCGAACCTGCAACCTTCTGATCCGTAGTCAGATGCTCTATCCGTTAAGCTACGAGTGCTTGTTCTTTTGTTTTGTCTTCGTTCCCGGCCCTTTCGGCCCGCTCGCGGCGACAGGAAGAACATTACATGACTGCCGCCGTCATGTGAAATCCGGTCGCCATACCCCTTGTGACCTGCGGAAACGTTGCTCCTGGCGGAGGGGGCGAGCAAGGGCGGGGAACGCCCGAAGCCCCGGTCCTGGGGACCGGGGCTTCGGGATCGGTGCGGAGGCGGAGGGATTTGAACCCTCGATGGGCTTTAAGACCCAAACCGCATTAGCAGTGCGGCGCCATAGACCGGACTAGGCGACGCCTCCAGCACAACCGCTCACGCGAGCGCGCGATCGGTGCGTGCAGATGATGACACAGGCGAGCGCCCTGTCACCAATCGCCCCCCACGGTACTAGGCAGCCGGGCCGCAGGGCAAAGGGCTTCCCCCGGCGCGGCGGACGGGGGAGATCGGAGTGGCGGACGGGGGAGATCCGAGGGCGGGCGGGGGTGGTCGCGCAACGTCCTGGGCGGTTCGGCGTTGGAGGGGTATGACCTCTCTTATGTCGACCGCCGGGCGGCGCCTGCTGCCGGCGTGTCTCGCCGGTGCCGCCTCCCTCCTCCCGCTCCTCACCGCCGTACCTGCCTCCGCGGCCGGCGCCGTGTCGCCGCCCGTCCGGCCCGAGGACCGGGGCGATCACCTGACCGTCGTGGTCCGGCACGCCGGAGCCGGGCGGGACGGGACGTACCAGGTGTCCTGTCACCCGGATGCCGGCCGTCACCCGGACGTGGCGGGGGCCTGCCGGGTGCTCGACGCGCGTACCCGGTGGGGGCGTGATCCCTTCGCGCCGGTGGGCCCGGGCGCCGTCTGCCCCGCGCTCTACGGCGGCCCGGCCACCGCCCACGTCACCGGCGTCTGGGCCGGACGCCCGGTCGACGCCTCGTACGACCGCGGTGACGGGTGCCAGATCGGGCGGTGGGACCGGATGGTGCCCCTGCTGCCACGCGCCGGCGCGTAGGCGGCGGGCGGAGGGCGCGCGAGGGGCTTGGCGGACGCAGTGGTTCCGTAAAGGTCCGGGGGAGGGATCGGGGAGCCGGGGCATGCGGTCACACGTTCGGCGTCACTTCCTCGTGGGACCTCCCTCTCATCCGGCGCCGCGAGCGCGACCCGTGCGCTTAGACTCCCTCGCGTGACACGTCGCGGGCCGGTTGGCAAGATGGCCGGAGCGGTCGGCAAGGTGCGGTAACAGGGAGGAAGGCGTCTCGTGAGCAGCAGGCCATCCCGAGGCGCTGCTCGCCTCGCAGCCATACTCGACGCGCTGCCGGACGCGTTGGTCCTGGTCAACGCGAACGGAACCGTCGTCAACGCCAACACCATCGCGTTGGAGGCCTTCGAGGCGCCGGGGACCGCGCTCGTCGGGCGCGGGCTGCTCGATCTGCTGCCGGAGTTCGACTCCCGGCTCATCCCCGGCTCGATGCGGCGGCCCGATCACATGGATCCCCGCGGGCGTACGAAGCCGACGCGGATGGTCGCGCGGCGGACCGACGGGAACGAGTTCCCGGTCGAGGTCACGAGCGCGAACCTGGAGAACGGGCAGCAGGCGTACGACGGTTACGGCTACACCGGTGACGAGCTGCTCATGCTCGTGGTCCGGGACCTGTCCGGAACCGTCGACACCGAGGCGGAGCTTGCGCGCTCGCAGCGGCAGACGGAGATGATCCTGCGGGCCGCGTCGGAAGGCGTCGTCGGCACCGACACCGACGGGCGGATCGTCCTCGTCAACCCGGCCGCCGCCCAGATACTGGGATACCGGGCCGGTGAACTGGGCGGCAAGGAGCTGCACACCCTGGTGCTGCACTCGCGTGCCGACGGCTCGCCGTTCCCGTTCGAGGAGTCGCCGCTCGCCGACACCCTGCGTTCCGGGCGCAAGCACCGGGTGCGCGGGCAGGCGCTGTGGGCCAAGGGCGACCGGAAGGTGCCGGTCGATCTGACCACCGCGCCGGTGCGGGACGGGGACCAGCTCGTCGGCGCCGTGATGACCTTCACCGACCGGCGTCCGTTCGACTCCCTCTCGGAGGAGAAGGCCGCGCTGGAGAAGGCGCACACGGAGGAGCTGGAGCGGCTCTCCGAGGAGCACGCCTCCGACCTGACCGCACTGCGCCAGCAACACGTCACCGAGCTGGAGGAGCTGCGCGAGAGCCACGCGGAGGAGGTCGCGGCCGGCGAGGAGCGGTACGCCTCGCTCGCCGAGCGGGAGAAGGACCGGTACGAGGCGCTGGCCGGCCGGCACGAGCAACTGCTCACGCTGCTCGGGCAGTCGCTGCGCGGGCCGCTCGACGAGCTGCGCCGCGAACTGGCCGCGCTGGCCGCCGACGACGCCGGGCAGCTGTGGCCCGAGGCCAACCAGGTGCTTCACCATCTGTCGGCCGGTTACTCACGCATCACGACGCTGATCGACAACGTCCTCGGGTACCAGCGGCTGGACACGGGCGCCGAGGACATCACCCGTACGAAGGTGCTGCTGGACGCCGTCGTCGCCGCCGGTGTGGACGGGGCCGTCGAGCTGATCGGGCCGGGGCGGGTGCAGTTCGCCGTCCACGCGCCGCCCATCGAGGCGGAGGTCGACCCGCAGCGGCTCGCCACCGCGCTCGCCCATCTGGTGGCGGATGTCGCCGGAGTCGACGCCACGGGCAACACGCCCGTCTCGGCGGGCGGCTATCTGGACAACACGGTCGTCGTGGCGGCAGCGCAGCGCGGAGAGGTCGCCCGCATCGAGGTGCGCGGGCCGTACGCCGGCGGAGACCCGGTGCACGAGCCGATCGTGCGCGGGATCGTGCGCGCCCACGGCGGTGTCCTCCAGACGCACGAGGTGCCGGGGATGAGCGGCAGCGCGTACGTGCTGGAGGTGCCGCTCGGCGGCGGAGCGGGTGCGGTCACGGGGGGCGCGGGTGCGGCCGCCGGGGTCCCGGGCCAGGCGGCACTCGGGGGGCAGGCAGCTGTCCCGGGCCAGGCGGCGCTCCCGCGGCAGACAGCCCTTCCGGAGCGGACGCCGGGCGCCACGGTCGAGGCGACTGCCGACGACGACAACATGGATGAGCAGGGGGCCGGCGGCGGGCGGCGGCGGGCGCGCCGGGGCTCCACGGACGCCTTCCTGGAGAGTGACGTGGCCGGCGCGGTCGACGCCGGTGACCCGGACGCCCTGCCGACCGGGCGACGCCGGCGCCGGGCCGCCGCACCCGTCGGGGAACCGGCCGCGCTGCCGCCCGCGGTACCGGCGGCGGAGGTTCCGGAGGCCGGATCCGGCGGCACCGGACGACGCCGTGGCCGGCCCTCCGACATCGACGACGGCGACGGTGCCGGTGCCGGTACGCCTGCCGGCGAGGCCGGCGGCACGGGCATGGTCGAGAGCGTGGCCGCCGAGGGTGCCGTGGTGACCGCGGCCGAGCATGCCGCGGGGGCCGCCGCCTCCGGTACGGGGCTCGGCGGCACCGTGCCGCCGCAGGGCGTTCCCGTGCCCACGGGCCGGCGTGCCCGCCATGACTCCGGCGCCCCGCAGGCCGCCCTGCCGCCGGCCCTTCCCGTGGCGGGCGGCGCGTCGCACGCGGTGCCGGCGCACGGTGCGGGCGTGGCTCCCGGCGAGGGTGCGCAGATGGCCGGGGACGACGACGGGCAGCCGACCGGACGGCGCCGGCGGGCGCTGGCCGCCGCGGCGGAACGGGCCGCGGCCCAGGAGGCGGTGGGCAACCCGCGCGCGGTCTTCGCCCTGCCCCCGGCCGAGGCCGACCGGGCCCCCGACTCCGCGGACACGGCCGACGCGGCTGGCACGATGGGCGCGGTGGGCGCGGTGGCTCCGGGTACGGGTCCGGACCCGGTGATGCCGGTAGCGGCCACCGGCGCCGTCGCGCCCGTGGTGGCGGGCGCCGGTGTTCCCGGGGAACCGGCCGCGGACGTCCCCCCCGCTCCCGCGGCCCCGGTGGCGCCGGGTGCCGACGCCGGACAGCCGCATCCGCCGCAGGCCGCCGGTGCCGGGCCGTTGCCCGGCCAGGTGCAGATGCCCGCGCAGCAGCCGGTGTCCGTCAGGGGCGTTCCGGGCGCCCCGGACGCCCCGGGCTTCCCGGGTGACGACGGCCGGCACGACGCCGTCCCGCTCGACCAGTCCGAGGACCACACCCCGCCGCAACCGCATCCCACCAGCGCCCCGACCGGCCGGCGCCGCCGGGCGGTGGCCCAGCCGGCCGGGACCGCCGGGGCGGTGGCACCCGGGACCGTCCCGGGACAGGCCGTCCGCGGACAGTCGGCTCGCGGACAGGTCGCTCCCGGCCAGCAGGTGCCGGCGGCGCCCGTCACTCCCGGCCAGGCCCCGCACGGCACGGCCGTACCGCCGGCTCCCGGGCACCCGGGACACGGCGTTCCCGCGCAGGGTACGGCCGGAGCGGGCATCCCGGTCCAGGCCGGTCCCGCCGTGTCCGCGGGGCAGCCGCAGGCCGCGGCTCCGGGTGCCGCGCAGGCGGGCCCCGGTACCCGGCCCGGCGCCGTCGCCCCGGGCCGGCCGGCCACGGCCACCCAGCCCGTCGTTCCCGCCCAGGGCACGGCCCACGGCCAGCCCGCGCCCGGGCCTCAGGGAGCACAGCCGTCGGCCGCCCCGGCCCACGGCACCGCCGCGCAGGCCGCGTCCGTCGGCCAGGTCCGGCAGCAGACCACGGCCGTACCGGCCCAGGGCAGGCACGGACATGCCGGACCCGCCCAGGCCCCGGCGGCACAGCTGCCGGCCGGGCAGCCGGGGATGCCGTCCGCCGGCAGCCCGGCCGTGCCGCCGGGTGTCCTTCCGCCGCCCACGGAGACCGGTGCGGCGGGGCAGGACCGGCCCGTGCCGCCCGGTGCCCCCCGGCAGTGGCCGGGTGCCGGCGACACCGGCGGTGCGGGGACACCCGCTCCCGGTACTCCGCTGCCCGGCACCCCGCTGCCCGGTGGACAGCCGCAGCGGGCCGCGCAGCCGTTGCCCGCGGAGGCCGCGGGCGGCGCGCCGGTCGACCCCGACTCGACGCAGGGACGGGCGATCAGCGTCCGCACCCTCGGACAGGGCGTGCCGTTCGCACGGCAGGCCGCGCAGGTGCAGCAGCCGACGGCGACGCCGCCGCCGCACGCGCCGGGCGGTTCGGGCCGGCGGCGCAGGCTGGGCACGCCCCCCGACCCGGCCGCCCGTCCCGAACCGCAGCCGGAGCAGGCGGTCCGGCCGCACCCGTCGGCCGGACCGGCGCCCGCCCAGCCGTCGCTGGGCGGCCAGGCACCCCTGCCCCCGTCGCGGCCGGCCCCCGGGACCGAGGGGATCGGACGGTCGTACGCCATAGGGGCGCCGGGGCCCGACGCCGCCGAGGGGCCGGAGCCGTTGGACGGGCCGGGCGGGGCCGTCGAAGTGGCGGACACCCCACGCCCGCAGCCGCTGGACGACGAGCTGCCCCCGGAGCCGCTGGACAACCCGCGCCGGCTGCTGGTGTGGCCCGCGCCGGACGTGACGACCCAGCAGGCGCTCAGCGACCGCGGGTACCGGCCGGTCATCGTGCACTCCCGCGAGGAGGTGGACGCGCAGATCGCGGCCTTCCCCGCCGCGCTGTTCGTGGATCCCCTCACCGGGCCCATCACGCGTACGGCGCTCCAGTCGCTGCGGCAGGCCGCCGTGGCGGCCGAGGTGCCGGTGCTGGTGACGGCCGGGCTCGGGCAGGCGACGCGCGAGGCGGCGTACGGCGCTGATCCCGCCGTCCTGCTGAAGGCACTGGCCCCCCGGGACAGTGAGCAGCATCCGCCGCGGGTGCTGCTCATCGAGGAGCACGCGGAGATCGCGCTGGCCCTGACCTCGACGCTGGAGCGGCGCGGGATGCAGGTGGCGCGGGCCGCGAGCGACGACGACGCGGTGACGCTGGCGGGGCAGTTCCGGCCGAACCTGGTGGTGATGGACCTGATGCAGGTGCACCGGCGGCGGGCCGGACACGCCGGGATCATCGACTGGCTGCGGGTGAACGGGCAGCTCAACCGCACCCCGCTCGTCGTCTACACCGCCGCTGTCGACCAGGCCGACCTGCCCCGGCTGGCCTCGGGCGAGACGGTGCTGTTCCTCGCCGAGCGGTCCACCAGCACCGAGGTGCAGAGCAGGATCGTCGACCTGCTCGCGCGGATCGGAACCAACTAGCCGCGCGGGGCGGCCGGCCGGATCGGACACCCCGGTCGGCCGGGCGTGCCGGACGCCGGGGTCAGGGGGCGACCAGTCGTCGGGCCGCTTCTCTGACCGAGGCGCGCAGGCGGTCCCGGTCGGTGTCCTCGGTGCCCACCAGGATGCGGCGCATCTGGGGGACGACGGCAGCCCAGTTGGCCAGGCCGATGAGGAGGAGGAGCAGGTCGCCGGCCGGGATCGCGTCGGTGATCACGCCCCGTTCCTGGCCGTCCCGGAGCGCGTCGATCTTCTGCCGGTAGTGCTCCCGGCGCCCGTTCTCATCGGGCAGTTCGGTGTCGGCGCCGTACTCCAGGCCCTCCCAGAAGAGCAGGCGGAGCACCTCGGGGTGGGCGGCGTGGTAGTCGATCACGCGGTCGGCCCAGCCCTCGATGTCGTCGGGGGTCACGGGGACGGCGACGGCCAGGTCGAGCATCGACTTCTCCAGGACCCGGGTGAACAGCTCCGCCTTGCTGCCGAAGTAGGCGTAGATCAGCTGTTTGTTGGCCTTCGCCCGGTCGGCGATGCGGTCGATGCGGGCGCCCGCGATGCCGTGCCGGGCGAACTCGGCGAGCGCCGCGTCGAAGATGCGGGCTCTGGTGGCCTCGGGGTCCCTGACTGCTCCCATGCGGACAGGGTAGGGGGCGGCGGACGGGCAACCAACTGTCTGGTTGACGCGGTTGACGGGAATGCGGGCGCCGGGCACGCTGTTGCAGATCCCAGGTACCAACCAACCAGTTAGTTGTCCGAGCGCCCAGCCCGTCACGCGAGCCGGTTCCCCAGGAGTAGCTCCGCCCATGCCGTCAGCGACCAGCACCCAGCAGGCACACGAGATCCGGGTCCCCGCACGCGGACGGCCCGCCGCCTCCGGCGCCCTCTTCCTCCTCCTCATCGCCGTCTGCGCCGCCGTCACGGCCGCCAACATCTACCTCGCGGCCCCGCTGCTCCCCCTCATCGCCCACGACTTCGGCACGGTCCCCTCGGCCGTGACCTGGATCGCCTCCGTCGCCCAGTTCGGTTACGCCGCCGGACTGCTCTTCTTCGCCCCGCTCGGCGACCGCGTCAACCGGCGCCCGCTCGTCGCCGGCCTCTCCGTCGCCACCACGGTCGCCCTGGTCGTCGCCGCCGTCGCTCCCGGCACCGCGGCCCTCGCCGCCGCCGTGTTCGCCGCCGCCGCCGCGACCGTCGTCCCCCAGCTGCTCGTCCCGCTGGTCGCCGAACGGGCACCCGCCGACCGGCGCGCCCGGCATGTCGCGGCCGTCATCGCCGGACTGTTCACCGGCATCGTCGCGGCCCGCGTCCTCGGCGGTCTCGCCGGGCAGACCTTCGGCTGGCGCTGGGTGTTCGCCGGGTCCGCGGTGCTGACCCTCGCCCTGGGACTGGCCACCGCCCTCGCCCTGCCGACGGAGCGGCGGACCCGGCAGGGCGCCCTGTTCTCGGGCATGGCCGAACTTCCGGGGCTGCTGCGCCGCTCCCCCGACCTGTGGCGGGCGTGCCTGCGGCAGGCGGGGATGTTCGGCGCCTGGAGCGCCCTGTGGACCACCCTCGCGCTGCTGCTGACCGGCCCCTCGTACGGCCTGTCCACCGCGACCGCCGGGCTCTTCGGCCTCTTCGGGCTGACCTCCACCGCGGTGGCGCCGCTGGCCGGCGGCCTGGTGGACCGGTTCGGCGCCACACGGGTCGTGGGCACCGCGTATCTGCTGGCCGCGGTGGCCGTGCCGCTGTTCTGGCTGGGCGGACAGGTGCTGGTCGCGCTGTGCGCCGCCGCGATCGCGATCCACGCCGCCCTGGTCGCCTCCCACGTCGCCAACCAGACCCTGGCCCTGACGACGACCTCCACCCCGGCCACCGCCAACACCGCCTACGTCGTCTCCGGTTTCGCCGGCGGCGCGCTCGCCTCGGCCGCCGCGGGCCCCGCCTTCGGCCACTGGGGCTGGGGCGGGGTGTGCGCGGTCGCGGCAGTGTGGCTGGTGCTGGGCTGGGCAGCCACGGCGAGCCGGCCGGGGCGGTAGGAGCGGTAGGAGCGGTCCGGGCGGGGATGAGTGCCCCGCCCGGACGGGCAGGGCGCCGACGGCATCACCGGCCCCGGGCCGTACGGCGCCCATCAGGCCGTACGGCACCCCTCGGGCCGTACGACTCCTGCCAGGAGAGCGCCCGCGTCGCTCAGAGAGTGGTGATGTCCAGGCGGCCGTCCGCGTAGTGGCTGCGCAGCACCTTCTTGTCGAACTTGCCCACGCTCGTCTTCGGCACCGACTCGATCACCGTCCAGCGTTCCGGCAGCTGCCACCTGGCGATGTGGCCCTCCTCGGCGAGGAAGGCGCGCAGGGCGGCGAAGTCGGTGGTCGCGCCCTCGCGCAGGACGACCGTGGCCAGCGGGCGCTCGCCCCACTTCTCGTCGGGTACGGCCACCACGGCGGCCTCGGCGACGTCCGGGTGGGACATCAGCGCGTTCTCCAGCTCGACGGAGGAGATCCACTCGCCGCCGGACTTGATGACGTCCTTGGCGCGGTCGGTGAGGGTCAGGAAGCCGTCGGGGGAGATCGTGCCGACGTCACCCGTCTTCAGCCAGCCGTCGTCGCTGAACTTGTCGGCGGGGCGCAGGGGTTCGGCGTCGGGTCCGTTGTAGTAGGCGCCGGCGATCCAGGGGCCGCGCACCTCCAGCTCGCCCGCCGACTCGCCGTCCCAGGGCAGGCGTCCGCCGCCGGGGCCGGTGAGCCGGGCCTCGACGCCGGCCGGGAAGCGACCCTGGGTGAGGCGGTAGGCCAGTTCCTCCTCGGTGCCGACCGCGTGGGCCGGCGGGCGGGCCACCGTGCCCAGCGGGGAGGTCTCCGTCATGCCCCAGGCGTGACAGACCCGCATGCCCAGCTTGTCGAAGGCCTCCATCAGGGAGGGCGGGCAGGCGGAGCCGCCGATGGTGACCTGGGTGAGGGAGGAGACGTTCCGGGGGCGGGCGGTGAGTTCGGCGAGCAGGCCCTGCCAGATGGTGGGCACGGCCGCGGCGTGCGTCGGCTGCTCGGTCTCGATCATCTCGGCGAGCGGGGCGGGCTGGAGGAAGCGGTCGGGCATCAGGAGGTTGACGCCGGTCATGAACGTGGCGTGCGGCAGGCCCCAGGCGTTGACGTGGAACTGAGGGACCACGACCAGGGAGGTGTCCTGGTCGGACAGGCCCATCGACTGGGTCATGTTGACCTGCATGGAGTGCAGGTAGATCGAACGGTGGCTGTAGACGACGCCCTTGGGGTCGCCGGTCGTGCCGGAGGTGTAGCACATGGCGGCGGCCTGCCGTTCGTCCAGCTCCGGCCAGTCGTAGTGGGTGGACCGGCCGGCGATCAGCTCCTCGTACTCGTGCACCCGCGCGCCGGCGCCGGCCAGCGGGGCGCGGTCGCCGGGGCCGGAGACGACGATGTGCTCCAGCGTCGGCAGCTTGGGGAGCAGCGGCGCGAGCAGCGGGATGAGCGAGCCGTTGACGACGACGACCTTGTCGGCCGCGTGGTTGACGATCCACACCAGCTGCTCGGCGGGCAGCCGCAGGTTGAGGGTGTGCAGCACGGCGCCCATGGACGGGATCGCGAAGTACGCCTCGACGTGTTCGGCGTTGTTCCACATGAGCGTGGCGACCCGGTCGTCACCGGTCACCCCCAGTTCGTCGCGCAGGGCGTGCGCCAGCTGGGCGGCACGGGCGCCGATCCCGGCGAAGGTGCGCCGGTGCGGCTCGGGCTCCCCGGTCCAGGTGGTCACCTGTGACGAGCCGTGGACCGCCGCCCCGTGGGTCAGGATCCTCGAGATCAGCAGCGGTACGTCCTGCATGGTGCTCAGCACGGCGGCGTCCTCCTGGGCGACATTGCCTACGCGGTGGGAGAGGTTGCGCTGATTCTGCGCACATACCGCGCGGTATGTCACTAGCGGGAGGAAAATTGGGGTCAGCGGACGAGCATCAGCTCCTCGTCCTCCCGCAGCTTGCCGAGCGCGCGCGACACCGCCGACTTCACCGTGCCCACCGACACCCCGAGCACCTCGGCGGTCTGGACCTCGCTGAGATCCTCGTAGTAGCGCAGGACGACCATCGCCCGCTGCCGCGCCGGCAGCTTCATGACCGCGCGCCACATGGCGTCGTGCAGGGCCTGCCGCTCGGCCGGGTCCTCGCCGCCGGGCGCGTGGTCCGGCTCGGGCAGCTCCTCGCAGGCGAACTCGTCCACTCTGCGCTTGCGCCACTGCGAGGTCCGGGTGTTCAGCAGCGCCCGGCGCACATAGCCGTCGAGCGCCCGCTGGTCCTCGATCCGCTCCCACGCCACGTACGTCTTGGCGAGCGCGGTCTGGAGCAGGTCCTCGGCGTCGCACGGGTTCGCGGTGAGCGAGCGTGCGGCGCGCAGCAGGACCGGCTGGCGGGCGCGCACGTACGAGGCGAACGACGGGTAGGCGGGGCTCCCCCCGCCCGGGCGGGGCCGGGAGTCGTGGAGGGTCTGCCGCGCTGGTGCGGCGGCGGCCGAGGCGCTGGTGCAGACGGGCGTGGTCATGACTCCACGCTAGGAGCGGGTCCCACTCCGCGGATCGGCCGCAGGTCCCGAAGCGGAGTCCCCCTCAGGTTGTAGGGGTGGGGCCGGCTCCACCTCCTGTAGGTGGAGTACGGGGTGCGTTCCGTCTGCGGGTAGGCCCCGAGACCGCGGCCGCCCGGGCCCCCGCGGCTCTCCGCACGACGCCGCCTTCCCTTTTTCGAACATACATACGAGCATAGAGCCATGGCCACCACCGACCGGCAGGCCACGACGCTGGCCCTCGCACACGCGCTGTCAGCCGCCGAACGCGGCCTGGCCGTCATCCCCCTCTCCCGGACGAAGCTCCCGGCCCTGCGCTCCCCCCACCACGCCGACCCCGACCCGGCCGGACCCCGCTGCCACGGCGGCTGCGGCCGGTACGGCCACGGCGTGTACGACGCCTCGGCCGACCCCGCCCGCATCCGCGCCCTCTTCGCCGCCGCCCCCTGGGCCACCGGCTACGGCATCGCCTGCGGACTGCCCCCGTACCACCTGATCGGCGTCGACCTGGACACCAAGTCCGCCACGGACTCCTCGGCCGCCCTGCGCGAACTGGCCCTGCGTCACCTGTTCACGATCCCCGAGACGGTCGTCGTCCTCACCCCCAGCGGAGGCCGCCACCTGTGGCTGACCGGCCCGCCGGACGTCACGGTGCCCAACTCGGCGGGCCGCCTCGCCCCCGGCATCGACATCCGCGGCGCCGGCGGCTACCTGGTGGGCCCCGGCTCCCGCACCGACCACGGCGTCTACGCCACGGCCCCCGGCACCGCCGCCCTGCCTCCCGCCCCCTGTCCGCCGTCCCTCCTGCGCCTCCTCCTGCCCCCGCCGCGCCCGAACCGTCCGGCCCCGCCCGTCCCCGGCGACCACGGCCGCGGCCTGGTCCAGTTCGTCCTCGCCGCGCACGAGGGCCAGCGCAACACCCGCCTGTTCTGGGCGGCCTGCCGCGCCTACGAGAACGGCTTCGGCCCGGCCCTGGAGGCCCCCCTCACCGAAGCGGCCCTGCACACCGGCCTCTCGGAACGCGAGGCCCGCGCGACGATCACATCAGCGGCCCGCATGACGGGCCACCGCCCCTGACGCGGCGGTGGTCAGCTCATTGCCCGCTCGACGGCCTGGATGACGTCGGCGTCGGCCTCCTGCCGCTGCGTCAGCAGGACGGGCACAGCGGACGGCCCCCGACCGGCGTATCCGGTCGGGGGCCGTTCACCCGCGGTGGGTGTGGGATTTGAACCCACGGTGACATCGCTGCCACGACGGTTTTCAAGACCGTTCCCTTAGGCCGCTCGGGCAACCCACCTCGCCCCCGCCCACCTGGGGCGGAGCGGGTACAGCGTACCGGTCCCGAGCTTCACGCGGGGTTCGCGGTCCACACAGGGTCCACCGGCTCCGTTGCGCCCTGCATGATCTCTCACAGCAGTCCCTGGTTCGACACTGCGGAAGCCCAGTGTCGCGCCGCGTCTTGCCAGACCACGTTCCACGCCGGCTCCCGCGTTCGTGTCACCCACCACGCCTCCAGTCCGTAGGAGCGTGCGGATCCGACCGCTCCGCCCCGCGTGGGCCTGTCAGGAGGTGAGGATGGAGATGCCGTCTCCGAGCAGTTTCAGCCCGAGGACGAAGAACAGGACAGCCATCACAGCGACATTGTGCTGAGCTGCCCAGTCTTTCCAGTTTCCGAGCGTTGTCCTGGCCCGCTCTCCCCCGAGGAGGAAAACGCCGACCGGGATCAGCAGGCCGAGCGTGGCGATGACGACGAAGATCGCCAGTGATGCGACCTGCTGCCCGACCGGCAGTCCGGCCGAGCCGATCGCGGCGCCCGCGGCGATGGTCAGCGGGGCGTTCTTGGCGTTGAGCGCGGCCAAGGCCGCTCCGAGTCCGAAGACCTTGACCGGTGTGAGGCGGTCGATCGCTCCCATCCACTTCGGCAGTTTTGCCTGCGAGGGATCCTTTGGGCGCCGCTGCCACTGCCGGGCACCGAAGAGGAGGAGGAATACGCCGAGAGCAAGCTTGAGAGCCCCCACCCAGGTGGCCGGGTGCTTGTGGGCGGAGGCACCGGCGGGGGAGGCGATCGCCAGCATCACCGCGCCCAGTGCCGACAGTCCGAGGATCCAGCCGACGGTGAAGAGGATTCCGCTGAGACGTCCCCGAGGCGTGGCGAGGATGAGGATGACGGCGATGATCGGAAGCGGGCTCACCGCGACGCCGGCCGCGAATCCCAGCACGTCACCGAGAACTGCGCCCATGGCTGCCTCCAGCTGGGGTCAGGGTGGCGATCCAGTCGAGCAAAGGTCTGGCAGGGGCAGGGGCCCGGCCGCCTGTGCGGCGCGGCGGTTCTTGTGCGATCGGTTGCCCCGCGGTTTCACGGCCACGCGGAAGCGGCTGACCGAGCAGGTGACGACCCCGTACTCAGCAGGCACGACCCAGTCCCATCTTCCTGCGCCTGGCTCGATCTGTCCTCGGGAGCTTCTCGGGACGCGAAGATCGCGGCGTCGGCCTGCCGCACCCGTGCTGGCTTTGCCAGGGGCCAAGGTGCGCGGCTGCGCATCCGTGGTGAGGATTGAATCGGGAGGGCGATGGTGCCCTGGTTAGGGCGCTTGGTGACCCTCACACCGATCCGTGGCAGGGGAGTCTCACGATGACAGCACCGGCACAAGCGTCTCAATCAGGTCACCCCGAACGTCCGGGCAGGTCGGATGGGGTCTGCAGCGAGTTCACCGTCTTCACCAAGATCAAGCCGGGTGAGGCCGATGCGCTGCGTGAGGATCTCGCCACGCTCTCCGACGCGGCGGATGCCGAGAGGGTGCATGCGGCGGTGCGCCAGATCGGCACTCTGCATGACGCACGGCACGTGATCTTCGACAATGACACCCGGTTCATGTTCGCCAGCGTCTTCGACGGCTCCTGGGACGCCTACATCGACGACTTCGCCAAGACGGTGGTCGGGGAGCGCTTCGACAAGGTCTTCTCGCACAGCGAAGGTTTCCCCGGCGTCAGCGATCCAGGAGCGAAGGACTGGTTCGTCGCGCACCAGGCGCCCGCGGGGGTCTTCGTCAGCGCCTATCCCGATCTGACCGTCCAGCAGATCTACAAGGACCACCGTGTGGAAGAGGCGTTCGAGGAGGTGCTGGACACCGCCGAATTCCGGGCGGCGCTGGAGAACCCGGCCAACTCGGAGCTGGTGGCGACACCTGCCTTTCAGAAGCTGCTGGAGGAAGCCTCCGCCTAGACACCGGACACGACCGGACCCAACCCTCGGAGCCGACCCGCCACCGGTGGACCGCGTCGGCGCAGGCGGCCTCGGCCGCTGGGGGGCCGCCCAGGCAAAGGCGACGTGGAGGCACGAGCGATCATGAACGCGACGGCAAGCAGCGACGCGGCCAGCGCGCACGTGGACATCGATGACATCCAAAGCGGGGCGTTGCGTCCGCGGCCCGTGCCGTACGAGGGAAAGTTCATCTTCCTGCGTGTCGACGACCGCGACGCGGGGCGCGCCCTGCTGCGGCGGCTGCTCCCGTTGACCTCGGGTGGCCTGCCCAGTGTGGACCTGAGCCAGGATGCCTGGGTGGCCGTGGCGTTCACATATCAGGGGCTGAGGGCCCTGGGGGTGCCCCAGGAGTCGCTGGACAGCTTCCCCCGGGCGTTCCGTGAGGGCATGGCCGCTCGGGCGGAATTGATCGGCGATGTGGGCGAGAACGCCCCGGCCCACTGGGAGGAACCGTTCGGAACGGGCGACGTCCACATCGCGCTGAGCGCCCTGTCCTCCGATGCGGCGCGACTGGACGAGGAACTGGAGCGGGCCCGCGTCGCGTACCAGGAAACCCCGGGCGTCCAGGTCATCTGGCAGCAGGACGTCCACCAGCTTCCGACCGGGCGCACCACCTTCGGCTTCCGCGACGGCATCAGCCATCCGAACATCGAGGGCGTCGGACTGCCGGGCTCCAACCCGCAGGAAGCCCCCATCAAGGCCGGCGAGTTCATCCTCGGCTACCCCGACGAAACCGGCAATCTGCCACCCATGCCCAGCCCCGATGTACTGGGACGCAATGGAACCTACGTGGCCGTTCGCAAGATTCACACCGACGTGGCGGCCTGGCGCCGTTACCTGCGCGCCAACAGTTCCAACGCCGAGGAAGAAGCGCTCCTGGCGGCGAAAATGGTCGGGCGCTGGCCGAGTGGGGCGCCGCTGACACTGTCCCCGGAGCACGACGACCCGGAGCTGGCAGCGGATCCGCAGCGCGTCAACAACTTCCTGTACCGGGAGAACGACGATCGCGGCTTGCGATGCCCCGCCGGCGCGCACATCCGCC
Organism: Streptomyces sp. NPDC028722; assembly: GCF_040637655.1. Lineage (NCBI taxonomy): Bacteria > Bacillati > Actinomycetota > Actinomycetes > Kitasatosporales > Streptomycetaceae > Streptomyces > Streptomyces sp. NPDC028722. The sequence continues at coordinate 121,277 of NZ_JBEZWU010000006.1, forward strand.
GGAACAACCCCCGCGACGCCACCATCATCGGCGACGCACGGATGCACCGGCTCATCCGCCGCGGCACCACCTACGGTCCGCCGCTGCCCGAGGGCGTGCTGGAGGACGACGGTGCCGACCGGGGCCTGGTGGGAGTCTTCATCGGGGCCCACCTGGAGCGGCAGTTCGAATTCATCAAGGCCGAGTGGGTCAACGACGGCAACTTCATCGGCTACCCCGGCGAGACGGACCCGGTGGCCGGACATCACGACGGAACCGGCAGCGTCACCATCCCCGACAAGCCGGTCCGGCGCCGCCTGCGGAACCTGCCCAGCTTCGTGGTCACCCGCGGCGGCGAGTACTGCTTCGTGCCGGGTCTGCGTGCCCTGCGCTGGCTCGCCGAACTGGAGGACTGAGAGGGATTGTCACCCCTTCTGACATCCGGTCACACTCTCTGAGGAGAGGTCGAAGTCATGGCAGCACAGTTCGTCCCCTACACGCCTGACGTCGAAGTCGATGACCCGGCCTTCGACCAGAATCTGCAGACGGTGATCGAGAAGACCGAGAGCTACATCGCCGAGTCCGTCGAGGCCGGTGGCACCGGACAGGCCCTACGGGACGCCCACGCCAAGGGATACGGACTGATCCGAGGAGAGGTGGAGATCCTGGACGGGCTGCCCCCCGAGTACGCCCAGGGCATCTACGCGACGCCGGGAAGCCACGATGCGCTCATCCGTTTCTCCAACGGCTCGCCGCACGCCGGAGCCGACGCGCGACTGGGCGCCGCCACCGGACTGGCACTGAAGATGTTCGACATCCCCGGCCCGACCCTGCTGGAAGACGAACCGGACACGGGCACCTTCGACTACGCCAACATCAACGGACCGATCTTCTTCTGCAACACCGTCGAGCACTATCTCTTCATCCAGGAACTGTTCCTGGACGCGCCGTCCTACTTCTCCCAGGGCCGACCCGGCGCACATCGCTTCTTCACCGAGTTCGTGACCGGCAAGGGAACGCTGAGCCAGGGAGACTGGGCGTGGGACGAATTCCTGGCCTTCCTGCGCCTGTCGAAGACTCCTCCGGCGAACCTGCTGCTGTCGAGCTACTGGACGATGGGCGCGGTCCGGCACGGGGACTACATCGCCAAAGTGCGCATCACCCCCGACCCGGACTCCGCCGCCGCGGTGGTCCGGCGCGCCATCGACCCGGCCTCCGCGCAGGAGGTCTTCCGACCGGCCCTGCAGGCCGAGCTACAGGAGCGGCCTTACACCTTCGACATTCAGGTCCAGCTCTGCACCGACCTGGAGCGGATGCCGGTGGAGGACACGACCGTGGAGTGGCCCGAGCGGCTCTCGCCGTCCGTCACCGTGGCGAAGCTGCGACTGCCGAAGCAGGACATCTCCGGGCCCGAAAACCTGGCGAAGATGGACTCACTGTCCTTCACGCCCTGGCGAGTCACCGCCGAGCACGCACCCCTGGGCAACATCATGCGGGCCCGCAAGGAGGTCTACCGGCGATCCTCCATCGCGCGTCACAAGCTCAATCAACAACCGCGCACAGAGCCGAAGAGCGCGGACGAGGTACTCAGCCCGGCCCAGTGACACCAGCGGCACCGATACGACCGCCTTCAACGGTTGGCCCTTCCTGACCTGTAGCACTCCACACGCGGCGCGCGGCCGGCGGGCAGAGCGACCGGGGCCGGTGCGACGGCGACCGGGGCGGGTTCCTCGGCCGGTGCCGCGTCAGTCACCGAGGTCGCGTCGGACGCGGAAGCCGGGGCAGCATCGTCTGCCGGTTCCGCATTGCCCACGGATGCCGGGTCGGCTGCTTCGGTGGCGCATCCCACCACGCCGAGCACGGCGAACCCATCACAGTGGCCCAGCTCGAACGGCGCCCCTCACCGAGGGACACCCCTTCTGACCAGCACGTCTATGGCCTCTGCGGAGGCGGTGGGATTTGAACCCACGGTGACATCGCTGCCACGACGGATTTCAACACCGTTCCCTCAGGCCGCTCGGGCAACCCACCTCGCCCCCGCCCACCTGGGGCGGAGCGGTACAGCGTACCGGGCTCGGGGCCGGGTGCGTCAGCTGTCGCCCTCTCGGGCTCCCAGGGTGAGGTCGACCGTGTGTTCCTGACCGCCCCGCTTGTAGGTGACCGTCACCTTGTCGCCCGGCTTGTGGGTCCAGATCTCGCCGATCAGGGTGGGGCCGCTGTCGATCACGTGGTCGTCGAGCTTGCTGATGAGGTCGCCGGGCTTGAGGCCGGCCTTGTCCGCGGGGCCGCCGGACTCGACCGCGGCGGAGCCGCCCGTGCCCTGGTCGGTGATCTTCGCGCCGTTGGTGGTGTCCTCCAGGGAGACGGAGGCGCCGATCTTGGCGTACACCGGCTTGCCGGTCTTGATCAGCTGCTGGGCGACGTACTTGGCCTGGTTGATCGGGATGGCGAAGCCCAGGCCGATCGAGCCGGACTGGCCCGAACCGCCGAATCCGCCGCCGCTGCTGCTGGACTGGATCGCCGAGTTGATGCCGATGACCGCGCCGGAGGAGTTCAGCAGCGGGCCACCGGAGTTGCCCGGGTTGATGGACGCGTCCGTCTGGAGGGCGCTCATGTACGACGCCTTGCTGGTGGAGCTGCCGTCGCTGGAGGCCACCGGACGGTCCTTGGCGCTGATGATGCCGGTCGTCACCGTGTTGGACAGGCCGAAGGGGGCGCCGATGGCGATGGTCTCGTCGCCGACGGCCACCTTGTCGGAGTCGCCGAGGGCGAGGGGTTTCAGGTCCGAGGGGGCGTTCTTGAGCTTGATGACGGCGACGTCGTAACCCTGCGCGTGGCCGACGATCTCGGCGTTGTACTTCCTGCCGTCCGGGAAGGTGGCCGTGAGCTTGCCGCCGTCCACCGCGTCCGCGACCACGTGGTTGTTGGTGACGATGTGGCCCTGGGTGTCGAAGACGAACCCGGTGCCCGTGCCGCCCTCGCCGTTGCTGCTCTCGGCCTCGATGGTGACCGTGCTGGGCAGCGCCTTGGCGGCCACGTTGGCGATCGTGCCGGGTGCGCGCCTGACCTGGGCGGCGCCGCTGTCGGAGGCCGAGACGGTGGTGGAGCCGTGGTCGTCGTGGTCCCTGGCCAGGGTGTAGCCGAGGCCACCGCCCAGACCGCCCGCGACCAGCGCGGCCACCAGGACCGCCGCCACGAGGCCGCCGCGTCCGCTGCGCGGCTTGGGGGCGGGCTGCTGGTACGCGGCTCCCCAGCCGGCGCCGGGGCCGCCGGAGCCGCCGTCGCCGTAGGACGGGGTGCCCGGCGGCGGAGGCGGCCAGGAGCCGTCGGCGGCCTGGCCGGGCTGGTGCGCCGGACCGTGCCCCGAGGCCGCGAACGCCGCGGGGGTCTCGGGCGCCCCGAAGGCCGCGGGCGCCTCGTGGGGGACGGGCGGGAGCGGTGCCGTCGGCGCGTTGCCCCCGGGCACGGGGCCCTGCGGGGAGGCGTCGTGAGGGGCCACCGGCACGGGAGGTGCGGACGGGGCCGGGGGTACCGCGTTGCCCTCGTTCTCGGTGCTCACAGCTCTTCTCCTCGATCCACGCCTGTGTCGTCGGTCGCACTCGGTCAGTAGTCAGCTTTTCCCACGGGCCGTCAGAGCACCATAAGCGGTGGCTGTGGGTCCCGGACTCTTCTTTATATAGGATCTTTGACGCAAAGGTCATACAAAGGAACAGGGCGGTCGCCCTCGTTCGCCGACCGGCCGTGCGGGCGCCCCCCGTGCACCCGATGACGGTGGCACCATGACGCCGTGACCCACGCACCACAGCACTCCATCCAGGTCGTCGCCCACCGAGGCGCCTCCGAGGACGCACCCGAGCACACCCTGGCCGCCTACCGGAAGGCGATCGAGGACGGCGCGGACGCCCTGGAATGCGATGTACGGCTGACCGCGGACGGCCATCTGGTCTGCGTCCACGACCGGCGGGTGAACCGTACCTCCAACGGCCGCGGCGCGGTCTCCGCACTGGAGCTGGCCGATCTGGCGGCCCTCGACTTCGGGTCCTGGAAGACGCGCGAGGCCTGGCACGGGCGGGACGAGGAGCCCGACTGGGAGCACCGCCCGGAGGACCGCGAGGAGACGTCGGTGCTCACCCTGGAGCGGCTGCTGGAACTGGTCTCGGACGCCGGGCGGCGGGTGGACCTGGCCATCGAGACCAAACACCCCACGCGCTGGGCCGGTCAGGTCGAGGAGCGGCTGCTGACCCTGCTGAAGCGGTTCGGCCTGGACGCGCCGGATCAGGCCGCCGGGTCGCAGGTGCGGGTCATGAGCTTCTCGGCACGTTCGCTGCACCGCGTGCGTGCCGCCTCGCCGACGCTGCCGACGGTCTACCTGATGCAGTTCGTCTCGCCCCGGCTGCGCGACGGGCGACTGCCCGCGGGCGTGCGGATCGCGGGCCCCTCGATCCGGTTCGTGCGCAGCCACCCCGCGTACGTGGAGCGGCTGAAGCGGGCCGGCCACCAGATCCACGTGTGGACCGTGAACGAGCCCGCCGACGTCGACCTCTGTGCCGGACTGGGCGTCGACGCCATCATCACCAATCGCCCGCGCGCGGTGCTGCGGCAACTGGGGCGCTGACCCCGGAATTCGGAAATCTCGGGATCCGAGACCGGGAAATTCCGTGATTCCGGCCGCTTCCCGGGCGGGAGAAATCACGCCATATCGGTCCATATCTCGCGAACCACGTCACGGAAAGTGCTCCGGCGCGTTCGCTGCGTACGGTCGTGTTCCGAATGCGTCACCGGAAGGGGACTGGCCGGTTTCCGGCACAGACCGATGGGGCATCCACACCGTGGCGTGGGGCGAAGGAGGTCTCGGGGGTGGCGTTGGTGGTGGCACAGGAGGTGCCCACGTCGTCGAGCATGGCCGTACCCCATGGTCCTGCGGGCGTGGGGAAGGCGCGGCGCCGGATGCGTGCGCAGCTGAGCGGCGGTGGCGTCGCGGAATCGGTTGTCGACGATGCCGTACTGATCCTTTCCGAACTCTTGAGCAACGCCTGCAAACACGGCCGGCCCCTGGGCGACGCGCCGGCCGGTGACGGGGACGTCCGCGCCGCCTGGCGCGTCGACGCGCGCGGACGGCTCATCGTGGAGGTCACGGACGGCGGCGGCCCGACCCGCCCGGCGCCTGCTACCCCGTCGGTGACCGCACGCGGCGGTCGCGGGCTGAACATCATCACGGCTCTCGCCGACGACTGGGGCGTCCGGGACGACGTCCACGGTGAGGTGACGGTCTGGGTGGTGGTCCACGAGGACGTCCACGATCCCGATGCCGGGTGCCGTCGCGGCACCCTCCCTACGCGCGTCACACCCGCCGCACCCGGCGCACTGCCGGAGATGACGCTGGCGGACCTGACGTCCACGGACATGACACGCCCGGACCTCGCGGCGGCGGACGTGGCCCTCCCGGACCTGACCCTCCCGGACCTCACGTGCACCGACGGCACCCTCCGGAATCCGGCGTCCGCCGACGGATCCCTGCCGGACCTGGCCCTCCCGGACCTGGCCCTCCCGGACCTGACACTTCCGGACCTGACACTTCAGGGGCTGCCCGCCCTGGGCCTCGCGGACGCCTTCGAGGACCTCGACTGACCCGGCGGCCGGGGCCGGCTCCGGTTCCGGCCGGTCTCGGCCCGTCGTCCACAGGGGGCACACCTCCGGTGCCGAGCGCGCGTACGTTGTCCACAGGTCCCCGTCGCTCCTGGCCCGAACGGCTAGGCTCCGAGCGTACGAGAAGCGCCGTAACCGGGAGACCCCACCATGGCCAAGAAGCGACCCCAGACGAAGGCCAAGCCGCAGCTGACCGACGGGGAGATCCCGGTCGTCGGCGCCCGCGAACCCTGCCCCTGCGGCAGCGGCCGGCGTTACAAGGCCTGTCACGGCCGGGCCGCCGCGCATGCCGCGACCGAGCTGGTGCACCGCCCCTTCGAGGGACTGCCGGGCGAGTGCGACTGGGTCGCCCTGCGCGAGCTGGTCCCGGCGGCGACGGCGGAGCTGACCCTCAGGGACGGCCTGCCCGCGGGCGTCCCGTCGGTCACGCTGGCCACCGTGCTGCCGATGGCGTGGCCCGCGCTGCGCCGCGACGACGGCTCGATCCTGATCGGCCTCCAGAACGACACGGCGTCCGGCGACATCAGCCGCGACCTCGCGGACACGCTGCTGCGCGCGCTGGAGGCGGAGCCCGGCAGCCCGGTGCAGGGCCGCCGTGCCCCCGCCGAGGGTCCCCGGCTCCAGGACCTGCTCGACCCGGAGGGCGCTTTCGAGCCGGTCGTGCACAGCGGCTTCGAGTTCTGGGTGCCGGACGCGGAGAACGCCACGCCCGAGGTGACCGCCTCCCTGGAGCGGGCCAACGCCGCCGCCATCCCGACGGTGAAGCTGGCCGGGGTGGACGCCGCGTACTGGTGCCGGACGCCGGAGAAGAACCACCTGCGCTGGGTCATGCCGCACCCGGAGGAGCAGCTTCTGGACGCTCTCGCGCGGCTGCACGCGGCGGGACGCTCCAGCCTCGGTGACGGCACCCGGCTCGTGGGCTCCTTCCGTGCTCACGGCCTCACCGTGCCGGTCTGGGACCTGCCGAGCGAGGTCGAGGCGGAGGACGTGGAGAAGCCGGCCGCCGAGTTCGCCGAGCGACTGGCCGCCGCGCTCGCCGTCACGGAGCCGCTCACGGCGGACGAGCGCCGGGCGCGCGGCGGACTCACCAACCGGCAGGTCACGCTCAGCTGACGCCCCGCGCGCGAGGGCCGCGGCTGACCGGTCGGTCAGCCGCGGCGCCGGACCGCACACCAGGTGACTCCTGTCACAACTCCCCGCCGCGACAGGGAAATCGGTGTCCGAATAGCCCAGACGGAATTTGCTAACCGCCGATCTCTTGTTACCGTTCCAGTAGCCCGGTTGCTGGTGCATCCCCCGTCGCCAGCAACCGGGTCTCTCCATGTCCGCAGCCGGTGCACAGCACCCCCTCGGGCGCCAACTGCCCCGGGTGCGTTACGAGTTGCTGCCCGAGCGCAACAGCAGCGCCCCGTCGGTGCCGTGCGCGGCGAACTCGGTGACGGCCGTGTAGTCGTCCGGCCGGCCCCGGCTGTGTTCGCGGGGCGTCTCACAGGTGGCGGGCTCGTCGCCGGTACCCGTGACACAGCGCATCTGCACGGTCCGGCCGCCCGGCCCCATCAGGCTCAGCACGGAGTCCAGCGACTCGCCGGTGGCGTTGCGGTAGTAGGTGCGCGCCCAGGTGTCCGCGCCCTGCGTCAGCACACAGGTCTGTGCCTCGATACCGCCGGGAGAGGTGAGTCCGGGGCCGCAGCGGGCGGCGGTGGCGAGGCCCAGGCCGAGCAGGAACGGGGAGCGGCCGGAGTGGGCCGTGCGGGCCTTGGCGTCGCCACGGGGCGCGGCCGGCGCGGCGGCCCGGCCGGTGCCGGCCCCCTGCCCCGCGGACGCCACGGCCAGCGGCAGCGCGGCGACGGCCGCCACGACGCCCAGCAGGGCGAGCAGACGAAGCTTTCGGCCGTCCGGCCCGCCGCGGAACGGCTGGGGGGCGCTGTGTCCCCGGGAATGACGCGGCATGAGCGGAACAGTACGAGCGGACGGGGCCCGTCCGCCGCGTCCGCGCCCGACACCCCCTACAACTCGGGTGCGCTCACACCCGTACGAGTGAGGGCGTCGACCACGGCGTCCACCACGGCCTCCACGTCGGGCACCCACGGCGAGGCCGAGCCGGGCAGCGGGGCACGCTCCCAGCGGACGGCGCCCTGGCCGGTCTCGGACGGGGGCAGGGCGACATAGCCGCCCTCGCCGTGGAAGCGCAGGGAGCCGGGGACGAAGTCCTTGGCGTAGAGCAGTTCGCCGAGCTGCTCCATGGAGTACGGCTTGACCAGCAGCGCCCACCGGGTCGGCGCGGCGATCACCGGGCCCAGCCGCATGCCGCGCCGGTCGAGCAGGGCGAGCGCGCGGGAGGCCGCGAGCGCCGGCAGGCTGACCGCGCAGGGCGCCTTGCCGCCGGTGGCCATGACGACCGGCGCGGCCGGCCGATTGGTCCACCACCAGCGCACCAGGCGCGCGTCGGTGGTGGCCGCGAGCAGGCCGGGGTCGAAGGGGTGCGCGCCGGGCACCGTGCATTCCGGGTCCGGGCAGGCGCAGCGGGCCCGTCCCTGTGGGTCCGGGGCCACGCCCGGGAGTACGGGCCACTGCCATTGCGTCGCGAAGGTCAGGGCCGCGCCGATCAGCTCAGGCTGCCCGTCGTTCCGCCTGGACAGGAGCCTGCGTCGCCTTCCGAGGATCTCGCGCATGAGCGCTCGTTCCTTTCCGTTGCACCGCTGGCAACACCGTGGTCCACATCACACCATGTGTCGATCGCTTCACTGTGCGTACCTGTTGGCGCATCACACCCTTGCGCACGGCAGGGGGAACCCCCGGGGGTCGAGCGTGGGCCGCGTCCATGGTGCGTCTATCACATGCACGGCTGCGGCACGGGGGTGGCGAAGTCTGGCGTTTCGCCGTCGCGCGTGGTTCTTCCGCCTCCGCCACGGGAGGATGGGGCTCGGCCGTCGGTGGCTATGACGCCCGGGTCCGTCGCCAGGTTCCGGGCGGTCCCCAACCACCCCTGGCCTTCTCCGAGTACGTACCCAACACGACCGCTGTGACGCTCCGTGGAGCAAGGCCAGTCGACCGCAATGAACCGATACCTAAGACAGTTTTGAGCCAACTTGCCGGTAAGGCAAGGAGTTCGGGAAAAACCTCGCCCGCCCCATGGACACCAAGAATCCTCGCAGGACAATGCTGGACATCTCCTCACGAGTGCGTGTACATGTGGAGACACTGCCAGCGGCGCAGAATGACATGGGGGTTTGCGATGCTTCTGAGCTATACGCACCGGTCTGAAAGCCGGACACCATGAACGCCCCGCACCCTCCGAAAGTGGCCGGAATCGATCCGGCGGTTCCCACGCCCGCCCACACTGTCGCGCCCACCTCTCCCGCCTCCGTCCCCGCACCGGTCCCCGCTCCGCACCCGCCCGCGCCCGGCGCCGTCCTCCAGGACCGGCTGGCCGGCTGGGTCTCGGACCTCACGACCCTGCACGAACTCACCGAGCGCCTGACGCGCACCAGCGCCCTGGACGCCGCCCTGCACGAACTGCTGGGCGCCGGGGCGTCCCTCGTCGGCGCCCGCCGCGGCCTGGTCGTCCTGGAACCCGGCGACGGCCCCCGCACCACCCTCGGCCTCGGTCTCGGCCGCGCCGACCTGGGCCTCATCGAGACCGTCCCGCACGGCGCCCTGCCGTACGACACGGGCGGCGGCGCCGAGATCGTCCACCCCGATCTGCTCGCCGAGGACGGCCTCGACCCCCGCCACCGCGAGGTGGCCGCCCGCCTCGGCTACGCCGCCAGCTACGCCGTGCCCCTCGCCACCGCGTCCGCCGGCCGCCTCGGTGCCGCCGTCTGGTTCTACGACGAACCGGCCGAACCGCACGAACGGCGGCGCCACCTCGCCGGCCTGTACGTCCGGCACGCCACCGAGCACCTCGCCCGGTTGCTGGAGGTGGAGCGCACGCGTGCGTGCATGGCGACCATCACCGAGGAGCTGCTGCCCGCCCGGCTGCCCCGGGTGGCCGGTGTGCAGCTCGCCGCCCGGCACCGCACCGGCCCGCGCGGCGGCGGCGACTGGTACGACGCCCTGCCGCTGCCGGACGCCGCGCTCGGCCTGTCCGTCGGCTCGGTCACCGGCTCCGGGCCCAGCGCGGTGGCCGCCATGGGCCGGCTGCGCGCGTCCCTGCGGGCGTACGCCGTGATGGAGGGCGAGGACCCGGTGGCCGTCCTGTCCGACCTGGAGCTGCTGCTGCGGCTGACCGAGCCCGCCCGCTCGGCCACCGCCCTGTTCGCCTTCTGCGAGCCCGCCCTGCGCAAGGTCACCCTGGCCGGCGCCGGACACAGCCCGCCGCTGCTCATCGGGGAGCGGCGCACCCGGTTCGCCGAGACCTCCGTCTCCGCCCCGCTCGGCATGCTCGCCTGCTGGGAGGCGCCCAGCGTGGAGATCCAGGCACAGGCCGGGGAGACGGTCCTGCTCTACACCGACGGGCTGCTGCACCGTACCGGCGACCCGATGGACCGCGCCTTCGCCCGGCTGCACGCGGCCGCCGCGGGCGTCCCGCGCGCGGTGCGCCACGATCCGGGAGCCGTCGCCGACCACGTCCTGCGCACGGTCCTGCCGGACGGACTGGACGCGGCGGACAGCGACGAGGACGTGGTCCTGCTGGCGGCCCGCTTCGACTGAGCCCCGCGCCCCGGGACCGGCATGACCGGGCATAACAGGTCATCCGGCCCCGGTCCGCCCGCGGTACGACCGTACGATGATGGAGGTCCCCGCTCGGCCACAAGCAGGAGCGTCGCGGGCCCCGGGGGAGATCACATGGCGTATCGAGGAGGATCACGTGTCCGACGAGCTCAACCCGGCTGTGCCCGACTCCGCTACCGCGGAGGGCCCCGAGACCGAGTCCGACGAGCCCATCAAGCAGCGGAAGAACGGCCTGTACCCGGGCGTCTCCGACGAGCTGGCCGAGAACATGAAGTCCGGCTGGGCCGACACGGAGCTGCGTGACCTGGAGCCGGTGGAGCAGGCCGGGCACACCGCCCGCCGCCGTGCCGCGCTCTCCGCCCGCTTCCCGGGCGAGCGCCTGGTGATCCCGGCGGGCAACCTGAAGACCCGCTCGAACGACACGGAGTACGCCTTCCGTGCCTCCGTCGAGTACACCTACCTCACCGGCGACCAGACCGAGGACGGCGTCCTCGTCCTGGAGCCCACCGCGGACGGCCACCAGGAGACGATCTACCTCCTGCCGCGCTCCGACCGCGAGAACGGCGAGTTCTGGCTCTCCGGCCAGGGCGAGCTGTGGGTCGGCCGCCGCCACTCCCTCACCGAGTCCGAGGCGCTCTACGGCATCCCGGCCGCCGACGTGCGCGAGCTGGCCGAGCAGCTGCGTGAGGCCACCGGCCCGGTCCGCGTCGTGCGCGGTCACGACGCCGGCATCGAGGCCGCCCTGACCGACAAGGTCACCGCCGAGCGCGACGAGGAACTGCGCGTCTTCCTCTCCGAGGCCCGGCTGGTCAAGGACGAATTCGAGGTCGGCGAGCTCCAGAAGGCCGTCGACTCGACGGTCCGGGGCTTCGAGGACGTCGTGAAGGTCCTCGACAAGGCCGAGGCGACGAGCGAGCGCTACATCGAGGGAACGTTCTTCCTCCGTGCGCGCGTGGAGGGCAACGACGTCGGCTACGGCACCATCGCCGCCGCCGGCCCGCACGCCTGCACCCTGCACTGGGTCCGCAACGACGGCCCGGTCCGCTCCGGCGACCTGCTCCTGCTCGACGCGGGTGTGGAGACGCACACCCTGTACACCGCCGACGTCACGCGCACGCTGCCCGTCAGCGGCACGTACAGCGAGATCCAGAAGAAGATCTACGACGCCGTGTACGAGGCCCAGGAGGCCGGCATCGCGGCCGTACGGCCGGGCGCCAAGTACCGCGACTTCCACGACGCCGCCCAGCGCGTCCTCGCCGAGAAGCTCGTCGAATGGGGACTGGCCGAGGGCCCGGTCGAGCGCGTCCTGGAGCTGGGCCTCCAGCGCCGCTGGACGCTGCACGGCACCGGTCACATGCTGGGCCTGGACGTGCACGACTGCGCCGCCGCGCGCGTGGAGACGTACGTCGACGGCACGCTGGAGCCGGGCATGGTGCTCACCGTCGAGCCGGGCCTGTACTTCCAGGCCGACGACCTGACGGTGCCGCAGGAGTACCGGGGCATCGGCGTCCGCATCGAGGACGACATCCTCGTCACGGAGGACGGCAACCGGAACCTGTCCGCCGGACTGCCGCGGCGGTCCGACGATGTCGAGGCGTGGATGGCCGCCCTGAAGGGCTGAACGGTACGAACAGGATGATGGCCGGGCACCGCGGCGGTGCCCGGCCATCGGCACGGGGGCGGGCGCGCGAAGGTCTCACGCGCCCGGGGGAAGGGTGTGCGTGGACGGTTTCCGGTCCGGCGTGGGCGTGGACCTGCATCTCGAACCCGACGCGGCGGACGGGCGCCGGGCCGGGCTGGAGCGGGCCCTGCGGAACGCCGTGCGGGACGGGCGGCTCACCCCCGGCGCCCGGCTGCCGGCCACCCGGCGCCTCGCGGCGGAACTCGGCATCTCGCGCGGCACCGCCAAGGCCGCCTACGACCAGCTCGTCGCCGAGGGCTACCTGACGGCCCGGCAGGGCTCGGGCACCCGGGTCGCCGAGCTGCCGGCCGTCCGGGCGCCGCGGCCGGAGCCGTCCCCACGCGCGCGTGCCCCGCGTCTCGACCTGCGCCCCGGCAGCCCCGACGTCGGCGCCTTCCCGGCCGCGGCCTGGCTGCGCGCGCTGCGCCGCGCCATCGCGACGGCACCCTCACCGGCGTACGACTACGGCGACCCGCGCGGCCGGAGCGAGCTGCGCACCGCGCTCTCCGGCTACCTGGGCCGGGCCCGCGGGGTATGCGCACCACCGGAGCGGATCGTCATCACCTCCGGGTACGTACAGGGCCTGGCGCTCCTGACCCGGGTGCTGGACGGCGCCGCGGTCGCCATGGAGGACCCCGGGCTGCCCTTCCACCGGGACGTGGTGCGGCGCAACGGCGGGACGGTGCTGCCCGCCCCGGTCGACACGCGCGGCGTACGGCCCGGGGAACTGGGCGAGGCGGCGGCCGTGGTGGTCACGCCGGCCCACCAGTACCCGACCGGGGTGACCCTGCATCCCGAGCGGCGCCGGGCGCTGACCGACTGGGCACGCGCGCGCGGCGGCCTGGTCGTCGAGGACGACTACGACGGCGAGTTCCGCTACGACCGGCAGCCGGTGGGCGCGTTGCAGGGGACGGCGCCCGGTCACGTGGCCTATCTGGGCACGGTCTCCAAGACCCTCGGCCCGGCGCTGCGGCTGGGCTGGATGGTGCTGCCGCCGCACCTGGTCGACGCGGTCACCGACGCCAAGCTGCACAGCGACCACCACACCGAGACCATCGGCCAGCTGGCGCTCGCCGAACTGATCGACAGCCACGCGTACGACCGGCACGTGCGCGCGTGCCGGCTGCGCTACCGGCGGCGCCGGGACCAGCTTCTGGACCGATTGGGGGCGCACCGGAGCGTGCGCGGGATCGCGGCCGGGCTGCACGCGCTGATCGAGGTCCCGGACGAGGCCGAGGTGCTGGCCCGCGCTGAGACGGAGGGCCTGGCGCTCGGCACCCTCGGCGACCACTGGCACACCCCGGCCCCCGACCGGCCCCAGGGTCTGGTCGTCGGCTACGGCACACCCCGGGAAGGGATGTATCCCCAGGCACTGGAGGCGCTGGCGAAGGTGCTGGACACCGGCGGCTGAGGCGACACACCGACGCCGGGACGCGCCGACGAGGCGGCGCCGATGACGGGACGCGCCGACAAGGAAGCGCGCCGGCGGCCCTGCCCGGCCGTCAGGCCGTCACGCCGTGAGCAGGGACGGGTCCTTCGTCCACTTGAGGATCTTGTCGAAGCTGACGACCGTCCCGCCCCGGCCCGGCTTGGGCCCGATGTGGACGTGGTCGGCGAGTTCCCGGATCAGACACAGGCCGCGGCCGTGCTCGGCGTCCGGGCGGGCGGGCCGGATGTCCTGGGTGCGGACGGTGCCGGACCCCCAGTCGGCCACCTCGATACGGCACGTCTCACCGTCGAGGTACGCGGTCACCCGGTACGCCTCGGAGGCGCCGGGCGCGAGGTCCCCGCCGTGCTCGACAGCGTTCGCGCAGGCCTCGCTCAGGGCGACGGACAGGTCGTAGGAGATCTCCGGGTCGACGCCCGCCGTCTCCATGGTGCCGATCAGCAGCCGCCGGGCGAGCGGCACGCTCGCGGCGTCGCGCCGCAGATGGAGTGACCACCAGATGCTCATGCTCCAGCCTCCCGGCCGCGGCTCGACATACCGTTACCTATTGCCGCCTGTAGGCGCCCGTAAGCACTGCGTGGGCGTGACGCCGCCCATACAGCCGATGCGCCGGGGGAGGAATCGGTGTATGAGAGGACGGGCTCGGCCGCCCTGCCGTAGGCGCCCGGCGGGCGCAGTGCGATGATGACCCCGCCATGACTGCCCCCCACCCGCGCACGGTGCGCCCCGGAGCCGGTCTCCGGATGCTGCGGGCCGCGGTGTTCACCGCGGTCTGCGTCGCGCTGGCCGCGGCCGGGCACACCCTGGCCTCCTGCGCGCGCGTGCCGCTGTGGACGCTGGGCGCGGGCTTCCTCGGCTCCCTGCTGCTCGTGGCGCCGCTCACCGGTCGGACCCGTTCGCTGCCGGGTATCGCCGCGCTCCTCGCCCTCGGCCAGACCGTGCTGCACACGCTGTTCGGGCTGGGCCAGCAGGGGGCCGCGGCGGCCACCGGCGGGATGACGTCGATGGCGTCGTCCGGACCGGGGTCCGCCGCCGGCGGGACGCTGAGCGACAGCGCGCTCGTCGAGCAGGCCGCGCGCCTGGTGTGCGGCTCGGCCCCGTCGTCCCTCACCCCGGGGCACGCCTTCCGGCTGCTGCTCGACGCGCACCTCATCGACCGCACCGGCCGGCCGACGGGCACCCTGCCCGCCCTGCACCACGCGCACGACGCAACCGGCGCCGCCATGGGGCTGCTGCCCTCGCTGCCGATGCTGCTCGGCCACGTGCTCGCGGCCGTCGTCGCCGGCTGGCTGCTGCGCCGCGGGGACCTCGCCGTGCTGCGGCTGATCGAGCTGTCGGCGCACGGAGTCGTGGAGGGGGCGCTCGTACGGTCCCTGCGCGCGGCGCTGGCGCTGGCGCACGCTCTGTGCGCCGGGCTGCTGCCCGCGGCCGACCCCGGCCCGCGCGGCCGTCGTACCGACCGCGACGAGGCACCGGCCCCGCACACCGCCGTACTCCAGCACACGGTGATCCGGCGCGGCCCGCCCGCCGCCGCGTTCCTCCTCGCCGCCTGACGCGACCCCCGCTCCACGGACCCGGTGGGCCGCCGACACGCGGCACGCGCGCGTGCACACCTTTTTCCAGCGGTACGGCCGGCACACCGGCCCCGCACGCGCGTATTCCTCCTCACCACCGGACCTCACTCAGAGTGGAGTACTTCCTTCCATGAAGGCTTCTCGTATCGCCGCCGCCGCTGCCGTCGCCGGCTCGGCCGTCCTCGTCCTGTCGGCTCCCGCTTTCGCGCACGTCGGCGTGCAGCCGGAGGGCATCGCGGCCAAGGGCGGATACGCGGTCGTGGACTTCAAGGTCCCCAACGAGCGCGACGACGCCTCGACCACCAAGCTCGAGGTCAACCTCCCCGCCGACCACCCGATCGCCTCGGTGATGCCGCAGCCGATCCCCGGCTGGAAGATCGACGTCACCAGGTCCAAGCTGGCCAAGCCGCTGACCATGCACGGCGAGAAGATCGACGAGGCCGTCACCAAGGTGACCTGGACCGCCGACGGCAAGGGCATCGCCCCCGGCTACTTCCAGAAGTTCCCCGTCTCCCTGGGCGCCCTGCCCGAGAACACCGACCAGCTGGTGTTCAAGGCGGTGCAGACGTACTCGAACAAGGAGGTCGTGCGCTGGATCGAGGTGCCGCAGAAGGGCCAGGACGAGCCGGAGAACCCGGCGCCCGTCCTGGAGCTGACCGCCGCCTCCGGTGACGACCACGCCGGCACGACGGCCGCCGCCGACGACACGGACGGCAAGAGCCAGAAGACGGCCGCCGCCGGGGACTCCGGCAGCGGCAGTGACACCACCGCGCGCGTGCTCGGCGTGATCGGCATCGTCGTCGGCGTCGCGGGCGTCGCCTACGGCGTCCTCGCCGGCCGCCGCCGCACCGCCTGAGCCCTTTCCCCAGCGCGCGCCGGGCGTCGTACGGCGCCGTCCGCCGGCCCCGGCCGATGGACCCCGTCGTACGACCCCGGTGCGCGCCGGAATTCACACATCTGGGACATTTTTCTATGCGCAAGAAGACGTTCGCCGCGGCCGTGACGCTCGCCGCCGCCACCCTGACCCTCTCCGCCTGCGGCACCGACGGCAACAGCGACGCGCCGGTCACCGTCGTCTCGGGCGGGTCGGACGCGGGCAAGGCCGCCACCGTTCTCGACCAGCCGTTCAAGAAGCCGGACCTGGTCCTCACCGACACCCACGGCAGGAAGTACGACCTCCGCAAGGAGACCCAGGGCCACCCGACCCTGCTCTACTTCGGTTACACCCACTGCCCCGACATCTGCCCCACGACGATGAGCAACATCGCCGTCGCCCAGAAGACGCTGCCCAAGGCCGAGCAGAACGATCTGCGGGTCGTGTTCGTCACCACCGACCCCGGCCGCGACACCCCCGCCGAGCTGGGCAAGTGGCTCAAGGGCATCGATTCGCGGTTCATCGGCCTCACCGGCGACTTCGCCGCCGTCAAGGCCGGTGCCCGCTCGGTCGGCATCGCCGTGGAGCCGACCACGAAGGACAAGAACGGCAAGCTCGTCTCGGTGCACGGCACCCAGGTCATCGCCTTCTCCCCGAAGACGGACGCTGGTTACGTCCTCTACGGCGAGGACACCACGGTCGACGACTACAGCCGGGACCTGCCCAAGCTCGTCAGGGGAGCCAACCCGTGAGGCGTCGCACGGCCGTCCTGGCCGCCGGTGGGCTCGCGGGCGCGCTGACGCTCACGGGCTGCTCCGGATCCGGTTCCGCTTCCGGCCCGGACCGGGCCGAGCTGTCCGTCAGCTCCCCGTACATGCCCCAGCCGGTCTCCGCCGAGATGGCCGCCGGCTTCCTGACGATCACCGACAAGGGCGGCGCCGGGGACGAGCTGACCTCGGTCAGCAGCGATGTCGCCGGCCAGGTCACCATGCACAGCACGGAGGGCGGCGCCATGGCGGAGAAGTCCTCCTTCGCGGTGCCCGCCCACGGCCGGCTCGTGTTCGAGAGCGGCGGCAACCATCTGATGTTCGAGAAGCTGAAGCGCGCGCCGAAGCAGGGCCAGACGGTCACCGTGAAGCTCACGTTCGCCCGGTCGGGCCGCCTCACCGTCGAGATGCCGGTGGAGTCCGCCACGTATCACCCGTCGACCGGCCACTGAGGGAGGGACCACCGTGACCCGGACCATCACCCCCCGCCTGCGGTACCTGGTGCTGCTGTTGCTCGCCGTCACCGGCGCGCTGCTGGCGGGCGCCGGACCGGCCTCCGCGCACGCGGCACTGACCGGCAGCGACCCCGCGCAGGGGGTGGTGGCCGACAAGGCGCCCACCCAGGTGTCGCTCACCTTCTCCGAGAAGGTGGCGATGAACGACGACTCCCTGCGCGTCCTCGACCCCAGGGGCAAGCCGGTCCAGACGGGCAGCCCCGCGAACATCAGCGGAACGACGTACGCCGTGCGGCTCAGGAGCGGCCTCGGCAAGGGCACCTACACCGTCACCTACCAGGTCGTCTCGGCGGACAGCCACCCCGTCTCCGGCGCCTACACCTTCTCCATCGGCGCGCCCTCGCAGACCGTCGTGCAGGACACCGGGCCGGCCGCGGGCGGCGGAGTCGTGGGCGCGCTGTACGCGTTCGGACGGTACGTGTCCTACGCCGGTTTCCTCGTGCTCGCCGGCGGTGCGGCCTTCGTGCTCGTCTGCTGGCAGCGCGGCGCGGGCGTACGGGCCCTGCAACGGCTGGTGGCCGGCGGCTGGGTCGCGCTGACCGCGGCCACCCTCTGGCTGCTGCTCCTGCGCGGCTCGTACACCACCTCCGGCAAGCTCGCCGATGTCTTCGACCTCGGTCTGCTCGGCCAGGTGCTCCAGACCAAGACCGGTGCCGCGCTGGTCTCCCGGCTGCTGCTGCTCGCCGCCGCCGCGCTGTTCGTCGCCGTCCTCTTCGGCACCTACACCCGGCGCGAGGAGCAGCAGGAGAAGCGCGACCTGACCTTCGGGCTCGCGGTCGGCGGGGGCGTCGTCGCGGCCGGACTGGCGACCAGTTGGGCGATGGCCGAGCACGCCTCCACCGGACTCCAGCCGGGCATCGCCATGCCGGTCGACGTCGTCCATCTGCTGGCCGTCGCCGCCTGGCTGGGCGGGCTCACCGCGCTGCTGGTCGCCCTGTACCGGGCGCCCGCAGATACCCCGGTCGGGGCCGTCGCCGTGCAGCGGTTCTCCCGGGTGGCCGCCGGCTCCGTCGTCGCGCTGGTCGCCACCGGCGTCTACCAGTCCTGGCGGCAGCTCGGCTCCTGGTCGGCGTTCACCGGCACCGGGTACGGGCAGCTGCTGCTGGTCAAGATCGGGCTGGTGGCGCTGCTGGTCGGCGTCGCGGTGATGTCCCGGCGCTGGACGGCCCAGCTCAGGGACCCGGCCGTCCGTGCCGAAGAGACGGAGAGGTCCGAGGCCAGGGAACCGGTCCCCGTATCGAGGGTGACCGGTGGCGACACCGACGCCGAGACCGAGGCCTGCGGCACGGCGGCGGGTGGCGGCGACGGAACCGCTGGCGGCGGCAAGGAGGCCGACGACGGCTCCGCTTCCACCGCCGGTGCCGACCAGGGCCCCGGCGAGGACGCCGCTCCCGGTGACTCGCGGCGTGCCGCCCAGCTCGCCCGGCAGCGCGTGGCCGTCGACGCCGCCCGGCGAAAGCGGCTGCGCGACGCCGATCCGCAGCGCTCGGGCCTGCGCCGCTCGGTGCTCGCCGAGACCGGCGTCGCCCTGGTGCTGCTCGCAGTCACCACCGCGCTGACCCAGACCGAGCCGGGCCGCACCGAGCAGGAGGCCAAGGCAGCCACCTCGGCCGCGTCCGGCTCCGCCACCTCGTCCCCGTCCGGGGCCCTCACCCTGGACATGCCGTTCGACACCGGCGGCACCGACGGCAAGGGCGTCGTCAGCATCGACCTCGACCCCGCGCGGGTGGGCGGCAACGAGATGCACGTCTACGTCCAGCGCCCCAACGGCCGGGCCTTCGACGTCCCCGAGGTGAAGATCTCCTTCACCCTCCAGGCGAAGAAGATCGGCCCGCTGCCCGTGACGCCCGACCACATCACCACCGGCCACTGGTCGGCGACCGGGGTGCAGATCCCGATGGCCGGCGACTGGACCGTCGCCGTCACGGTCCGCACCTCCGACATCGACCAGACGACCGTCTCCAAGCACGCGCAGATCGGCTGAACCACCATGTCCGACCAGTCCCTCCCGCAGACCCGTACGCCCGGCACGCCGGTGGCCGGGCCCGTGTCCGGGGCGCGCGGTGTCTCCCGGCGCGCCCTGCTGGGCACGGCCGGCGCCGCCGGGCTCGCGCTCGGCGCGGCGGGCGGTGCCGTGGGGTACGCCGCCGCGCCCGCCCAGGCCGCTCCGCTGTCCTCGGTGGGCTCGGGCCGGGCGATGTTTCACGGGAAACATCAGCCCGGCATCACCGAGGGACTCCAGGCCTGCGGCCATCTCGTCGCCTTCGACCTGGCGGCGGGCGCGGGCCGCAGGGAGGCGGCGGCCCTGCTGCGCCGCTGGTCGGTGACGGCGGAACGGCTGATGGCGGGCGAGGCCGCCCCACACGACGACACCGCGGTGGCCCGGGACGCGGGTCCCTCCTCGCTGACCCTCACCTTCGGCTTCGGTCACGGCTTCTTCGCGCGGACCGGCCTGGAGAAGCAGCGGCCCGGCGCCCTCGACCCGCTGCCGGACTTCTCCTCCGACCGTCTCGACCGGGCGCGCAGCAACGGCGACCTGTGGGTGCAGATCGGCGCGAACGACGCCCTGGTCGCCTTCCACGCCCTGCGCGCGATCCAGAAGGACGCGGGCTCCGCCGCGCGGGTGCGCTGGCAGATGAACGGCTTCAACCGCAGCCCGGGCGCCACCGCCCACCCCATGACGGCCCGCAACCTCATGGGCCAGCTCGACGGCACCCGCAACCCCAAGCCGGCCGACACCGACTTCGAGAAGCGGATCTTCGTGCCCGCGTCGGGCGAGCCCGCCTGGATGGCGAACGGCTCCTACGCCGTCGTACGCCGCATCCGCATGCTCCTGGACGACTGGGAGGGGCTGTCGCTCACGGCGCAGGAGCAGGTCATCGGGCGCCGCAAGGCCGACGGGGCACCGCTGTCCGGGGGCGGCGAGACGACCCCGATGGACCTGGAGAAGACCGACGCCCGCGGCGAGTACGTCGTCCCGCTCACCGCGCACGCCCGGATCACCCGGCCCGACAAGAACGGCGGCGCGGCCATGCTCCGGCGCCCCTTCTCCTACCACGACGGCATCGGCCCGGACGGCACGCCCGACGCCGGGCTCCTCTTCATCTGCTGGCAGGCGGACCCGTTGCGCGGCTTCGTACCGGTGCAGCGCAAGCTCGACCGGGGCGACGCGCTGTCGAAGTACATCCGTCACGAGGCGAGCGGTCTGTTCGCGGTGCCGGGAGGCGCGGCCGAGGGCGAGTACGTGGGGCAACGGCTGCTGGAGGGCTGACGGGAAAACGGCCGCGGGAGGGCCGATGCGCGTACGCGCATCATCGCCCGTCCGGGGGACGATCCGGGTTGAAACCACCCGGTCGAGTGGCGCCCATGAGATGGCGGGACCGGCCGGCCCCGCGGCCATTAGGGTGAGGGCATGCCAGCGAGCTATGCCTATCTCGGCCCGGAGGGCACCTTCACGGAGGTCGCCCTGCGCACGCTTCCGGAGGCGGCCACCCGGGAGCTGATCCCGTACGTGTCGGTGCAGTCCGCGCTGGACGCGGTACGGGCCGGTGAGGCCGAGGCCGCGTTCGTGCCGATCGAGAACTCGGTCGAGGGCGGGATCACCACCACCCTGGACGAGCTGGTCGCGGGCGCGCCGCTGACGATCTACCGCGAGGTGCTGCTGTCCATCACCTTCGCGCTGCTGGTCCGTCCCGGCACGAAGCTCGCGGACATCAAGACAGTCTCCGCCCACCCCGCGGCCCAGCCGCAGGTGCGCAACTGGCTGCGCGCCCACCTCCCGGAGGCGCTCTGGGAATCGGCCGCCTCCAACGCGGGCGCCGCCCGCCTGGTCCAGGAGGGCCGCTACGACGCCGCGTTCGCCGGTGAGTTCGCCGCCGCCCGGTACGGTCTGGAGGCGCTGGAGACCGGCATCCACGACGCGGAGAACGCCCAGACGCGGTTCGTGCTGGTCGGCCGCCCGGCCCGGCCCGCCGCGCCGACCGGTGCCGACAAGACCTCGGTGGTGCTGTGGCAGCGGGACGACCACCCCGGTGCCCTGCGCGACCTGCTCGGCGAGTTCGCCTCGCGCGGCATCAACCTCATGCTGCTCCAGTCCCGGCCGACCGGCGCCGGCATCGGCAACTACTGCTTCTGCATCGACGCCGAGGGCCATATCGCCGACCGGCGGATGGCGGAGACGCTGATGGGCCTGAAGCGCATCTGTCTCCAGGTGCGCTTCCTGGGTTCCTACCCGCGCGCGGACGTCACGCCGGACGCGGTCCGTCCGACGCTGCCGGGGACGTCGGACGAGGAGTTCATGGCGGCGGCGGACTGGGTGGCGCGCTGCCAGGACGGCCGGTTCTGACCAGCCGTTCCAGCCGGTCGTACCTGCACACCAACGTTATCCACAGAAGTTATCCACAGGCTCCCTTCTCGACCTGGGGACAAGTCGACAGTGGAGGCACGGCAGGTCGACAAATCGCCCTAGACCACCCGGGCGCCGCTACCCTCCGTAGGATCACCCTTCGTTCAGCCGTTTGCTTCGATTCATCTATCAGGGCGACCTTTTTCCACCCGAACGCGGGTGTCGATGGGGTTTGACCCGGGAATTCTTCGGCCCGTCCGGGGTTTCCGGAGTGATCAATTCCGAAATCCACAGATCTTCCACACAGCCTGTGGATAACTTATCGGGGGGTGCGGATCTCTGTGGACAACCGAGTCGCCAAATCCCCTCCCCCGCAAGGAGATCCGGTCAACGCGGCGGCCGTCGCGTGCCCCGTCCCAGGGAGTGGGACACCTTTCCTTGACACGTTCGGCAATTAGCTCATACCGGAACGTAAGCGGCGAATCACAACACCCCGAATAGTGATTCGTGAGCCACGACCGCGCACCGGTAGCCTTGGCCCCGTGATTGACCTTCGCCTGCTCCGTGAGGACCCCGACCGTGTGCGCGCGTCCCAGCGCGCCCGTGGAGAGGACGTCGCGCTCGTCGACGCCCTCCTGTCTGCCGACGAGCGGCGCAGGTCCTCCGGCGTCCGCTTCGACGAGCTGCGCGCCGAGCAGAAGCAGCTCGGCAAGCTGATCCCCAAGGCCTCCCCCGACGAGAAGGCCGAGCTGCTCAAGCGTGCCGAGCAGCTGAAGGCCGACGTCAGGGCCGCCGACACCGAGCGCGACGCGGCCGACACCGAGACCCAGGAGCTGCTGCTCCGGCTCGGCAACCTGGTCCACCCCGACGTGCCCGTCGGCGGCGAGGAGGACTTCGTCACGCTGGAGACGCACGGCGCTATCCGTGACTTCGGTGCCGAGGGCTTCGAGCCCAGGGACCACCTGGAGCTGGGCCAGCTGCTCGGCGCGATCGACGTCGAGCGTGGCGCCAAGGTCTCCGGCTCCCGTTTCTACTTCCTCACCGGTGTCGGCGCCCTGCTGGAGCTGGCCCTGGTGAACGCGGCGATCGCGCAGGCCTCCGCGGCCGGTTTCACGCCGATGCTCACCCCGGCGCTGGTCCGCCCGCAGTCCATGGCGGGCACCGGCTTCCTCGGCCAGGCCGCCCAGGACGTCTACCACCTCGACAAGGACGACCTGTACCTGGTCGGCACCTCCGAGGTGCCGCTGGCGGCCTACCACATGGACGAGATCATCGACGCCGACAAGCTGCCGCTGCGGTACGCGGGCTTCTCGCCCTGTTTCCGCCGCGAGGCCGGCTCGCACGGCAAGGACACCCGGGGCATCTTCCGCGTGCACCAGTTCGACAAGGTCGAGATGTTCTCGTACGTCGCTCCCGAGGACTCGCAGGCCGAGCACCAGCGCCTGCTGGCGTGGGAGAAGCAGTGGCTGGAGTCGCTGGAGCTGCCGTTCCGCGTCATCGACGTCGCCTCCGGCGATCTCGGCTCCTCGGCCGCCCGCAAGTACGACTGCGAGGCGTGGATCCCGACCCAGGGCAAGTACCGCGAGCTGACCTCGACCTCCGACTGCACCGAGTTCCAGTCCCGCCGCCTGTCCATCCGGGTCCGCGACGGCAAGCAGGTCAAGCCGCTCGCCACGCTCAACGGCACGCTGTGCGCCGTCCCGCGCACGATCGTGGCGATCCTGGAGAACCACCAGCTGGCCGACGGCTCCGTCCGGGTCCCCGAGGTGCTGCGCCCCTATCTGGGCGGCCGTGAGGTCCTGGAGCCGGTGTCCCGGTGACCTTCCCGTACGGGCTCATCGCCACCGACCTCGACGGCACGCTGCTGCGCTCCGACGAGTCGATCTCGCGGCGCACCCGGGACGCGCTCGCCGCGGCGACCGCGGCGGGCGCCGCGCACATCGTCGTCACCGGCCGCGCGGTGCCCTGGACCCGGCACATCCTGGACGACCTCGGCTACGACGGCCTCGCCGTCTGTGGCCAGGGCGCCCAGGTGTACGACGCCGGCAGCCACCGCCTGCTGACCTCCGTCACCCTGGACCGGCAGCTGGCGGGCGTGGCCCTGGCCAAGATCGAGGCCGAGGTCGGCCCGCTGTACCTGGCGGCCAGCCGGGACGGCCTGGACGGCGAGGTGCTGGTGGGCCCGGGATACGCGGTCACGGGCAGGCTGCCCGCGACACCGTTCACGGACGCGTCCGACATCTGGAGCGCTCCGCTGAACAAGATCTACATACAGCACCCGTCGCTGGGCGACGACGAGCTGGCGGAGGCCGCCCGGCAGGCGGCCGGCGGCTTCGTCACGGTGGCCATGGCGGGCGCGGGCATCGTGGAACTGCTCCCGCTCGGCCTGTCCAAGGCCACGGGCCTGTCCCTCGCCGCCCGCCGGCTTGGCCTGAAGGCCGCCGACACGATCGCCTTCGGCGACATGCCCAACGACATCCCGATGTTCGCCTGGGCCTCCAGGGGTGTGGCCATGGCCAACGCCCATGAGGAACTGAAGGCGGTGGCCGACGAGGTGACGGCCTCCAACGAGGACGACGGGATCGCGGTCGTACTGGAGCGTTCGCTGGCGTAGCGCTCGCGTGTCGGGCCCGCGGCCCGGCATCGAGCGCGGAATGCGACGGGGGCCGCTCGCGCGGCCCCCGTACCTCTTGCTCTTCGCCCCGCGTACCTCTTACTCCTCGCCCGCCAGCGTCAGCGCCCGCAGCTTCTGCCCGGCGTACCAGGTGGCGAGCACGGTGACCGCCACCAGCAGCACGGTGGCCGTCGGCAGGCTCACCTCGGAGGTCACCAGGTCCCCGCCGGCCAGCTTGTGGGCGACGGCGAGCGACCACTGCTGGACGCTCAGCGTGCGCGCGCCCGGCACCAGGGAGCCGAACAGCGCCTCCCAGACCAGGGCGTAGACCAGCCCGAAGACCACCGCGTGCCGGGAGACGGTGCCCAGCAGCAGGAACAGCGCGGAGTAGGCGATGGAGGAGATCAGCGCGGCGACCGTGTAGGCGACGGCGATCTGCTGGCCGTTGCCGTTCAGGATCAGGCCGGCGATCAGGGTCGGCACCGCCGAGAAGACCATGGTGACGCCGACGGCGACGATCAGCTTGGTCAGGATGATGGTGGGCCGCTTGAGCGGCTTGGACAGCAGGTAGACGACGGAGCCGTCATCGATCTCCGGGCCGATCGCGCCCGTCCCCGCGATGACACCGATGATCGGCACCATGGTGGCGAGCGCGAAGCCGCCGAGGACGTCCGACGCCGTCTGGTCGTCGGCTCCGGTCAGGCCGCGCACGGCCACGGAGATCACGATCAGCAGCAGCGGCAGCGCGCCGAGGATGAGGGCCCGGCGGCGGCCGAGCAGGGCACGGTAGGTGAGTCGGGCGACGGTGGGGTCATACATCATGGGCCTCCTACGCCGCGACCAGGTACGAGAAGACGGACTCCAGGGACTCGTCGGACGGCGAGACCGTGAGCAGCCGGATGCCGTGGTCCCTGGCGACCTTCGGCAGCAGGGCGGTGAAGCGGCCGAAGTCGACGGCCTGGACGCGCAGCGCGCCCTCGGTCACGTCGACCTCGATGCCGGACGTCGACGGGTCGGCGATCAGCGCGGCCGCGAGGGCGCGGTCGTCGCTGGAGCGCACCAGGTAGCGGTGCGGGCGGTCGGTCATCAGGCGGCGGATCCGGCGGAAGTCACCGCTGGCCGCGTGGCGTCCGGCGACGACGACCTCGATGTGCCGGGCGAGCTGCTCGACCTCCTCCAGGATGTGCGAGGAGAACAGCACCGTGCGGCCCTCGTCGCCCATCCTGCGCAGCAGCTCCATCAGCTGCATGCGCTGACGCGGGTCCATGCCGTTGAACGGCTCGTCCAGCAGGAGCAGCGACGGGTCGTGGACGAGGGCGCTCGCCATCTTCACGCGCTGCCGCATGCCCTTGGAGTAGGTGGAGATCTTCCGGTCCTGCGCGTACTCCATCTCGACCGTGGCGAGGGCGCGCTGGGCCGCCTTGGCGCCCAGGCCGTGCAGCTCGGCGTTGGCGACGACGAACTCGCGGCCGGTGAGGAAGTCGTACATCGCCTCCCGCTCGGGGACGATGCCGATGTGCCGGTAGATGGCCTCGTTGCGCCAGACCGGCTGCCCGTCGAGGGTGACCGTGCCGGTGGAGGGGGCGAGGAAGCCGCCCATCATGTTGATCAGCGTGGACTTGCCGGCGCCGTTGGGGCCGAGCAGACCGGTGACGCCGGGGCCGATGGTCATGGTGATGTCGTTGACGGCGACGACGTTGCCGAACCAGCGGGACACGTGGTCGATGGTGAGCGTGGTCACAGTCCCACCTTCTTGTAGCGGCGGTTCAGGAGGCCGTAGCAGGCCGCGATCAGGGCCAGGACGAGGACGACGTACACGGCACCCTCCCCGCTGGACGGGCCTACCCCGCCGGGGAAGCCGGAGCTGCCGCCGAGGAGGGCCGACTGCACGCCGTCGATCAGCGTGACCGGCGAGAACAGGCCGATCCACGGGACGGCGCCGCCGCTGCCCTGGGCGTCGGCGATGGCCTGGAGCGTGGACACGGCGCCGTAGGAGATGGTCAGTACGGCGATCACGGCGGCGATGCCGAAGCCCCGGCGCGGGGTGACTGCGGCGATGACCAGGCCGATACCGGCGAAGAGCAGGGAGAGCAGGACCACGCAGACCAGTCCCTGGGCGAATTTCTCCGTCTGGTGGACGAAGCCCATCTTGGACAGCAGCGCGCCGATGTACATCACGAGCAACGGCGCGCCGGTGAGGACGAACAGGGCCGAGGCGAGCGCCGCGAACTTCGCGCGCACGTAGTCGGCGCTCTCGATGGGCCGCGAGAAGTACAGCGGTACGGTTTTGAAGCGCAGGTCGCGGGAGACCGCCTGGGGGGCCTGCGAGGCGACGTACAGGCTGATGACGGCCTGCATGGTGATCGCGTAGCGGGTGTAGGACACCGGCAGTTCGTGCGCCTTGGTGGCGACGGCGACGGCCACCATGATGGCGGCGGGCACGCACATCACCGCGAACAGCAGCATCGGCAGCACCTTGGACTTTACCGACCGGCCCAGGCCGTAGGCGCCGCGCAGGGACTGGGAGTACAGCGAGCGGCGGGCGTAGGCGCGGCCGAGGCGGGGACCGTCGTAGCCGCGGTAGCCGATGTCGTGGATGCGGGACCGGTCGCCGGTGGGCGTTGCCGGGGGATGCTCAACCGCCATGGCCGACGGCCTCCTTCCGCTGTTCGTCGTTGCCGGTGAACACCTCGGAGATGTGGTGCCGGCGCTGTTCCATGCGCACCAGGCCGAGCCCGAGGTCGGCGACCACGTCCCGGACGAGGTCGTTCGTCTCCTCGCCCGCGGCGGTCAGCAGCAGGATGTGTCCGGCGCCGGGCAGGCCGCCCGCCTCGGCGTGGGTGTCGACCCCGCGCGCCTGGAGCGCCTCGCGGACCGCGCGGGTGCCGTCGGGGTGGCTGTCGCTGTCGGTGACCTCGATCGCGAGGGTGGTCGTGGTCTGGGTGAAGTCGGTGGTGGAGCTGGAGCGCAGGAGCTTGCCGCCGTCCACGACGACGACGTGGTCGCAGGTGCGTTCCAGCTCGCCCAGCAGGTGGGAGGTGACCAGGACGGAAATGCCGAAGTCGGTGTGGATGCGGCGGATCAGGCCGAGCATCTCGTCGCGGCCGACCGGGTCCAGGCCGTTGGTCGGCTCGTCCAGGAAGACCAGCTGCGGGTCGTGCACCAGCGCCTGCGCGAGCTTCACCCGCTGTTTCATGCCCGTCGAGTAGCCGCCGATCGGGCGGTACCGCTCCTCGTACAGGCCGACGTGGCGCAGGGTGTCGGCGGTGCGTTCGCGGGCCGCGGTGGGCGGCAGGCCGGACATGCGGGCCATGTGCACGACGAACTCGGTGGCCGAGACGTCCGGCGGCAGGCAGTCGTGCTCCGGCATGTATCCGACGCGCTCGCGGATGGCGGCGCCCTTGGTGGCCACGTCCAGGCCGAGCACCTCGGCGCGGCCCTCCGTGGCGGGGGACAGACCCAGCAGGATCTTGATCAAGGTGGACTTGCCGGCGCCGTTGGCCCCGACGAGTCCGGTCACACCGGGTCCGATGTCCATGGACAGCCGGTCGAGCGCGGTCACCCGGGGGAACCGCTTGCTCAGGCTTTCGGTCGCGATCACAGTCACGGCTCCGACAGTAGTGATCGGGACCACGCCGGTCGTCAGACTTCAGAGCCGTTTCACGTCAGCCCTAGGTAGTACGGGGCCCTACGGGAGGCCCACCCAGGGGTGGTGCGGGACGGCCGCCGAACGCCGGCGGACTCCGGGACCACCCCTATTGACGACACCTCTAACAACTGCCACATTCACCAGTGTCAAGTTACGGACGCGTACCGCGGTCGACGGACGCGTCGCCGGGGCGAGTCGCCGGGACGACGGGACGGGGCGGCATGACGACGGCAGTGAGCGGCGG
This sequence comes from Streptomyces sp. NPDC028722, assembly GCF_040637655.1. Classification (NCBI taxonomy): domain Bacteria; kingdom Bacillati; phylum Actinomycetota; class Actinomycetes; order Kitasatosporales; family Streptomycetaceae; genus Streptomyces; species Streptomyces sp. NPDC028722. The sequence goes on from NZ_JBEZWU010000006.1 coordinate 149,286, forward strand.
ACCCTCCGTGGACCTGCGGGGGTTCCGAAGAGTGCAGCGTCTCGCCTACGAGTGCGCGGAGGCGGTCGCCGCACGCCTCGAACCGGGCGTGACCGAGCGCGAGGCGGCCCGGATGCAGCGCGAATGGCTGTGCGGGCGCGGGGTGCGGGACTGGTTCCACCTGCCCTTCGCCTGGTTCGGGGACCGTACGGCGTTCACGGGCTTCCGTGTCCCGCTCCAGTTCTTCCCGACCGGCCGCGCGCTGGAGCCGGGGATGCCGTTCATCCTGGACATGGCCCCGGTGTACGAGGGGTACACGGCGGACATCGGCTACTCGGGCTCCCTGGGCGTGAACCCCGTGCAGAACCGGCTGATGGCCGATCTGGAGGCGCACCGTGAGCTGATCCTGCGCGAGGTGCGCGAGCGGCGCCCGCTGCGGGAGATCTACGAGGACGTGGACCGGCTCATGACCCGCCAGGGCTACGCCAACCGGCACCGGGCGTACCCCTTCGGGGTGATCGCCCACAAGGTGGGCCGGGTGAGACAGCGGCGCTGGTCGCCGCACCTGTTCGGGTTCGGCACCCAGTCCCTCAAGGGCCTGGCCGCCGACGCGCTGCACGGCCACCGCGAGGGCTGGTCGCCGCTGTGGTCGCCGTACCGCTTCTCGGACCACCCGCCGCGGCCGGGCCTGTGGGCGGTCGAACCCCACCTCGGCTTCCGCGGCACGGGCGCGAAGTTCGAGGAGATCCTGGTGGTGACCGACTCCCGGGACCCCGCGGAGAGCGCCTTCTGGCTGGACGACGACCTGCCGCACGTGCGGCGCTGGGCGGAGGAGAAGTGACACGGACAGACGCGCGTGAGCGCTGGGTGCGCACCGGCGGGGTCGAGCTGTGCGTGGCCGAGCTGGGCGACCCGCAGCGGCCGACGGTCGTCCTGCTGCACGGCTATCCGGACAGCAAGGAGGTCTGGTCCCAGGTCGCGGACCGGCTCGCCGACCGCTTCCACGTGGTCCTGTACGACGTCCGGGGCCACGGCCGCTCGACGGCACCCCGGCCGCTGCGCGGGGGCTTCACGCTCGCCAAGCTCACGGACGACTTCCTCGCCGTCGTGGACGCGGTGAGCCCGGACCGGCCGGTGCACCTCGTCGGGCACGACTGGGGCTCGGTGCAGTCCTGGGAGTTCGTCACGGTCGGCCGCACGAAGGACCGTATCGCCTCCTTCACCTCGATCTCCGGGCCCTCCCTCGACCACTTCGGACACTGGATCGACGCGCGGGTGAAGCGTCCGACGCCCCGCCGGGTCGGCCAGCTCCTCGGCCAGGGCGCCCGGTCCTGGTACGTCTACCTGCTGCACACCCCGCTCCTGCCGGAACTGGCCTGGCGCGGCCCGCTCGGCAGGCGCTGGCCTCGGATCCTGGAGCGGGCCGAGCGGATCTCCGACGGCGACTACCCCACCGCCTCCCTGCCCGGCGACGCGGCCCACGGCGCCTGGCTGTACCGGGACAACGTCCGTGCCCGGATGCGCAGGCCGCGCCCGGACGCGTACGCGCACGCGCCCGTGCAGCTCATCACGCCCCAGGACGACGCGTTCCTCTCCGAGCGGCTCTACGACGACCTGGACCGGTGGGTGCCGCGGCTGACCCGCCGCACGCTCCCGGCCCGGCACTGGGTCCCGCGCACCCGTCCCGACCAGGTCTCGGCCTGGATCGCCGAATTCGTCACGTCCGTGGAAGGCGGCCGTCCCGCCCCCCAGGGCACCGGCCCCCATGCCGACCGGTTCGGCGGACAGTTGGTGCTGATCACCGGCGCCGGCAGCGGCATCGGCCGGGCGACCGCGTTCGCCTTCGCGGAGGCCGGCGCGCGCGTGATCGCCGTCGACCGGGACGCCGAAGCCGCGACCCGCACCGCCGAACTGTCCCGGCTGGCCGGCGCGCCCGACGCCTGGGCCGAGCACACGGACGTCTCCGACGAGCAGAGCATGGAGAAACTCGCCGAGCGCGTCCACCGCGAGTACGGCGTACCGGACGTGCTGGTCAACAACGCGGGCATCGGCCTGTCGGGCTCCTTCTTCGCCACGACGGCCGACGACTGGCGCAAGGTCCTGGACGTCAACCTGTGGGGAGTGATCCACGGGTGCCGGCTCTTCGGCGCCCGCATGGCGGAGCGCGGTCAGGGCGGCCACATCGTCAACATCGCGTCCGCCGCGGCGTACCAGCCCTCCCGCGCCCTGCCGGCCTACAGCACCTCCAAGGCGGCGGTACTGATGCTCTCGGAGTGCCTGCGCGCCGAACTGGCCTCCCAGGACATCGGCGTCACGGCGGTCTGCCCCGGCTTCGTCAACACCGGCATCACCTCCACGGCCCGCTTCACCGGCGTCGACGAGGCCGAGGAGCGGCGCCGCCGGCAGCGGTCCGCCCGCCTGTACGGCCTGCGCAACTACCCACCGGAGAAGGTCGCCACCGCCATCCTGGACGCGGTGGCCCACAACAGGGCGGTCGCCCCGGTGACCCCGGAAGCCCGGGCCGCCCACCTGCTGTCCCGGTTCCTGCCGGGCACGCTGCGCAGAATCGCCCGGGTCGAACCGAAACTGTGAGCGGGTTCCGGCGGTGGCCGGGTCCGGCGCGCCGGACCCGGCCACCGTGGGCCACACCCCCCGCCGCACTCCCCGCCGCACCGAGGACCGTTCGCGAAGCCCCCTGACCGGCCCACCACTTGTCCACACCTTCGCCAAATCCCCTGTGGATAACCACACTTGGCTGTGGACCAAACCTACGGAGAAAAAACCCTGCGTGATCCACGTCTCTCCCGCACGCTGGACCCATGAGCGAACGACGCACCGTGCAGGTGTCCAAATACCTCTCCAGACACCTGCGCCACCAGCCCGAGCGCATCGGGATCACCCCGGACCCGGGCGGCTGGGTGGACGTCGACACCCTGATCACCGCGGCCACCGCGCACGGATTCCGGTTCACGCGGGACGAGCTGGACCACGTCGTCGCCACGAACGACAAACAGCGCTTCGTGACGGAGGGCAACAGGATCCGGGCCAGCCAGGGGCACAGCATCGAGGTCGACCTCGGACTGCCCCCGGCCACTCCGCCGCCGCACCTCTACCACGGGACGGTGGAGCGCAGCCTGGACGCGATACGCGCGGAGGGCCTCAGGCCCATGGACCGGCACGACGTCCACCTCTCCGCCGACCGGGAGACCGCCACCCGGGTCGGCGCCCGCCGGGGCCGGCCCGTGGTGCTCACCGTCGACTCCGGCGCCATGCACCGCGACGGCCATGTGTTCCACCTCAGCGCCAACGGAGTCTGGCTGACGGCGGCCGTACCCCCGCGTTACCTGCGCTTCCCGGACCCGCGCTGAGCACCGGCTCGCGCCGGGCGCTTAGGCTCGGACCCATGAGTCTGCGTCTGAGCACCGTGATCCTGCCGTACCGCCGCTGGAGCGAAGGCGGCCGTGCGTCCTGGGTGAGGGCCGAACAGCTCGGCTTCCACACGGCGTACACCTACGACCACCTGTCCTGGCGCAGCTTCCGTGACGGCCCCTGGTTCGGCGCGATCCCGACGCTGGCCGCGGCCGCGGCGGCCACCGACCGACTGCGCCTGGGCACGCTCGTCACCTCGCCGAACTTCCGGCACCCGGTCACGCTGGCCAAGGAACTCGTCAGCCTCGACGACATCTCCGGCGGCCGGGTCACCCTGGGCATCGGCGCCGGCGGCACCGGCTTCGACGCGACCGCCCTCGGCCAGGACCCCTGGAGCCCACGGGAGCGCGCCGACCGGTTCGCCGAGTTCGTGCCCCTCCTCGACCGTCTGCTCACCGAGGACACCGTGTCGCAGGAGGGCCGGTTCTACTCGGCGCACGAGGCGCGGAACATACCCGGCTGTGTGCAGCGCCCCCGGCTGCCGTTCGCGGTCGCGGCCACCGGCCCCCGCGGTCTGAAGCTGGCCGCACGGTACGGCCAGGCCTGGGTGACCACCGGCGACCCGAAGCTGTACGAGACCGGCACCCCCGAGCAGTCCGTCGAAGCGCTGCGCGGGCAGCTCGGCAGGCTGTCCGAGGCCTGCGAGGCCGCCGGCCGGGACGTGACCGGGCTGGACAAGGTCCTGCTGACCGGCTTCACCCCGGACCGCGGCCGGCCGCTCGCGTCCGTGGACGCCTTCGTGGACTTCGCCGGCCGCCACCAGGCGCTGGGCTTCACCGAGATCGTGATCCACTGGCCCATCCCGGACTCCGACTTCGCCGCGGACGAGAAGGTCTTCGAGCGGATCGCCGCCGAAGCCCCGGCCCAGCTGGCCTGAGCCCCGCCGGGACCGGGGAGCCGGTCCCGGCACCAGGAGCCCGCCGACCCCGGTAAGGGCCGCTGAGCGTCATCTGCGTCTCATCTGTGCGCACTTCCGCACGACCGTGCAGGCATATGCGCGAGAATGACCGGGTGACCTCAGCGACCAGACAGCCCGGGACCCCGTCCGCCGCCATCCGGCCGCGGCTGATCGCCACCGACCTCGACGGCACCCTGCTGCGCGACGACAAGTCGGTCTCCCCGCGGACCGTCGCCGCGCTGGCCGCCGCGGAGGCGGCCGGCATCGAGGTCTTCTTCGTCACCGGCCGGCCCGCCCGCTGGATGGACGTGGTCAGCGACCACGTCCACGGTCACGGCCTGGCGATCTGTGGCAACGGCGCGGCCGTGGTCGACCTGCACGGCGGTCCCGGCGCCCACCGGTTCGTGAAGGTACGCGAGCTGCTCCGGGAGAACGCCCTGAACGCCGTACGGCTGCTGCGCGAGGCGGCACCCGGCACGGTCTTCGCGGTGGAGCAGACCTACGGCTTCCACCAGGAGCCGGACTATCCCAAGCTGCACATGGAGATCCCCGACAGCCTCCGGCCCGCCGAGGAACTGCTCGCGCCCGACGGCCCGGACGCGGACCAGCCCGTCCTGAAGATCCTCGCCTACCACCCGTCGCTCGACCCGGACGCCTTCCTCACCCTGGCCCGCCTCGCCGTCGGCGGCCACGCCAACGTCACCCGCTCCAGCCCCAGCGCCCTGCTGGAACTGAGCGGCCCCGACGTCTCCAAGGCCAGCACCCTCGCCCTGTGCTGCGCCGAGCGCGGCATCTCGCACGAGGAGGTCGTGGCCTTCGGGGACATGCCCAACGACGTCGAGATGCTCACCTGGGCCGGCCAGTCGTTCGCGATGGGCAACGCCCACCCGGACGTCCTCGCCGCCGCGTCGGGCCGCACGGTCGCCAACAACGACGACGGGGTCGCCGTGGTGATCGAGAACCTGCTCACGGACCACACCCCGTAACGCTCCCCGATCGCCCTTGCCGATCCCGGCTCCCGGCGGAGCCGCCTACCGGGAGCTTCCGGCCGTGGCGGCCGGGGCTCCCACCAGGGACTCCGCCTCCGCCTCCCGCCGGGCCAGCTCCCGCAGCGGCCCCGCCTCGGTGATCAGCCGGGTGTACGGCCCCCGCTGCACCACCCGGCCCGCGTCGAGCACGAGCACCTCGTCCACCGCGTCCAGCCCCGCGAGCCGGTGGGTGATCAGCACTGTCGTACGGCCCTCGGTGGCGGCCAGCAGGTCGGCGGTCAGCGCGTCCGCCGTCGGCAGGTCCAGATGCTCGGCGGGCTCGTCGAGCACCAGCACGGGAAAGTCCGCCAGCAGCGCGCGGGCCAGCGCCAGCCGCTGCCGCTGCCCGCCGGACAGCCGCGCCCCGTGCTCGCCGACCAGCGTGTCCAGGCCCTCGGGCAGGGAGTCCACCCAGTCCAGCAGCCTGGCCCGGGCCAGCGCCTCGCGCATACCGGCCTCGGTGGCGTCCTTCCTGGCCAGCAGCAGGTTCTCGCGCACCGAGCTGTCGAAGAGGTGGGCGTCCTGGGCACACAGCCCGACGAGCCGCCGCACGTCGTCACCGGCCAGCGCGCAGGCGTCCACACCGGCGAGCGTGTACGAACCCGCCTCCGGGTCGAGGAACCGCAGCAGCACCTGGGCGAGGGTCGACTTGCCGGCCCCGGACGCGCCGACCACCGCGACCCGGCGGCCCCGCTCCAGGGTCAGGTCCAGCCCGGCCAGCGCCTCCCGCCGCTGTCCCCCGTACCGTGCGGTCAGCCCCTTGACGACCACCGGGAACGGCGAGGCGGGCGCCTGCCGGGGCCGCTCGGGCTCGCGTACGGGCTCGGGGGCGTCCAGGACCTCGTACACGCGCTCCGCGCTGCGCCGCACCCGCTGCCGGTGACGCAAGGCGAGCGGCAGCCCGAGGACGGCCTCGAACGCGGCCAGCGGGGTCAGGACGACCACGGCCATCGCCACGCCGTCGAGCCGGCCGGCCGCCACCGCCTGGGCCCCGAGCAGCGCGGTGGCCGTGACGGTCAGCCCGGAGACGAGCGCGGTCAGTCCGTCACCGAGCCCGGTGACGGTGGCGGCGCGCGCGGCGATCCGGGTGAGGGTGCCGTCGGCTCGCCGGACCGCGACCGTACGGCCGGGCAGCGCACCGGTGACGGTCAGCTCCGCGGTGCCGGTGAGGAGGTCGGTCACCCGGGTCGCCAGCACTCCCCGGGCGGGCGCCAGCCGCCGCTCGGTCCGCCGGGCCACGCGTGCGGTCAGCAGGGGGACGCCCACGCCGGCCGCGAGCAGACCCGCCGCGAGAGCGGCGCCGGCCTCGGGCAGCAGCCAGGCCGTGAAGCCGACGGAGGCCGCGGAGACGGCCAGGGCGACCGCGGCGGGCAGCAGCCAGCGCAGCCAGTAGTCCTGGAACGCGTCCACGTCCGCGACCAGCCGGCTGAGCAGATCACCGCGGCGCACGGTACGCAGCCCGGCGGGCGCGAGGCGTTCCAGGCGCCGGTAGACCGCGACCCGGGTGTCGGCCAGCATCCGCAGGACGGCATCGTGCGACACCAGCCGCTCGGCGTACCGGAACACGGCCCGCCCGATCCCGAACGCCCGCGTGGCGGTCACGGCCACCATCAGGTACAGCACCGGCGGCTGCTGCGAGGCCCGCGAGATGAGCCACCCGGACGTCGCCATCAGCCCCACGGCACTTCCGACGGCCAGACTCCCGAGCCCCCAGGCAAGCCCCATCCGCCCGCGCCGGGACCCACCGCCGCGCAAGACCCGCCCGAGAACCGTTCCACCGGCCTCGGCCCCCACCGGCCCGTGCCCAGCACGCCCAGTTCCTACCGGCTGGCCGAGGCCGGCGGCGGCGGGCCCACCGGATCCAGCCCCCACCGGCGCACCCGCCTGCCCGCCCGGCCCAGCCACCTCCGGCTCGTCCTCCAGGGCGCCGAGACGGGCGCGGGAGTCCAGGCCCCTGGTCGGCCGGCTGCCCGCCGAATGCGTCACCAGCCCGCCTCGACCCAGCCGCACCACCCGGTCAGCCACCTCCAGCAACGCCGGCCGATGCACGACGAGCAACACGGTCCGACCCACCGCAAGCCTGCGCACCGCAGCGACGACCTCCCGCTCCGTCACTCCGTCGAGCGCGGCCGTCGGCTCGTCCAGCAGCAGCACGGGCCGGTCCGCGAGGAACGCCCGCGCCAACGCCAGCCGCTGCCGCTGCCCCGCCGACAGTCCCGCCCCGTCCTCCCCGAGCAGGGTGTCTGCCCCCTCGGGCAGCGCCGCCACGAACTCCCACGCCCCCGCGTCCCGCAGCGCACGCCGTACGGCGGCGTCGTCCGCTTCCGGCCGCGCGAGCCGTACGTTCTCCGCGACGCTCCCGGCGTACAGGTGCGGTCGCTGCGGCACCCACGCGATCCGCGACCGCCACTCCGCCACGTCCAGCCCGGCGAGATCGGCCCCTCCGATCCGTACCCGCCCCTCGCTGGGCCGTACGAACCCCAGCAGCACGTCCAGCAGCGTCGACTTGCCCGCTCCGCTCGGCCCCACCAGGGCGACGATCTCCCCGGGCTCCACGGTGAAGGACACACCGGTCACGGCATCCTCGGAGCGCCCGGGATGGCGGACGGTGACGCCGTCGAAGACCACCGCGCCCGCGGGCACCACGCCGGTACCCGGCTCCGCCACCGGTGTCTCCAGCACGGTGAAGATCTCCTCCGCGGCGGCGAGCCCCTCCGCCGCCGCGTGGTACTGCGCGCCCACCTGCCGCAGCGGCAGATACGCCTCGGGCGCCAGCACCAGGATCAGCAGCCCGGCATACAGCTCCATCTCGCCGTGGACCAGCCGCATCCCGATCGCCACGGCGACCAGCGCGACGGACAGCGTGGCGAGCAGCTCCAGCGCGAACGAGGAGAGGAACGCGATCCGCAGCGTCCCCAGCGTGGCCTGCCGGTACTCCCCGGTGATCCGCCGGATGGATGCGGCCTGCGCCTTGGCCCGGCCGAACACCTTCAGCGTGGGCAACCCCGCCACCACGTCCAGGAAGTGTCCGGACAGCTGCGACAGCGACCGCCATTGCCGGTCCATCCGGGACTGCGTCGCCCACCCGATCAGCATCATGAAGAGCGGAATGAGCGGCAGGGTACCGATGATGATCGCCGCCGACACCCAGTCCTCGGTGACGATCCGGGCGAGCACCGCCACCGGCACGACCACCGCGAGCCCCAACTGCGGGAGATAGCGCGAGAAATAGTCGTCCAGGGCGTCGACCCCGCGTGTGGCCAGGGTGACGAGCGAGCCGGTCCGCTGTCCGCTCAGCCATCCGGGTCCCAGAGTCGCCGCCCGGTCCAGGAGCCGCCCGCGCAGTTCCGACTTCACGGCCGCGCTCGCCCGGTGGGACGCGAGTTCGGTGAGCCAGGCGACAACCGCCCGACCCACGGCCACGGCCGCCAACAGCAGCAGGGGAGTGCCCAGTTCGGCCGCAGACTTCCCGTGCTGGAACGCGCCGACGACGATCTCGGCGACGAGCATCGCCTGGGCGATCACCAGCCCCGCACCGACGGCACCCAGGACGACGACCGCCACGAGGAAGAACCGGGTGGCGCGGGCGTACCGCAGAAGGCGTGGATCGATTGGTTTCACGTGAAACAGGCCCTTCGGTCCTGAGGGTGTGTTTCACGTGAAACACACCCTCGGCGGACTCAGTGCGCGGTGCCGGCAGCGGCGTCGGCTGCGATGTGCTGGGTGCCGATCCGCTTGCGGAACACCCAGTAGGTCCAGCCCTGGTAGAGCAGGACGATGGGTGTGGCGATCGCCGCACACCACGTCATGATCTTCAGGGTGTACGGGCTCGACGAGGCGTTGGTGACCGTCAGGCTCCAGTCGCTGTCGAGGGTAGACGGCATGACGTTCGGGAAGAGCGACAGGAAGAGCATCGCCACGGTGGCCACGATGGTGATGCCGGACAGCGCGAACGCCCATCCCTCACGCCCGAGCTGGTTGGCCACGAGGGCGGCCACCAGGGCGGCCACCGCCACGATCAGGGCCACCAGGCTCTTGCCGTCACCGCTGTCGGCCTGTGTCCACCACAGGAACGCCAGCGCCGTGACGGCCGTGCCGAGACCGACCCACCGGGCCAGCCTCCGTGCCCGCACCCGGATGTCGCCGACGGTCTTGAGCGCGGTGAACACCGCCCCGTGGAAGGTGAACAGCGTGAGCGTCACCAGGCCGCCGAGCAGGGCGTGGGGGTTGAGCAGGTCCCAGACGCTGCCGACGTACTCGAAGTTCCGGTCGATCCGCACGCCCCCGACGATGTTCCCGAACGCGACGCCCCACAGGAACGCCGGGAGCAGCGAGGTCCAGAAGATCGCCGTCTCCCAGTTGCGCTGCCAGTTCTCCTCCGGGCGCTTGGCCCGGTACTCGAAGGCGACGCCCCGGACGATCAGGCAGACCAGGACGAGGAGCAGGGGCAGGTAGAAGCCGGAGAAGAGGGTGGCGTACCACTCCGGGAACGCGGCGAAGGTCGCGCCGCCCGCGGTGAGCAGCCACACCTCGTTGCCGTCCCAGACGGGGCCGATGGTATTGATCAACACCCGGCGCTCGGCCCGGTCACGCGCCAGCAGTCTGGTGAGGATCCCGACTCCGAAGTCGAAGCCCTCCAGGAAGAAGTAGCCGGTCCACAGGACGGCGATCAGGACGAACCAGACGTCGTGAAGTTCCATGACTGTTCCCTCGGCCTAGTACGAGAAGGCCATCGGCTTGTCGGCGTCACGGGTGTCGCCGCCGATCTTCGTGGGCGGGTTGAGGTCGGCCTCGGTCAGCTCCGGCGGGCCGGCCTTGACGTACTTCGCGAGCAGCTTCACCTCGACGACGGCGAGGATCGCGTACAGCGCGGTGAAGACGGTCATCGAGAGGAGGACCTCACCCTGCGAGACACCGGGGGAGACCGCGCTCCGGGTCTGGAGGACGCCGTAGACGGCCCACGGCTGGCGGCCCATCTCGGTGAAGATCCAGCCCCAGGAGTTGGCGATCAGCGGAAACGCCAGGGTCCACACCGCGATGCGCCAGTACCAGGGGGTGAGCTTCGGTCCCAGGGTCTTGTTCCTGAACAGCACCAGGTGGGGCACCTCGTCGTCGCCGACCCTGAGGTGCTGCGCCAGCATGAACTTTGTGCGCGTCAGCCAGAGCCCGGCCAGGCCGATGGCGAAGGAGGCCATACCGAAGCCGATCATCCAGCGGAAGCCCCAGAAGGCGACCGGGATGTTGGGCCGGTAGTCGCCGGGCCCGAACTTCTGCTGCTCGGCCTTGTTGACGTCGTTGATGCCGGGGACGTACGAGGTGAAGTTGTCGTCGGCGAGGAAGGACAGCAGGCCGGGTATCTCCACGGCCACGGTGTTGTGGCCCTTGTCGACGTCACCGTAGGCGAAGATCGAGAACGGTGCCGGCTTCTGACCGTCCCACAGCGCCTCGGCGGCGGCCATCTTCATCGGCTGCTGCTTGAACATGACCTTGCCGAGCACGTCACCGCTGACCGAGGTGAGCAGACCGGCGACGACCACGGTGATCAGACCGAGCCGCAGCGAGGTCTTCATCTCGCGGATGTGCTTCTTGCGGGCGAGGTGGTAGGCGGAGATGCCCACCATGAAGGCGCCACCGGTGAGGAAGGCGGCGGACAGGGTGTGGAAGGCCTGGCTGAGGGCGGTGTTCTGGGTCAGCACGGCCCAGAAGTCGGTCAGCTCCGCCCGCCCCTTCGCCTTGTCGATCCGGTAGCCGACGGGGTGCTGCATCCAGGAGTTGGCCGCGAGGATGAAGTACGCCGACAGCACCGTTCCGATCGAGACCATCCAGATGCAGGCCAGGTGGATCTTCTGCGGCAGCTTGTCCCAGCCGAAGATCCACAGGCCGATGAAGGTGGACTCGAAGAAGAAGGCGATCAGCGCCTCGAAGGCGAGTGGAGCACCGAAGATGTCACCGACGAACCGCGAGTAGTCCGACCAGTTCATGCCGAACTGGAACTCCTGCACGATGCCGGTGACCACGCCCATCGCGATGTTGATCAGGAAGAGCTTGCCCCAGAACTTCGTCGCCCTGAGGTACTTCTCCTTCTCCGTGCGCACCCAGGCCGTCTGGAGCCCGGCCGTGAGGGCGGCCAGGGAGATCGTCAGCGGGACGAACAGGAAGTGGTAGACGGTGGTGATGCCGAACTGCCAGCGCGCCAGTGTCTCCGGCGCCAGAGCCAGGTCCACGTCGTCACTCTCCTTACTTACGCCGTGGTACAGCGGCGATTTGCCCCGCTTGTCATCTACATACCGGAGCAATCGGGATGCGCTTGTGAACGCGTTCACATTCACAAGCCATTATGCACGCACTGATTTTCGGCTGCCGAAGGGGGGTCCCCCCTCCGCCTCCACGTCAGGACCTTGGCAGCGACTTCAACATCTTGTTGAATTGCCCGCCATGCGGATACGTGTCTCCTGGCCCGCGGGCAACATCACCGCGACCCTCGACGCAAGCGCACCGACCGCCCGGACCCTCGCGAAGGCGCTGCCACTCGCCTCGACCGCGCATACCTGGGGTGAGGAGGTGTATTTCGACACAGGCGTCTCTGTTTCACGTGAAACGGACGCCCGGCAGATCGTGGCACCGGGCACGGTCGCCTTCTGGACGGACGGCGACGCGCTCGCCCTGCCCTACGGCCCCACGCCGATCTCAGGCTGGGGATCCCCCCGGAGCGAGTTCCGGGGGGAGTGCCGTCTCGCAAGTCCGTGCAACGTCCTCGGAAACGTGGACGGGGACGCCGGCGTCCTGGCGACCGTACGAAACGGCGACCCCGTCCGTGTGGAGCTGATCGAGGAGTAGAGAACAGCGGGTGGGCTACAGCTCCCCGCGGAACGCCTCCGCGGCCTTCAGGAAGATGTCGTTCGCCTCGGTCTCCCCGACCGTCACCCGCACACCCTCGCCCGGGAACGGCCGGACCACCACACCGTGCTTCTCACAGGCCTGGGCGAAGGCGACCGTCCGCTCCCCCAGCCGCAGCCATACGAAATTGGCCTGCGTCTCGGGCACCGTCCAGCCCTGGTCCCGCAGCGTGTCGACCACGCGAGTGCGCTCACACACGAGCGAGCCGACCCGGCCCAGCAGCTCGTCCTCGGCCCGCAGCGAGGCGATCGCCGCCTCCTGCGCGAGCTGGCTCACCCCGAACGGCACCGCCGTCTTGCGCAGCGCGGCCGCCACCGGCTCATGGGCGATCGCGAAACCGACGCGCAGCCCGGCGAGCCCGTACGCCTTGGAGAACGTGCGCAGGACGCAGACATTGGGCCGCTCCCGGTACAGCTCGACACCGTCGGGCACCTCGGGATCGCGGATGAACTCGCGGTAGGCCTCGTCCAGCACCACCAGCACGTCACCGGGCACCCGGTCGAGGAACCGCTCCAGCTCGGCCCGCCGTACCACCGTGCCGGTCGGGTTGTTGGGGTTGCAGACGAAGATCAGCCGGGTCCGGTCGGTGATCGCGTCCGCCATCGCGTCCAGGTCGTGCACATCACCCGGCGTCAGCGGCACCTGCACCGACCGGGCGCCGCTGATCTGCGCGATGATCGGGTACGCCTCGAACGACCGCCAGGCGTAGATCACCTCGTCACCCGGCCCGCTGGTGGCCTGCACCAGCTGCTGGGCGACCCCGACCGAGCCGGTGCCGGTGGCCAGGTGGGAGAGCGGGACGCCGAAGCGGTCCGACAGCTCGTTCATCAGCCCGGTGCAGGCCATGTCCGGGTAGCGGTTGAAGGTGCAGGCCGCCGCGGTCACGCTCTCCAGCACACCGGGCAGCGGCGGGTACGGATTCTCGTTGGAGGACAGCTTGTAGGCGACCGGTCCGCCGGTCGCCGCCGGCTTGCCCGGCTTGTAGGTGGGGATCCCCTCCAGCTCGGCACGCAGCTTGGGGTTCGTCTCGCTCACCGCAGTCCTCCTCGCCACCACCGGCGGACCATCGACGCCGCCGGCTTCCCATACTCCTCACCTTAAGAGGATTCGACGCCCCTGCGTACAGGCGCGGGACGAGCAGGTGTGCGAGCGCGGTACGCAAACAGGACGAGACCCCGCCCACTCCGACGGCATCCCGGGCATCACCGCACGAAGGCGTGCGTTTCGGGGGGCGCGCCGTACATATATCTACGCGCCCGTAGCTCGCGCCGTGGCGCGCGTCCCCCGTGAAGGTGAGTTGAGACCTCTTCGAGACCTCGGACCCTCGGCAGGTCCATCCGCGTCGACACGTCACGTCGTACCATTGGGTCGAACAACTACCTTGGTTTCCAAGGGAGTTGACTCCGTATGACCATGCAGAATCGTGCCTGTCAACGTGCGCATATGCGTCCGCACTACCCCACCGCATGAGCCCTACTATCGGCTCGCCATGACAGCAGCAGGGAAGCACCAGGTGAGCCGCGCGGAAACCTCGCGTCGAGGCAACCGGCCCGGCCGGGCCGGCATCAGAGACGTCGCCGCAGCAGCCGGGGTCTCCATCACGACCGTCTCCGACGCCCTCAACGGCAAGGGCAGGCTGCCGGACGCCACCCGCCGCCATGTCCGCGAGGTCGCCGACCGGCTGGGGTACCGCCCCTCGGCCGCCGCCCGCACCCTCCGTACCGGCAAGTCCGGGCTGATCGGCCTGACCGTGACGACGTACGGGGATGAACCTTTCACCTTCACGGAGTTCGCCTACTTCGCCGAGATGGCCCGGGCCGCCACCTCCGCCGCCCTCGCCCGCGGCTACGCCCTGGTCATCCTGCCCGCGACGTCCCGCCACGACGTCTGGTCCAACGTCGCCCTCGACGGCACGATCGTCATCGACCCCTCCGACCAGGATCCCGTGGTCAGCGAACTGGTGCGGCAGGGACTGCCCGTAGTCTCCGACGGCCGCCCGGCCGGCGAGCTCCCCGTCACCGCCTGGGTCGACAACGACCACGCCGCCGCCGTACTCGACATCCTGGACCACCTCGCCGAGTCGGGCGCCCGCCGCATCGGCCTGCTCACCGGCACCTCGACGGACACGTACACCCACCTGTCCACCTCCGCCTACCTGCGCTGGTGCGAACGGGTCGGCCAGGAACCGGTCTACGAGGCCTACCCCGCGCACGACCCCTGCGCGGGCACCGTCGCCGCCGACCGGCTGCTCGGCCGCCCCGACCGCCCCGACGCCGTCTACGGCCTGTTCGACCCCAACGGCACCGATCTGCTCGCCGCGGCCCGCCGCTACGGGCTGCGCGTCCCCGAGGACCTGCTGGTGGTGTGTTGCAGCGAGTCCGCGGTCTACGCCGGCACCGAACCGCCCATCACCACGCTCTCCCTGAAGCCACGCCGCATCGGGACGGCGGTCGTGCAACTGCTCATCGACGCCATCGAGGGGGTCCAGGGAGACCGGCCGGTCGAGCAGGTGATACCGACCGAGCTGATCGTGCGCACCTCGTCCCAGCGCCGTCCGCCGCGCACGACGGTCAGCCCACCCCGTACGCCGGACGACACGTGACGCCGGAGCGGCACCGCGGGCGCCCGGGGGACAGGGAGCCCGTGGCGCCCTGACGGGGTCCGGGCCGGCGGACGCGTGACCGGCCGACGCCCCGGTCACCCGACAGCCCGCCGAACACCTGCCCAAACGGGGCGAAAGCCGCGGTGAACCGGAGTCTTGTTCCGATTCACCACCCCTGGGTCATCACATGGCGCTACGCGCATTCCTATGATGGGCGCACGACACCGCGGACCGCTGCGACCAGGCAGTCCGAAGCGGTGCAGATGCGGCGCGATGGTGGAGGGGTCTGATGACTCAGGGGGCCGGTCAGGGACCCGAGGTGGAGCGGACGGCGACGCTACGCGACTTCCGGGTACCCGCGTACGTCCATGAGACCGCTCCGTACGTCCACGGGCTCCACCCGGGCGACGCCGAAGCGCCCGCCGAGGAGGCGTACCCGGAGGGTTACACCCCCACCCAGCGGGATCTGCCGGTCATCGGACCCGGTGACACCCTCCAGGTCCCCGTCGAGCCGGCCACCGCAGCCCCGGCACCGCAGCCCGTCGCCGGTCCCGGACCGCTCTACGTCGTCGGTGACGTCCACGGCTACCTCGACGAACTGATGACCGCCCTACAGGCGCAGGGCCTGGTCGACGCCTCGGGCCAGTGGTCCGCCGGCACCTCCCGGCTGTGGTTCCTCGGCGACTTCACCGACCGCGGCCCCGACGGCATCGGCGTCATCGATCTCGTGATGCGGCTGTCCGCCGAGGCCGCCGCGGCCGGCGGCTACTGCAAGGCCCTCATGGGCAACCACGAGCTGCTGCTGCTCGGCGCCAAGCGGTTCGGCGACACCCCCGTCAACTCCGGCGCGGGCACCGCCACCTTCCAGGCGGCCTGGCTGCTGAACGGCGGCCAGAAGACCGACATGGACCGCCTCCAGGACCACCATCTCCAGTGGATGGCCCGGCTCGACGCCGTCGAGGAGGTCGACGGCCACCTGCTCATCCACTCCGACACCACCGCCTACCTCGACTACGGCGACTCGATCGAAGCGGTCAACGACACCATCCGCGAGGCACTGACCCGCAACGACGCGGACGAGGTCTGGGATCTGTTCCGCAAGTTCACCAAGCGCTTCTCCTTCCGGGACGAGGGCGGCGCCGACGCCGTACGCTCCCTCCTGGATACGTACGGCGGCACCCGGGTGGTTCACGGGCACAGCCCGATTCCCTACCTCCTCGGTGAGGTCGGTTCCGAGGAGGGCGAGGACGGCGCCGGCCCGGCCGTCGAGGGACCACACGTGTACGCCGACGGCCTCGCCATCGCCATGGACGGCGGGGTGACCATGGCCGGAAAGCTACTCGTTCAACAACTCCCCCTGAGCGGCTGACCGTTCCCCGGGCACGGGTCCCCGGCCGCGAAAGCGCAGGCCGGAACGCAATTTCCGGTAACCCCTGTCACCGTGCGCCGTGCCGGCTCTACCATCGGCTTATCCGTAGCAGGCTCCCCTCCGTTTCTGCCCGACGGCTCGCCGGCGTGCGAGCCCCAGCCCTACGGAGCACCGGGGGATGCACATGAACAGCGTTCCGCAGCACCTTCAGAGCGAGGACCGCCAGGATTTCGAGCGGCTCCTCGATGAGGCGCTGCGCTCCGCACCCGACCGACCGGAACTGGCCGCTGTGGGTCAGCGGCTCGATCCCGAACAACTGCGCACCATGGCACGAAGCGCCAGCGCCCTGATCACGGCAGCCGCGGCGGCCGAGTACCAGCACTACGTCAAGGTCCGAGACGAACTGCGTCACCCGGCGTTGTCCGTCCAGGCCGCCGCCGGAGGCCCCGGCGCGGTGGAGCCGGATCCGGACACCACGGACCTCGCCACCGCCCTCGGGGAGGCCGCCGAGAGCACCGGCGCGGGCGCCGTCGCCGTCATCGCCGTCCTCGCTCCCCTCCTCTCCGGGACCGCGGCCGTCCTCTTCCTGCTCGTCGGCTACCTCCTGAAGGTGCTGGATCCCGGGCAGACCTTCGCCCGGACCATGCTCACCACCGGCTGGGTGTTCGGCGCTCTGACGGCGGCCGGGATCCTCGTCGCCGCCGTCGGACTGCTGCTCACCGCCCTGCGCAACAGCACCTCGCCGGAAGCCCGCGCCCGGGAGGCGGCGCACGAGGAACTGGCCAGGGCCAGAGCGGCGTGGCAGCAGGCGCTGCTGGAGCGCGGCATCCTGCCGTTCCTGCGGGAGGCGCTCACCGAACCGGGTCCGCCCGCCGTGCGCCGTACGGCCCCGCCCGCCCCGACGACCGGCCGCATCCCGCGGCTGGGCTACGACCGTCCCGGCTTCAGCAGCCCCGGGGACGACGGCACCACGAGCGGCCGCCCGAGCTTCACCAGCCCCGACTACACGAGCCCGGACTACGGCGGCCCGGAGCACCAGCCCGACTGACCGCACCCGCGGCAGCTCGGTCCCGTGCGCCGGACGACTCCGGCCCGCCGCGCCGGCCGTCCCCTCAAGGGCCCGGCCGGCGCGGCGAGTTCACCACGCCTTTCAGTCGGCGACCGGCAGGTACACCCGGTTGCCCGCCGCCGCGAACTCCTGCGACTTCTGGGCCATGCCCTGCTCGATCTCGGCCCGGTCGCCTCCGTGCTCGCGCCGGATGTCCTGCGAGATCTTCATGCTGCAGAACTTCGGCCCGCACATGGAGCAGAAGTGGGCCGTCTTGGCGGGTTCCGCGGGCAGGGTCTCGTCGTGGAACTCCCGTGCCGTGTCCGGGTCCAGGGCGAGGTTGAACTGGTCCTCCCACCGGAACTCGAAACGGGCGTCCGACAGCGCGTCGTCCCACTCCTGAGCGCCCGGGTGCCCCTTGGCCAGGTCGGCCGCGTGCGCGGCGATCTTGTAGGTGATGACACCGGTCTTGACGTCGTCCCGGTTGGGCAGGCCCAGGTGCTCCTTGGGCGTGACGTAGCAGAGCATCGCCGTGCCCCACCAGGCGATCATCGCGGCGCCGATACCGGAGGTGATGTGGTCGTACGCCGGCGCGATGTCCGTGGTCAGCGGGCCGAGCGTATAGAACGGAGCTTCATCGCAGATCTCCTGCTGAAGGTCGATGTTCTCCTTGATCTTGTGCATCGGGACGTGCCCGGGGCCCTCGATCATCGTCTGTACCTGAAAACGCCTGGCGACGCGGTTGAGTTCCCCGAGCGTCCTCAGTTCCGCGAACTGTGCCTCGTCGTTGGCGTCCGCGATCGAACCGGGCCTGAGTCCGTCGCCCAGCGAGTACGTGACGTCGTAGGCGGCGAGGATCTCGCACAGCTCTTCGAAGTTCTCGTACAGGAACGACTCCTTGTGGTGCGCCAGGCACCACGCGGCCATGATGGAGCCGCCGCGCGAGACGATGCCCGTCTTACGGTTGGCGGTGAGCGGGACGTACGGCAGCCGGACGCCCGCGTGGACGGTCATGTAGTCCACGCCCTGCTCGGCCTGCTCGATGACGGTGTCCTTGTAGATCTCCCAGGTCAGTTCCTCGGCCCGGCCGTCGACCTTCTCCAGAGCCTGGTAGAGCGGCACCGTGCCGATGGGGACGGGGGAGTTGCGCAGGACCCACTCACGGGTGGTGTGGATGTTGCGGCCGGTCGAGAGGTCCATGACCGTGTCGGCGCCCCAGTGGGTCGCCCAGGTCATCTTCTCGACCTCCTCCTCGATGGAGGACGTCACCGCGGAGTTGCCGATGTTGGCGTTCACCTTCACCAGGAACCGCTTACCGATGATCATCGGCTCGATCTCCGGGTGATTGACGTTGGCCGGCAGCACGGCCCGGCCCGCCGCGATCTCCTCGCGGACCACCTCGGGAGAGACGTTCTCCCGGATGGCCACGAACTCCATCTCCGGCGTGACCTCGCCCCGTCGGGCATAGGCGAGCTGCGTCACCGGCCGGCCGCTCCGGCCCCGCCGCGGCTGGCGCGGGCGCCCGGGGAAGACCGCGTCCAGGTTGCGCAGCCCGCCGCGTGGCGAGGTGTGCCGGAGCCCGTCGTCCTCGGGGCGGACGGGACGCCCCGCGTACTCCTCGGTGTCACCGCGGGCGATGATCCAGTTCTCCCGCAGCGGTGACAGGCCCCTGCGGACGTCCGTGTCGGCAAGCGGATCGGTGTACGGCCCCGACGTGTCGTACAGCGTGACCGACTCCCCGTTGGTGAGCTGCACCTGACGGACCGGCACGCGCAGGTCGGGGCGCGAGCCCTCGACGTACGCCTTGTGCCAGCCAATGGACTTCCCGGCCTCGTCGGACTTCTCGTCCCGAACGGAGGCAGGCGTGCGTGCGTCCTTGTTGGTCATCGGACCTACTCCCTACGCCGGCATTACCCGGTAACAGGTTCGGCGGTCGACGCAGCGATTCCCGTGTGCCGATGTCCTGCGTGGAACCTGTTGGTTCCACGTGAAACATCGCGTCTACGGAGGTCAGCGCCCTCTCAGCCCGGTGCTCCGAGCTCCCGCGTGTGCAAAGGTGCCTCCACGCTAGCGGCATGGAGGGCGCGGTGAACAGTGGGCCCCCACCGTTCTTGCGATGATCGGACGGTGACCAGGATGGAGCAGTACTCGCATCAGCCACCCGATCCGCCCGGCCGAGACGGCCCGGGACAGGACCACGCGCACGGCCACGGAACCGGTGACGGCGGGCGCGACGGTCACGCACAGGGCCACGGAGCCAGAGAGAGCGGCCATCACGGTCACGCGCACGGCCACGGCCCGGCCGCGCCGGTCTCCCAGCATCTGCGGAAGGTGATCGCGGCGATCCTGATCCCGTTCACCGTGGCGGTCGTCGCAGGTCTCGCGGTGCTCTGGCCCGGCGGAGCCCCGTCCCACTCACGCACCGGCGTCGGTTTCGACCGGCAGACCCAGCAGGCCACGGTCACCCGGGTCACCGAGGTCAGTTGCGCGTCGGTGAACGCGTCGGGCGGCGCCCCGGCCGGCGCCCCCTCCGCCACCGGCGGCGCCCCCGCGAAGCAGGAGGCCGACAAGACCTGCAAGAAGGCGACCGTCCGCGTCGACACCGGCGAGGACACAGGCCGCACGTTCACCGAGATCGTGCAGCCGGACCAGACGCGGCAGCTGCACCGGGACGAGAAGGTCGTCGTCGCCTACGAGCCTTCAGCACCGAAGAACCTCCAGTACTCGGTGACCGATGTGAACCGGACGTTCCCCATGGCGTTGCTCGCGGGGGTCTTCGCCGTGGCCGTCGTCGTGGTCGGCCGGCTGCGCGGCCTCATGGCCCTGGTCGCGCTGGCGGTGAGCTTCCTCGTGCTGACCCTGTTCATCCTGCCCGCCATCCTCCAGGGCTCCGATCCGCTGGTCGTGGCCGTGGTGGGAGCGAGCGCCATCATGCTGATCGCGCTGTACATGTGCCATGGCCTGTCCGCCCGTACGTCGGTTGCGGTGCTCGGCACGCTGATCTCCCTGTCGCTGATCGGCCTGCTCGGCTCGCTGTTCATCGGCTGGTCCGCGCTGACCGGCAACACGGACGACAACACCGGTCTGATCCACGGCCTGTATCCGTCGATCGACATGAGCGGTCTGCTGCTGGCCGGTGTCATCATCGGCTCGCTCGGCGTCCTGGACGACGTGACGGTGACGCAGACGTCGGCGGTCTGGGAACTGCACGAGGCGAACCCGACGATGGGCTGGCGGGGGCTGTACCGGGCGGCCATCCGTATCGGCCGCGATCACATCGCCTCCGTGGTCAACACCCTGGTGCTCGCCTACGCCGGCGCCGCCCTGCCGTTGCTGCTGCTGTTCTCGATCGCCCAGAGCAGCGTGGGGACCGTGGCCAACAGCGAACTGGTGGCCGAGGAGATCGTACGCACGCTGGTGGGCTCGATCGGCCTGGTCGCCTCGGTGCCGGTCACCACCGCGCTGGCCGCGCTGGTGGTCTCGGCCGACCGGCCGGGAGCGGCTGCACCGCTGCCTGCCGGGGGGCGTCCCGCACCGGCGCGCGGCGGCCGGGGCCGGCGCCGGAAGCGGTGAACGCGGCGGGGCTGGGGCGGTGGTGCCGTCCACCGGTTGCAGAAGCGTTCCTGCACGGGCGCGGACGAGATGACGGTGCGTCGGCGCCTCGTACCGTGACGCTTCAGCCGGCGCTCTGTTCCTCGGCCAGGATGCGGTCCAGCGCCTCGTCGAGATGAGCGTCGAAGTCCGCCAGCGCGCCCTCCTGACCGAGCGGCACGAGCTTGTCCGTCCGGTCGAGGAAGGCCACCAGCGGCGGCGCCGACGAACGGAACAGTGCCTGGTCCCCGCCCACCTGAAGCCGGATCAGCACTTCGCCCAGCACCTCGGAATCGGCGGGAGCGATGCGCACATCACCCTCCCCGCAGGGCCGCCCGACCCCGTCGATCAACAGCTCGCGCCCGAACGCCCAGGTCACCGGGGCGTCACCGGGCAGATGAAAGGTGAGCCGCACCGCGTACGGATCACAGGTCTCGTAGCGCAACTCCACCGGGATGCGGAAGGAGAGCTCCTCCGATACGAGAAAGCTCATCATGACTTCTGCCTGTACGGACTCGCGCATCGCCTACCCCGTCATATGACATCGACTGGCCGGGATTGATCCCTCTAGCCATGGTCAAATCTTGCTGAAAGTATGCAATAGATCACAAGGAGTAAGTTTTCACATACTGATAGAGAGCGTGAGCGAGCCGACGTGCCGCCCGATCTCCGTCTGGAGCCGGCGGGCGGCGGGCAGCAGCCGGTCGGCCCGCTGGGCGGGCAGGGAGATGGCTAGGGTGGCCGCGGTCGTACCGACCGTGATGGGGACCGCCGCGCAGACCGTCCCGAGCGCGTACTCCTGACGCTCCACCGTCAGTTCCATGCGCCGGGTGCGGGCCAGTCGCCGCAGCAGCACGCCGTGGTCCCGAACGGTGTACGGCGTGAGGGGCTCGGCCGGGTAACGGGCGAGGTGGTCGCGCCGGGCGTCCTCGTCCAGCTGGGACAGCAGGCACTGCCCGATGGCATGGGCGTGGCCGGTCTCGCGGAAGTCGGCCCACTCCTCGACCGCGGGTGCCTCGCGGGACTCGGAGACGCACATCACGTCGATCTCACCGTCCCGGTACATCGCGTAGTACACCGGCACACCGATCGAATCGCGCCAGTGCGCGAGCATGTCCGCCACCGAGCTGCGACGTTTCTGCTGTGCTCCGCTGCTCGCAAGCCGCGCGGCGGCGTCACCGAGGAAGAACAGCCCCTTCTCGCGGTACAGATAGCCCTCGTGCACGAGGGTGCGCAGCAGGTGGTACGTCGTGGGCAGTGCGAGGCCCGTCTCCCGGGCGAGCTGCTTGGCGGGGGCGCCGTAGGGGCGGCCGGCGACGGCCTCGAGCAGGCGCATGGCGCGCTGGACGGATCCGATGAGCGTCGCGCCGGCCGGTGGCCGAGGGGCGGCGGCCGTGGGCTGTCCGGGGAGAGCGGCGGCCGTGGGCTGTCCGGGGAGAGCGGCGGCCGTGGGCTGTCCGGGGACGGCCAGGGGAGCCGGTCGCCGAAGGGGAGGCGCGCACGGGCGCGGTGGGACGGAGGGTGGTGCGTGGGGTTCTGCCGGTGCGGTGTCGACCGTGGCCAAGGGGTACTCCCGTAGCGCGAGGGGGCAGCCCGTGCGGGGAAGAGCACGGAGGGGGGACTGCGCCACCCACGGGGCCGGATCCCGTGGGGAGTTCCGGACTCTAACCGTCGGCCACCGCGCGCAGACGGCTCCCGGGGAAACTTCCCTCCCCCGAGGGAACCGGTGACCCCGTCACCGGCCGCCGGGCCCCCTCGGTCTCACCAGTCGCTGCGCGACGCGGAGCTCGCCGTGAACTTGCGTACGACGTAGATCAGTCCGCCGACCAGGGCGACGAAGACCAGCGCCTTGAACAGCAGGCCGATCACGAACCCGACGACGGTCGCTATCAGGCCGCCGAACACGACCAGGGCGATGACCGGCACCGCGACCCACTTCACCCACCACGGCATACCCGCGAAGATCTCCCGCATCGTCCTCGTCCCTCGTGTTTCGTGCGCTGTTGATGTCCTGCACCCGATGCTAGGGCCGCGAAGGGGCCGCACGGGGGCCGCGCATCCCTTGTCCTCCCCTGATCCGTCCCCTAGGGAGTCCGGGGTCCGGGCTCACGCCTCGGGCGGAGAGAACACGACGAGAACCCTGAGGTCCTCGCTGATGTGGTGGAACCTGTGCGGCACCCCGGCCGGCACGTACACGACGCTGCCCCGCGCCACCTCCGTCGTCTCCGGACCGACCGTGATCGACGCCCGGCCGCTGACGACGAAGTACACCTCGTCCTGGTGGTGGGGCTTCTGCGGGTCGTGCTCACCCGCGTCGAGGGCGTACAGGCCTACCGACATGTTCCGCTCGCGCAGGAACTGAAGGTAGGCACCTTCATGGGCGGCGCGCTCCGCCTCCAGTTCGTCCAGCCGGAATGACTTCATCGCCGTCGCCTTCGCCTCACTGTTCAGGGTGCCCCTGCTCGCCGACCGCAGGGTCTGCCACGATCAGACACATGAAGAATTTCGTAGTCAAGACGATCGCCAACGCGGGCGCCCTGGCGGTCGCCGTGTGGCTGCTCGACAAGATCACCCTCACGGGTGACAACACCGCGAAGAAGGCCGGCACGCTGATCGTCGTCGCGCTGATCTTCGGCCTGGTGAACTGGCTGGTCAAGCCGGTTGTGAAGCTGCTCACCCTGCCGCTGTTCATCCTGACCCTCGGCCTGATCACCCTGGTCGTCAACGCTCTGATGCTGCTGCTGACCTCCTGGCTGTGCGGCAAGCTCGACCTGAGCTTCCACGTGGAGGGCTTCTGGACGGCCGTGCTCGGCGGCCTGATCATCGCGCTCGTCTCCTGGGCGCTGCACGTCGTCCTGCCCGACGAGGACTGAGTCCGCCATGACCTACCGCGTCTGCTTCGTGTGCACCGGCAACATCTGCCGCTCCCCGATGGCCGAGTCCGTCTTCCGTGCGCGTGTGGCGGAGGCCGGGCTCGCGGGCCTGGTGGCGGTCGACAGCGCCGGCACCGACGGCTGGCACGAGGGCGAGCACGCCGACCCGCGCACCGTCTCGGTCCTGGCGGAGCACGGATACGGCGGTGACCACGTCGCCCGTCGGTTCGAGCCGTCGTGGTTCGCCCGTCTCGACCTCGTGATCGCTCTCGACTCCGGTCACCTCGGGGCCCTGCGCCGCCTGGCGCCGACCGGGACGGAGGCGCGCAAGGTCCGCCTGCTCCGCTCGTACGATCCCACCGCCGGCGACGACCTCGACGTACCCGATCCGTACTACGGACACCGGGACGGCTTCGAGCGGTGTCTTGAGATGGTGGAGGCGGCGAGCACGGGTCTGCTCGCCGCCGTACGGGAAGAGCTGGAGGGACGGGCCGCATGAGCGACGCCACGAAGAACGAGGGCCGTACCGGGGACGGCACGCGCGCGGTACGGGCCGGGCTGCCCGAGCCGGTCAAGCACGAGCCGACCCTGCCCGGCCCGGTGTTCGCGGCCCACTTCCATCTGCCCGGCGAGGTGTCGGGGCCGTACGCGTACGGCCGTGACGACAATCCGACCTGGACGCTTCTGGAGCGCGCCGTCGGTGAGCTGGAGGCGCCCGGGCATGAGGACGTCGAGACTCTGGTGTTCGCCTCGGGCATGGCGGCGATCTCCGCCGTGCTGTTCTCCCAGCTGCGCGCGGGCGACGCGGTCGTGCTGCCGTCCGACGGCTACCAGGTGCTGCCGATGGTGGGCGCCCAGCTGGAGGCGTACGGCATCGAGGTGCGCACCGCGCCGACCGGTGGCGACGCGCAGCTGGACGTGCTCGACGGCGCCCGGCTGCTGTGGATCGAGTCCCCGTCGAATCCGGGGCTGGACGTCTGCGACATCCGGCGGCTCGCGGAGGCGGCACACGCGCGTGGTGCTCTGGTGGCCGTCGACAACACCCTCGCCACCCCGCTCGGGCAGCGCCCGCTGGAGCTGGGCGCCGACTTCTCCGTGGCCAGCGGCACCAAGCAGCTGACCGGCCACGGTGACGTCCTGCTGGGCTACGTCGCCGGCCGGAACTCCGAGGCGATGGCCGCCGTACGCCGCTGGCGCAAGATCGTCGGGGCCATCTCGGGGCCCATGGAGGCCTGGCTCGCGCACCGGTCCATCGCCACGCTCCAGATGCGTGTCGACCGGCAGAACGCCACCGCGCTCGCTCTCGCCGAGGCCCTGCGGCAGCGGCCCGAGATCTCCGGCCTGCGCTACCCGGGGCTGTCCGACGACCCCTCGCACAAGATCGCCGCGCAGCAGATGCGCCGTTACGGCTGTGTCGTCTCCTTCACGCTGCCCACGCGCGCGCGTGCCGAGCGTTTCCTCGGGGCCCTGCGCCTGGTGGAGGACGCGACCAGCTTCGGCGGGGTGCGGTCCACGGCCGAGCGCCGCCGCCGCTGGGGCGGGGACGCGGTCCCGGACGGCTTCATCCGGATGTCCGTGGGTGCCGAGGACCCCGAGGACCTCGTGACCGACGTCCTGCGCGCCCTGGACGAGTCCGCGGACTGAGCCGGGAGGGCCCCGGCCCCGGGCGGCATGCCGAGCAGGCCTTGATGACGGTCCGAGCCTCCCCCCCTCGTGGCTCGGACCGTCTGCGGCTCCGCTCAGGAAGAGCCGCGCGAACCAGGCTAGTTGACTCTGCGTCAGTGTCCAATCACGCTAGCGACAGGAGCCTATCGACATATTTATAGTTGGTGCCTGCCTGGGGGGCCGGAGGAGGCAGGTACAAGGAGGCATGCCATGGATCTGGCCCTGCTGCGGACCTTCGTCACCGTGCACCGGGCCGGTTCCTTCACTCGCGCCGCCGCACTGCTCGGCCTCTCCCAGCCCGCCGTCACCTCGCAGATCCGCACGCTCGAACGCCAGCTGGGCAGACCCCTCTTCCTCCGCCAGGCGCGCGGCGTCATCCCGACGACCATCGGCGACGAACTCGCGCACAAGGCCGCACCGCATCTCGACGCCCTGGTGGAGATAGCCGAGAGCGGCCTGGCCGAGGAGTCCTCGCCCCGGACGCTGCACCTGGCGGGGCCCCCGGAGTTCACCGCCGAACGCGCCCTGCCCGCCCTCGCGGGGCTGACCGGCGAGGACGGCCGCCGCCTGGCACTGCGCGCCTCCTTCGGCACCGCCGAGGAAGTGCTGGAGGGGCTGGCCTCCGGCCACCACGACCTGGCCATCAGCACGGCCCGGCCACGGGGGGCACTGCTCAGCGCCACTCCGCTCTGCGACGAGGAGCACGTCCTGGTCGCCGCGCCGCGCTGGGCCGACCGCATCGGCTCGGAAGCGCTGCGGCTGAAGGGCGCCCCGGCCCTGGACCACCTGCCCGTCGTCGAGGTCCACGAGTCGCTGCCGTTCGTCGCGCGCTACTGGGCCTCCGTCTTCGACTCCCGCCCGGCCGCCTCGGGCACGGTCGTCGTTCCCGATCTGCGGGCCGTTCTCTCCTGCGCGATCGCGGGAGCCGGACTGGCGGTGCTGCCCCGCTATCTGTGCGGTCCGGCCCTCCGCCAGGGCACCATCGTCACCCTGCACGACCCGGCGGTCCCACCGCTGCGCACGTACTTCCTGGTGGTGCGCAACGGCACCCTCGCCCTGCCCCTTGTCGCCCGGGCCTGCGAGTGGCTCCAGCGTGCCGCCACGGTCTGGTACTGACGCCGGTCGGCCGGGCGCGCACGCACTGCGGTGATGTCGTGGCGCTTTGCGATGTTTCACGTGGAACCAGCGGGGCCACATTTCTCCCATGACCGTCCGACCCGTGGTCAAGCGCACCGCCCGTGCCGTTCTCCTGGACGGTGACGACCTGATCCTCATCAAGCGCACCAAGCCCGGCGTCGATCCCTACTGGGTCACCCCCGGTGGCGGAGTCGAGCCCGGGGACTCAACCGTCGTGGACGCCCTGCACCGGGAGGTGTACGAGGAACTCGGTGCCAAGATCGCCGATGTCGTGCCGTGTTTCGTGGACACCGTCGAGCACATCGGCGAGGACAGCAGCACGACCGGCGTGAAGGTACAGCACTTCTTCGTCTGCCGGCTGGAGTCCATGGACCCCTCGCTGCGTCACGGCCCCGAAGTGGAGGAACCGGCCGGGGAGTACGAGATCGTCCGCGTCCCGTTCACCCGCGTCGGCATCGCCTCCGTCCACCTCGTCCCACTGTCCCTGCGTCACTACCTCGACGGCAACATCGAGGGGGTGCGCGCCATGCACGCCCCCGACCTCGGCTGACACGGTCAGTCCGCGACGACGAGCCGTTCCTCCACCGCGTCGTGCCGTATGCGGCTCGGCGGGATTCCGCTGTCCCGCAGCGCGTCGATGCCGCTGCGGATCATCCCGGGCGGCCCCGACAAGTAGGCGTCGTACTCGTTCCAGGGGCCGTACCCCCGTACGGCGTCCGGGAGCCGCAATCGGGCCTGCTGGTCGGTGACCGCGCGAACCGTCAGCCAGGGATGACCCTGCTGAAGCCCGAGCATGGTCTCGATGGCATACAGGTCGTGCTCGGTGCGGGCGCCGTAGAACACCTCGACGGGCCGGTGCCGGCCGTGCCCGGCGACATCCTCGACCAAGGCCTTGACGGGCGCTATGCCGGTGCCACCGCCCAGGCAGAGCAGGCCGGTGTCGGTGGTGTGGTCGACGGTCATCGAACCGGCCGGCGGGCCGAGCCGGATGATGTCTCCGGGCCGTGCCCGGTGTGTCAGCGCGTTCGACACCCAGCCGGCCGGGACCGCCTTCACATGGAACGTCAGCAGACCGTCCGGCCGGGGCGCCGAGGCGAAGGAGTAGTGCCGCCACACCCGTGGCCACCAGGGCGTCTCCACGCTCGTGTACTGGCCCGCGAGAAAGGGGTAGGGCTGGTCGGGGCGGACCGTGAGGACGGCGACGTCCCGGGTCCGCAGCTCATGGGCGACGATCTCGGCCTGCCACCAGGCGGGGGCCCGCAGCTCGTCCGCCGCCGCCGCGTCGATCATCACCTGGGAGATCGTCGTGTACGCCCGTATCCACGCCGCCTCGGTCTCCGGGTTCCACAAGGTGCCGGCGTACTTGCTCAACGCGCCGAGCAGGCATTCGCCCACTGCCGGATAGTGCTCGGCACGCGTTCCGTACTTACGGTGCCCACGGCCCAGGTTCTGGAGGTGGTCGACGAGAACGCGCGTGTTGTCCAGATGCTCGGCCGCCGTGAGCAGCGCCCTCAGCAGACGGTCCCGCTGGGTGTCCATCGCGGCCGGGAACAGCGACCGCAGTTCGGGATGGCGGACGAAGAGGAGGGCGTAGAAATAGGAGGTCACCTTGTCGGCGACCGGGCCGATCTCGGTCATGGTGCGGCGGATGAGGAGCGCGTCCGCAGAGACCTCATCGGTGGCCGGCGCCGACCACCGCACCTGCACGGGCTGCGGGGCCGGGGCATCACTCCGTGGGACCGCGGAGTACCCCTGGGGGAGCGCCGGTGCGGTCCTCGGATCAGCTCCCTCCGGCGCTGCCTGATCACCGGCCGGCGGCGGAGCCGATAGATCCCTGTGCGGCATGAACCAGCCGCCCCCGTCCTCGCCCGACATGCCGTTCTCCCCCGACGTGGTGGTCGGAGTGTCCATGGTGTGCCCTCGCCTCGAACATCTCTCGGTCGGTCCGCGCGCCCCGCTCCTCGCGAGGCGCATGCATTCCCCCGGCGGGTGGCCGGCCGTAGCACTCGGTCCGCAGCCTCCCATCCCGATCGGCTGCCGCGGTCGCATACCCGGAAACGTGGGTCTCGATCTCTCCTTCTCGTTAGGCTGTGCGCCCCGGAACGAGTCGCCGTCCACCCCGCGGCCCGTCCATGCCCCGTCGAACAGAAAGACGGTGATGACGTAAGGCTGGTTGGCTGCCTGTGTTTCACGTGAAACACCCGCAGCTGTCCCCGTGCTGGCCACAAGACCACGAGATGGCCAAAAGCACGTGCGTCTGCATCGAAACGGGTGGACGGCGAGGGTCTCGGTCGGACAGCCTGACCTGCGTGCCGACTCCTCCCCTCGCCGCTCTGCCCATCCGCCGCCTGACGCTTCGCGACCTCACCGCGTGCGCCGATCTGTCCGAAGACCGGGGGTGGCCACGCGAGGAACACAAGTGGGGTTTCCTGCTCACGGCCGGGAAGGGTCTGGGCATCGACGATCCCGCGGGTGGACTCGTCGCCGCGTGCGTGGTCACGGAGTACGGCCCGTGGGGGCAGCCGGATCTCGGCGCCGTCGGCATGGTCCTGGTGGCCGGACGTCACGCCCGCCGAGGTGTCGGCCGCCGCTTGATGCAGCACGTCATGTCGACCATGGGAGCCACCCCGCTGACCCTGCACGCCACGCCCCACGGCCGCCCCCTGTACGAGGAGCTGGGCTTCAAGGTGACGGGCCGGGCGGAGATGCTCACGGGCGACTTCGTTCCGGGCGGGCCCGAGCCGAGGGTCCCCACCCGTGCTGCCACGGCGGACGATCTCCAGGCGATCCTGCGTCTCGACGAAGAAGTGTTCGGCACCGACCGCACCCCCCTCATCACCCGGTTGCCCGCCTTCGCCGATCAGCTGCGGGTGGCCGAGGAGGGTGGCCGGCTCATCGGTTACACGGCCGCATGGCCCAACATGGACACCCACGTCGTCGGTCCGCTGATCGCCCGGGACACCGAGACCGCCAAGGCGCTCGTCGCCTCGTTGGCGGCTCACACGGACCGTCCGCTGCGCACCGACATCGACGTGCGCCATGAAGAGCTGCTGACCTGGGCGAAGGCACGTGGGCTGGCCTCTGTGGCCTTCAACGCCGTGATGACCTACGGCATCACGGAGCTTCCGGGGGACTGGACCCGGCGGTTCGCACCGCTGACGGTGGCCGCGGGCTGAACCGCCGTACGACGCACGCAGGCCCCGCCGCTCGAAGCGGCGGGGCCTGCGTCACTGACTACGGCCGGGTGCTCAGGCGAGTGCCCGCACGGCCGCGGTGGCGAAGCCGTGGTCCTGCTCCGGTGCGCCGCCTCCGACGCCGATGGCGCCGATCAGCCGGCCGTCCCGGTGGACGGGGACACCGCCGGCGATGAACAGCAGGGGCCGGTCCAGCGCCGTGGGCAGCGTGTGGAAGAGGCCGCCGGGCTGGACGGCATCGACGAGGTCGGCGGTGGGCGCGTTCAGCTGGAGCGCCGTGTAGGCCTTGCGGGTGCTGGTCTCACCGGAGATGAGCACGGCCCGGTCGTCCCGGCGGAAGGCGAGCAGGTTGCCCCCGGCGTCCAGGACGGTGACACTGACGGTGACTCCGGCGTCCTCGGCCGCTCGGCGGGCCGTGCTGATGAGCAGCTCGGCGTCCTCGATGGTCAGCGGGGCGACGGCGGTGGTGCTCATGGAACTGTCTCCTTGGTGGTGCTGAGGTGGATGTCTGCCGTACCGGGGGCGCGCCCCGGTACGGGTGTCCGGCGTGCCGGACGGCTCAGTGGTGGGCGGGCGTCCACTGCCCGGGGGCGGCTGCGGTGGTGCGTGCGGCGTCGCGACGCTCCAGGGCGGCCGAGAGGACGGCGAGGACCAGAGCCGCGCCGGCGAGGACGGCGCCGACCCAGTTGGGGGCTGTGTAGCCGAAGCCGGCCGCGATCACGAGACCGCCGAGCCAGGCGGACAGGGCGTTGCCCAGATTGAAAGCGCCGATGTTCACCGCCGACGCGAGTGTCGGAGCGCCGTGGGCCTGGTCGAGGACGCGCTTCTGTAGCGGGGGCACCGTGGCGAAGCCGAGGGCGCCGATCAACGCGATGGTCGCGGCGGCTGCGATCTTGTTGTGGGCGGTGAGCGTGAAGAGAGCGAGGACGACGGCCAGGGCGCCCAGGGAGACGTACAGCATCGGCATGAGGGCGCGGTCGGCGAACCTGCCGCCGAGGAGGTTGCCGCCGACCATGCCCAGGCCGAAGAGGACCAGCAGCCAGGTGACCGAGCCGTCGGCGAAGCCGGCGACATGGGTCATCATCGGCGCGATGTACGTGATGGCCGCGAAGACGCCGCCGAAGCCGAGAACGGTCATCGCCATGGCGAGCAGGACCTGGGCGTTCTTGAACGCGGCCAGCTCGTGTCGCAGGTGGACGCCGTGCGGACGCGGCAGATCGGGCACGAGTTTGGCGATGCCGGCGAGACCGATGACGCCGAGGGCGGCGACGACGGCGAAGGTGACACGCCAGCCGGCGGTCTGTCCGACGAGTGTGCCCAGCGGGACGCCGACGACGTTGGCCACGGTCAGACCGGTGAACATCATGGCGATGGCGCCGGCCTTCTTGTGCGGCGGGACCAGCTCGGCGGCCACGACCGAGCCGATGCCGAAGAAGGCACCGTGGGCGAGCGACGCGACCACGCGTCCGATCAGCATGACCGAGAAGGCCGGGGCCACGGCGGAGAGGAGGTTGCCGGCGATGAACAGGCCCATCAGCAGCATCAGCATCCGCTTGCGCGGGACCTTGGTGCCGAGAACGGTCATCAGCGGGGCACCGGCGACCACACCGAGCGCGTAGCCCGTCACGAGCAGGCCCGCCGTGGGGATGGAGACCCCGAAATCGCCCGCGACCTCGGGCAGCAAGCCCATGATCACGAACTCGGTCGTTCCGATACCGAAGGCCCCGATCGCGAGGGCCAGAAGCGCGAGAGGCATGGGGGGACACCTTCCCAGACGATTGCAGAAGCGCTTTGCGTTCGTCCACAATAATTGCAGACGCGGGTAATCTGCAAACGCCGTATGGTGCGAGCGGTGCCCTATCCTGGTGGTGCAGCCGCTCCGGGACGGAGGAAACGCCAATGACAGCGACGGACCCCGCGCTCACCGCGCTCGCCCAGGGGTGGTGCGCCCTTTCTGCGCTGCACGGAAGGATCGAGGCGCACATCGAGCGCGCCCTACAGGCCGGGCACGACCTGAGCGTGCGCGAGTACTCCCTGCTCGACGTGCTCAGCCGACAGCACGACGGCGAGGGCGGGCATCTCCAGATGAAGCAGGTCGCCGACGCGGTCGTGCTCAGCCAGAGCGCCACCACCCGCCTGGTGACCCGGCTGGAGGACCGCGGCCTGCTGGAGCGGTATCTGTGCCCCACCGACCGGCGCGGCATCTATACCAACGTCACTCCGGCGGGCCTGCGCCTGCTGGACGAGGCGCGGCCCACCAATGACGCCGCCCTGCGCGAGGCCCTGGACGAGGCCTCCAGGAACGCCGAACTGGCGCCGCTGGTCCGGGCGGTGGAGTCCCTGAACGTGCCCGCATAGGGTGCGGACATGGGAGATCTTGAAATACGGGACGCGACCGCCGACGACCTCCCGGCGATCGTCGCCATGCTCGCCGACGACCCGCTGGGCGCACAGCGCGAGTCACCCGACGATCTGACGCCGTACCGGGCCGCGCTGGAACGCCTCGACGCCGACCCGAACCAGCACCTCGTCGTGGCGGTGCGCGAAGGCCGTGTGATCGGGACCCTCCAGCTCACGATCATCCCCGGCCTCTCGCGCAAGGGAGCCACCCGCGCGCTCGTCGAGGCGGTCCGGATCCACGCCGACGAGCGCGGCAGCGGGCTGGGCAGCCTGCTGATCGAGTGGGCGGTCGACGCGTCCCGGCGGCTCGGCTGCCATTTGGTGCAGCTGACGTCCGACAAGTCACGCACCGACGCTCACCGCTTCTACGAGCGGCTGGGCTTCACCGCGTCCCACGAGGGCTTCAAGCTGCGCCTCTGACCGCCGTACCGGGCGGACGAGAGGGCCGGGAACCGAGCAAGGGGTGTGTTTCACGTGAAACACACCTCTTGGATGTCGTGCGGCTAGCCGATGCCCCGCCACCCCTCGGCGTCGACCCCGCCGGGAACCGGTGCCGCAGGATCGTACGGCTGCCGTGTGAACACGAACGAGCCGAGGTCGAGGTGGTTCACGGTTCCGTCGGAGCCCCGTACCGGCCGCAGCGGTTCGCCGGCGTAGTAGCCCTCCACACCCGTCCACGTGCCGTCGCCGTTCGGGCGGAAGCGGGCACGGCGGCCGCCACCGCTCAACGGTGCCAGCACGAGGAGGCCGTCGGCGGTCGCTCGCAGGGCGAAGGCATGCGTGCCCCAGTACCACTGCCCCGCCAGCTCCAGCACCGCCGGATCCACCTCCCGCAGGGGCCGCCAGGGCTCGGGGATCCGCGGCTCCGCCTCGGCGACGATCCGGACGAGGTCCGCGCCCACCGCACCCAGCAGCGGTCCGCTCGTGCAGTTGGCGAGGACCACCGCGGCCACGTCGTCCTCCACGCTGAGGGTGAGGTTCGCCAGGAATCCCGGCAGGGAACCGGAGTGCCCGACGAGGAGCCGGCCGTCGCGCCGCTGGATCTGCATCCCCAGGCCGTAGGTGGCCCCGTCCATCACGTCCGCGGACTCGGTGGGAGCCGCGGGGGTGCGCATCTCCTGTACCGACTCCGCACTCAGGACCCGGTCGTCTCCCCGGGCCAGGAAGGCGGCGAACCGCGCCAGGTCCCCCGTGGTCGACCAGAGCTGGCCGGCCGGCGCCATCCGGCCCAGGTCCTCCAGCGGCTCGGGCAGCAGGGCATCGGCCCACGGGTGCACCGCCCAGCCACCCGCGTGCGGGGCCCGCGGCTGAGCGCTCGTCCGGTGCAGTCCCAGTGGCTCCAGGACCTCGTCGCGCAGCACCTTCTCCCAGGAAGCGCCGCGCACCTCCTCCACCAGGGCGCCGAGCACCGTGTAACCGGGGTTGGAGTAGTGGAAGCGCCGGCCGACAGGATGCAGCAGGGGCTGGTCACCGAGCACATCGCTCAGCTCGGGCCGTAGCGCACCAGGGGTGCGCTCCCACCACGGACCGGGTGACTCGGCCGCCAACCCCGCGGTGTGCGCGAGCAGTTCCGCGATCGTGGCCTCCCCCACGCCGGTGCCGGGCAGATGCCTCTCCAGCGGATCACCGAGGTCGAGCGCACCCTCGTCGCGCAGCCGCATCACCAGCACGGCGGTGAAGATCTTGGTGAGGGAGCCGATCCGGTACTGCACGGTCCCGTCCGGGCCGTGCCCGTCCACGGAGGTCCGCGCACCGTGCCACACGGTCTGTCCGTTCCGTACGACGGCGGCAACGAGCGAGGGAGCCCGCCCCTCGGCCTGTGCGACGGCGATCCGGTGCAGCAAGGCACGCCGGGTGCCGGGGAGCAGTACTTCCTGAGATGACGTCATGGGCACAGTCCACCGGTTGCGGCGCCGGACGTCGAATGTGGACCTGCGCGGTGCGAGGGCATGGCCGGAAGGACGCGCGGACCGAAGAGGGGACTGTACCGGCGGGGCGGACAGTGCCATGGTCATCTCCCGGCGCGTTGAGCCAATGAGCGCCGGAGCCACCGGCCTTCACGGGATCGGTGACCGACGAAACCCACTCGCACCACTCCGATAACATGTTCTAACTTACGACGATCGCCCCATCACCTGCCCTTACCGGAAAACCATGCCGGCCAGCACGATGAGTGACCCATTCCACCAGCCCCTATCAAATCGGCCGAACCATTGATACTTATGGCATCGCGGGTATTTTCACGAATAAGGCGCGGAATCCAATCTTCCGCGTGGCGCCGTCCACGGCCCCTGCTGTGGGCCGCGGTGGGCGTGGTGGCCCTCGTGTTCCTCATCGCGCTGGAGATCGCCGCTCGTCGCTACGGCCTGCCGGGGCCGATCACCAACCAGGTGAAAGAAGTCGTGGTCGCCCCGAAATCGGGGCCCCTGCTGTACGCCAGCATGGCTTTGATGATGGTCGTACTCACCTGGCGGCAACGGTTGATCGCCGCTGGTGTCGCGATCGGCATCGACGTCGTCTTCCTGCTGGTGCGCTGGGCGGCCGACGCCAAGCTGGGCTTCGGCAACGGCGCGCTGTGGGTGGTCCTGGGCTACGCGGTCATCGCTGTCACGCGTCGCACCGGACGGGAACGCGTCCTGCTGCTGAAGGGCGTCGGGCTGGGCCTGATCCTGGTGGCCGGCCGCAAGACCGGTGACACCTGGCTGCTCATCACGTCGAAGACCCGGCCGACGGTGCTCGACCAGTACGTGGCGACCGCCGATCACGCGCTGGGCAACCCGTCCTGGGTGGCAGGCCGGATCGTCAGGGCCACCGGCCCGATCGGCGACCATGTCCTCGACTACGTCTACATCCAGCTCGCGGTGGCCGCGGTCGTAGTCGCGCTCTACCAGCTGCGCAACGTGGCGGCCGAGCGCCGGTTCCCGCGCCACCATCTGGTGCGCACCTTCCTGGTGATCGGCCTCCTGGGGCCCGGCATCTACATGCTCTTCCCCGTGGTCGGACCCATCTTCGCCTACGGCGCCGACGGCGGGCACTGGGCGGTGGCCGACCAGTGGCCGCACACACCGCCGGTCATGGCGACCCCGCACGACATGCCGTTCGACGGGATCACCCCGCGCAACTGCATGCCGAGCCTGCACACCGCGTGGGCCACCGCGATCTTCATACATTCCCGCAAGGCCCCGCGGCTTCTGCGCTTCGCCGGCACCTTCTGGCTGATCGCCACACTCGGCGCCACCCTGGGCTTCGGCTACCACTACGGCACGGACATCATCGCCGGCGTGGTGTTCACCCTCACGATCGAGGCGGCTCTGCGCTCGCTCGAACGCGGCTGGGACCGGTCGGGAATCCAGCTCGTCGCTTACGGCACGACGGTCTTCGCCGCTCTGCTGGTGTCCTACCGCTATCTGCCGGTGCACATGGCCGACCATCCGTCGGTGTTCGGGCCACTCCTCGTTCTGGCGATGGTCTCCGTGATCTACAGCTACGTACGGACCACCCGACCGTGGGAACCGAAAACCGCACCGGTCCCCCAACCGGAACCCCAGCCGGAACTGGTCTGAGACCCGGAGCGAATCCGAGGGCGTCCCTCACACCCGCCGCTGCCGGGCGGACACCCGCCTGGCAGCCGTAACCACTCAGGTCAGGTGCCGGCGCTGTGAGGCGTACGGTTCACACTCGCGCCGTTCACCCGCGCCGTTCTGCCGACGGTGAAGACCGGTCCGACCGGGCTCGACGATCATTACAGTCCGGTCTCATGACGACGGTAACCACGCGCACGGTCGAGTACCCGGCCGACGGCCTGACGATGATCGGACACCTCGCGCTCCCCGCCGGTGTCGGCCGCCGGCCCGCGGTGCTGCTCGGACCGGAGGGCCCGGGACTCAGCGACGTCGAACGCCGCCGGGCCGACGCGCTCGCCGAGCTGGGATACGTAGCGCTGGCCTTCGACCTCCACGGCGGGCGCTATCTGGGCGACCCCGAGGAGATGCTGGCCCGGTGCATGCCGCTGCTCGCCGACCCCGGCCGGATGCGGGGCATCGGCCACGCGGCGCTCGACGTGCTGCGAGCGGAACCGCGGACCGACCCCGACCGGATCGCCGCTATCGGCTACGGCACCGGGGGCGCCATCGGGCTGGAACTCGGGCGCGACGGCGTCGACCTGCGCGCGATCGGGACGGTCAACGCGCTGACCACGGGCCGACCGGGCGAGGCGGCGCGCATCCGCTGCCCGGTGTGGGCCGGGGTCGGTTCGGAGGACCCCATCATGCCGCCGGCACAACGGGACGCGTTCGCCGCCGAGATGCAGACCGCGGGCGTCGACTGGCGCCTCGTGGTCTACGGCGGAGCGTTGCACGCCTTCCACCACCCGCCGGTCGACCACACGGTGCGCCCCGGCGTCGGCTACCACCCGCGACACGCGCAGCGAGCCTGGCGCGACATCATCGGCCTGCTCGCCGAGTGCCTGCCCGTAACGGAGCGAGCCGGAGCCTCAGGACTGCCGTCGTGATGACGCGACAGCGGGAGAAAGGACACAGCGCCTGAGGCGCTGCATGAGCAGCGGCTGCAAGG
Source organism: Streptomyces sp. NPDC028722 (assembly GCF_040637655.1). Classification (NCBI taxonomy): domain Bacteria; kingdom Bacillati; phylum Actinomycetota; class Actinomycetes; order Kitasatosporales; family Streptomycetaceae; genus Streptomyces; species Streptomyces sp. NPDC028722. The sequence continues at coordinate 185,968 of NZ_JBEZWU010000006.1, forward strand.
GCCGGATCGCGCTGTCAGTCCGGTCCTTCGGCCGCGCGGCCCCTTGAGAGGCGGGCTTCGATGCCGTCGAGCAGGAAGTCGAGACCCATCCGGAAGGTATGGTCGGCGTCCAGGTGGGCGGCATCGCGGACCACCGTGGCCAGCGCGGGGAATCGGCCGGTGGCGAAGGTCCGCTCCAGATAGGGCCCGAGTGCGGCCTGCCAACGCTTCTCGTCCATCCCGGTGGCCCGCTCGGCTCGCCGCTCGGCGATCTCCCGACGCACCGCTCCGATCACGTACGCGTCGACCGCGGTGACCACCGGCATGACGGCGTCCACATCAACGCCGCCCAGCGCGGCCATCACGGCCTCCCCCCTGGCCAGTGCGTGCGGCCCGAGCTGCGGACGACCACCGAGCAGATCGGCGAGCCATTCGTGCTCGTGAGCGGCCTGCCGGGTGGTCTCGGCAAGAGACCGCAGCACCTCCCGCCAGCCGTCTCCGACCGGCCGGATCTCCGCGTGGACCGCGTCGACCATCAGATCGAGCAATTCCTCCTTGCTGGTGATGTAGCCGTACAGCCGCATCGGCCCGACGCCGAGCGCGGTGGCGACCTTGCGTATCGACACCGCCTCCAGGCCGTCCGCGTCGGCCAACCGGATCGCCGCTCGCACGATCCGCTCCCGGTTCAGCGGGGCCGGCACGGGTCGGTTCGGTGGCTCCGGCCTCTCCCACACCAACATGCCGCTAACCATACCTAGCACCGCCCGGTACGGTGTATTGAGCTAATACGACGTATCGAGAGAGGTGACCATGACCATCGCCATCGTCGGAGCCGGACTCGCGGGCCTGGTTCTCGCCCGTGTGCTCCACATGAACGGCATGGACGCCGTCGTGTACGAACGCGAACCGTCACGCGGCGCGCGTGGTCAGGGCGGCATGCTCGACCTGCACTCCGGCACCGGACAGCGGGCGCTGCGCGAGGCCGGCCTGATCGACCAGTTCCACGCCATCGCCCGCCCTGAAGGCCAGGACCTCCGGCTTCTCGTGCCGGACGGCACCCTGCTGCTCCAGGAGGACACGCCCGACGACTCCCCGGTCGAACGACCTGAGGTCGACCGCGCCGATCTGCGCAACCTGCTGCTGGACTCCCTCCCCGCACACGCGGTGCGCTGGGGGCACGCGGTCGAGTACGCCGACCACGGCTCACTGCACTTCGCCGACGGCAGCAGCGCGACGTATGACCTGCTGGTCGGCGCCGACGGCGCGGACTCCCGGGTCCGCACGCTTCTCACCGACGCTCGCCCGGCGCACACCGGCCAGAACGTCGTCGAGCTCGGCATTCCCGACATCGACCGCACTCATCCCGACCTCGCGGCGATGGTGGGACGAGGCAACTTCTGGGTGCTCGGCAACGGACAGTCCCTGTCGGCGCAGCGCAACGGCGACGGCCGCGTACGCATCTACCTCAGCTTCTGCACCGCCGCGGACTGGTTCGCCACCAGCGGGATCCCGTTCGACGACCCAGCCGCCGCCCGGGTGCGGCTGACCGACCTTTACGCCGGCTGGGACTCACGGTTCACCGCACTGATCGCCGCCTGCGACGACATGATCCTGCCCCGCTCGATCACCACTCTCCCGGTCGGCCTGACCTGGCCGTCGACACCGGGCGTCACACTGCTCGGCGATGCCGCGCACCTGATGCCGCCGGTGGGGCAGGGAGCCAACATGGCGCTGCTCGACGGCGCACTGCTCGGCCTCCGGCTGGCCGCGCGCCCGGACGACTTTCGCACCGCCGTCAGAGAATACGAACGCGAGATGTTCGCACGCACCAGCGCCGCCGGCCGGCAGTCCGCGCACGTTCAGGAGATCCTGATGTCGCCGGACGCCGGCCAGAGAATGCTCGCGTTCTTCCGACCTGGCTGATGCGGCCGAAGGTGACCAGGCACCCGGCCACCCCGCGTTTCAAGGACTCACCGCACGACGGTCACCGCCGCTGGGGCGCTCTCGGCGCGTGGCAGGGAGACGAAGCCGGGACACCCCCGGCTCGGGATGCGGGTCGGGAGCATCCGTGGTGGCCGTCGTCGGTACCCTGCGGCGACATGACCGGGTGCGGCAGGGCGTTCAGGTGCCCGTGTGTCCTCGGGATTCCCCTGTCGTGCCGGTCCATCCCTTGTCGAGGAGGGTGAAGACCCGGTCGAGGGCGGCCTCGGTGTCCTCCCGCCCCCGGACGAGGGTGACGGCGTCGAGAGCGAAGTGTGCCAGTGCCTGGCAGCCGGCGTCGTCGGCGGGCAGCCCGGTGTCGGCGGCGATCGCGGCGGCCAGGGCGTTCTCGTGGCGCAGCCACATGCGGCGGGCGTACTCACGCAGCACCGGCGTGGTGTCGATCAGGCGGAGGAATTCGGCGAAGCGGGGGTTGCTGTGGACACGCCGGGAGCTCTCCTCGCGCAGCAACTGACGCAGCGCCTGCGGGATCGAACGACCGAACGGGCGGTCGCGGACGGCGGCGACCAGCGCGGCCTCACGGTCGGTGTCCTGGTCGAAGACCAGCGCTTCCTTCCCGTCGGGGAAGTGCTTGAACAGCGTGGTCACCGAGACATCGGCGGCCTCGGCGATCTCCCGCACGCCGACCGCGTCGTAGCCGCGCTCCAGGAACAGCTTCAGCGCCGCGTCCGCCAGGGCTTGGCGGGTGGCGGCCTTCTTGCGCTCACGGCGCCCCATCTCGGTCACACTCCGACCCTAACAGAAAGTTGAGCCGGTACTTAAGTGTAACGGTTGCATGTTTGTACCCGGTGCATCTACGGTCCGTGGGGTCAGGACAGCGCGACCGACAGGAGCGGACCATGACGACCACACCCCGAATCGCCATCATCGGCGGCGGGCCCGCCGGGCTGATGTGTGCCCGGATCCTGCAAGGACACGGCATCGCGCCGACGGTGTACGACGCCGATGCCGCCGCAGACTCCCGTGACGCGGGAGGAACGCTCGACCTGCACGCCGACTCCGGCCAGATCGCGTTGGAGGATGCCGGGCTGATGGACGCCTTCCTGGCGTCGGCCCGCGTCGAGGGCCAAGCCAAGAGCCGCCGGGATCACCACGGCACGGTCCTGGCGGAGTTCACCCCCGCCGCGGGCGACCGGGCAGCGCCCGAGATCGACCGCGGGCACCTACGGACCATGCTGCACGAGCACCTGTGGCCCGGCACGGTCCGCTGGGGACACAAGCTCGTCGAGGCGACACCGCTCGGCAAGGGCGTGCACCGCCTGGAATTCGCCAACGGTGCCAGTGCGGAAGCGGACCTGGTGATCGGCGCCGATGGCACCTGGTCCAAGGTTCGCCCCCTGCTCACCGACGCGGTGCCGGAGTACCTGGGGGTCTGTTTCCTCGACGTACGGTTCGACGCCGTGGACACCCGGCACCCCGCGATCGCCGCGCTCGTCGGTGCCGGGCACATGTTCGCCAACGACTGCGACGGCCGCGCGGTGATCGTTCAGCGCAACAGCAACGGCGTGGTCCGCGGCTATGTGTCGTTCCGTGCCGAGCTGGACTGGCACGTCAAGGCCGGGGTGAGCCTCGCCGACCGCGAGTCCGTCCGGTCCTGTCTGCTGCGGGAGTTCAGCGGCTGGTCCTCGGCCATGCGGTCGCTGATCACCGACAACGACGGTGACTACGTGTCGCGTTCCTTCTGGGCACTACCCGCGCCGCTGACCTGGGACCGCGTCCCCGGGGCCACCCTGATCGGCGACGCCGCCCACGTCATGGCTCCCTTCGGTGGCCACGGCGCGAACCTCGCCCTGCTCGACGGCGCCGAACTCGCGCACGCCATCAAGGAAGAGGCGGGCCTCGACGAGGCTGTCTCACGCTATGAAGCGGCGATGTTCGCCCGGTCCGGCGAACTCGCCATGGGTTCGAACAACGCGCTCGAGCGGTTCTTCGCCACCACGTCCCCGAACGCGCCGCACCTGCCCCCGGACCATGCGCGGGAGCACCGGGACTACCAGGCCAGGGCAGCGGAATACCGCCGTCGGCAAGCCGAGTGAGAGTGCACGCCGCTGCCCTGCGGCGACGACCTTGTGCCGGGTTGCCGGAGGCGGGTGACATTCGCATGCCGGGCAACGACTGTGCGCATGCGGAGGATCTCGCCGCGATCCTCACCCCGCCCTCGACGGACACCCAGGCAGTACGCCTACTTCGGTGCCTGGAAGCCGCCGATCTTTCGTTCGAGCAGTTCGGCCAGCCGCAGCGGGGTGCGGTCCTCGAACATCGGGCCGATGAGCTGCACTCCCACCGGCAGACCCTCGGGGGATCGGCCCGCGGGTATGGCGGTGGCGGGTAGCCCGGGCATGGTGGGTAGACCGGCCCAGACGAGCTGATCCAAGTACGGGTACTCGACGCCGTCGATGTCGATCCGGCGTTCCCTCGGATCGGGGTTGTGGTCGTGCGGGAACGCGGGAGTGGGCGTGATGGGACACACCACGGCGTCGAATTCGGCGAAGAGCTGCCGCCAGACGTGGCGGTGGAGCTCGCGACGGTTGTCCGCCTCCATCCAGTCGCGGTGGCTGAACACCATGGCGCGCAGCCGCGCCGCATCAAGAGTCCGGTCGTCCGCGCTCAGTCCGGCGGCGCGTGTCCGCAGCTGCTCATACCCCTCGACGGGAAAACGTGCGACGGAGCTCGAAAACAACAACTGCGTGTAGAGCAGCGCGGCTTCGGCCAGATCGGGCAGCAGCGGACTGTGCCGCTCGACGCGGGCGCCGCCGTCGGCAAGCGCGTCGGCCACCCTGTTCACGCCCGCCCGTACAGCGGACCCGGTCGGAATGAACGGATGCTCCTCGAGGACCAGGACCCGGAAATCGCAGAGCCGCTCGTGGCGCGCGGGCGGCAGCGCCAAGTCGTACGCCACACCGAGCGTCAGCGGGTCCGGCCCGGCCATGACATCGAGCAGGAGCGTGAGGTCGCGGGCAGTGCGTGCCATCGGACCGACGACGGCGAGGTCCAGGTCGACCGGCAGTGCCGGCGCGGACGGCGGGACCATACCGCGGTTCGCCGCCAGCCCGAGCGTCGGCTTGTGCGCGTAGACACCGCAGAAATGCGCGGGGGTACGCAACGAACCGGCGAGGTCGGAGCCGATGGACAGCACGCCGAATCCGGACGCCAGTGCCGCCGCCGATCCACCGGAGGATCCGCCCGACGTACGACCGTGATCCCACGGGTTGTTGGTGGTGCCGTAGATCGGGTTGAAGGTCTGCACATCTTGCAGCCCCAAGGGCACATTGGTCTTACCGAGCACCACCGCGCCGGCGGCCTTGAGCCGCGACACCTGCACCGCGTCCTCGGCCGGCAGGTAGTCCCGGTGCGGCGGCATGCCCCAGTTCGTGGGCAGCCCGGCGATGTCGTAGGACTCCTTGACCGTCACCGGAATGCCGAGCAGCGGCCCGTCCTCACCGCGGGCGCGTGCCTGGTCGGCACCGCGCGCGGCGGCCCGGGCACGGTCGAAGTCCGGCACACAGATCGCGTTGATCTCCTTGTCGTCCCGTTCGATACGGGCGATCGCCTCGTCGGTCAGTTCCGCCGAGGTCACTTCACCGGCACGTAAGGCGGCCGCAAGTTCTTCGGCCGTCGCAAAATTCCACTCCATGAATCGGACCGTATCGGCCTCTGGAAGAAGCCACGAAATGTCGCTTCGCACAACGGGTTGGATGTCCCCATACTCATGAAGTCCTTGCCAGCCGAGGGCAATTCGCCCGACCGCTGGCGACGGCGACGCGCGGAGGCTTCGCCTCCGCCGTCATGGCCGCCTCGCCCCGATGCCCGCCCACATCGCGGCGGAGGCCGGGTACCGGTTGCTGTCGTCCAGAAAGTCGATCAGGCCGAACAGTGAGTCTGATCGGCTCTTCACCTGTGCAGCCGATGTGCAGCCGGGCCTGAGATGGTGCAGCGGGTCTTGAGACCCCGCGAGAACTCCGATCAGGTCTGAGCCATGTCCACGAAACGGGAGTAGTGGCCCTGGAAGGCGACCGTGATCGTGGCGGTGGGGCCGTTACGGTGCTTGGCGACGATCAGGTCGGCCTCGCCCGCGCGCGGGGACTCCTTCTCGTACGCGTCCTCGCGGTGCAGCAGGATGACCATGTCGGCGTCCTGCTCGATGGACCCGGACTCACGCAGGTCGGAGACCATCGGCTTCTTGTCGGTGCGCTGCTCGGGGCCACGGTTGAGCTGGGAGAGGGCGATGACCGGGACCTCCAGCTCCTTCGCGAGCAGCTTGAGGTTACGGGACATGTCCGAGACCTCCTGCTGGCGGCTCTCGGCGCGCTTGGAGCCGCCGGACTGCATCAGCTGGAGGTAGTCGATGACGACCAGCTTCAGGTCGTTGCGCTGCTTCAGGCGCCGGCACTTGGCGCGGATCTCCATCATCGACAGGTTCGGGGAGTCGTCGATGTACAGGGGTGCGGCCGAGACGTCCGGCATGCGGCGGGCGAGCCGGGTCCAGTCCTCGTCGGTCATCGTGCCGGAGCGCATGTGGTGCAGGGCGACCCGGGCCTCGGCGGACAGCAGTCGCATCGCGATCTCGTTGCGGCCCATTTCGAGCGAGAAGATGACGCTCGGGAGGTTGTTCTTGATCGAGGCGGCCCGCGCGAAGTCCAGTGCGAGCGTCGACTTACCCATGGCGGGACGGGCCGCGATGACGATCATCTGCCCCGGGTGGAGGCCGTTCGTCAGGGAGTCGAAGTCGGTGAACCCGGTGGGTACGCCCGTCATCTCACCGCTGCGTGAGCCGATCGCCTCGATCTCGTCGAGAGCGCCCTCCATGATGTCGCCGAGCGGCAGATAGTCCTCGCTCGTGCGCTGCTCGGTGACCGCGTAGATCTCTGCCTGGGCGCTGTTGACGATCTCGTCCACGTCGCCGTCGGCCGCGTATCCCATCTGTGTGATGCGCGTGCCGGCCTCGACCAGGCGGCGCAGGACGGCCCGCTCGTGGACGATCTCCGCGTAATACTCGGCGTTGGCCGCCGTCGGCACGGTCTGGACGAGGGTGTGCAGATACGCGGCCCCGCCGACCTTGTTGATCTCGCCGCGCTTGGTGAGTTCGGCGGCGATGGTGATCGGGTCGGCCGGCTCACCCTTGGCGTAGATGTCCAGGATGGCCTGGTAGATCGTCTCGTGCGCGGGCTTGTAGAAGTCGTGGCCCTTGAGGACCTCCACGACGTCGGCGATGGCGTCCTTCGACAGCAGCATGCCGCCCAGCACCGACTGCTCGGCGTCCAGATCCTGGGGAGGCACCCGCTCGAAGGACGAGCCCGCACCCTCCCAGGCACCGTTGTCCCGGCCCCGGTCGTGCTGTTCGTCACGGCCCCGGCCGCCGTCACCACGCCGCCGGGAGGCCGGCAGACGATCACTGGGCCCACTGTCGGCCCACGGATCGTCCAAGGGCTCGGAAATGCTCACCGAGCCACCTCCTCCCGTCCGCACGGCGGACCTCGCCGTGACGTCTTTTGTACGGCACGGCACTGACAAACAAGAGGCCCAACTCCGCTTGTGACGCGTCTGATTTGTGACGTTTCCCGGGCCGGAACAGAGATGCTTCCGGGGCCGCGAGAAGGAGCGGGCGCCGGACCACGGTAGGCCCGTCGGCACCGTCAGCCAATCTGGTTATCCACAGGCCATGTGGACGACCGCCCGGATGCTGTGGAGAACTCGCCGAAACCTGTGCACGACCCGGTGGACAGCCCTGTGAACAAGCCCTCGATACCCTGGAGAGAAACCCGTTGACCAGCGCTTTTGCCGTCCACCGGCTGTGCAGAAGAAAAACTTTCCCCATCGGACCAAGATCGCTTCGAACGGTTCCCGAAAGGACACGCCATGAGATGGCAAGTAAGGATCAATAGCTAGTTGCATCACTTACCTGTGGACGATTAGATTGGCGCGCATGACACAGGCTCCAGCGACCTCCCGCGCCACCCGGCGACGGCACGACCGGGACATCGTCGCACTGGCCGTCCCGGCCTTCGGCGCCCTCGTCGCCGAGCCCCTGTTCGTGCTGGCGGACAGCGCCATCGTCGGCCATCTCGGGACCGCTCAGCTCGCCGGTCTCGGCGTCGCCTCGGCGCTCCTCACCACCGCCGTGAGCATCTTCGTCTTCCTCGCCTACGCCACCACGGCCGCCGTCGCCCGCCGCGTGGGAGCCGGTGATCTCCAGGCAGCCATCCGGCAGGGCATGGACGGGATCTGGCTGGCGCTGCTGCTCGGTGCCGCGGTCATCGCCGTCGTCCTGTCCCTCGCCCCGGAGATCGTGGACCTCTTCGGCGCCTCCGCCACAGCGGCCCCCTATGCCACGACGTATCTGCGCATCTCCGCACTGGGCATCCCCGCCATGCTCGCGGTCCTGGCCGCCACCGGTGTCCTGCGCGGCCTGCACGACACCCGGACTCCCCTCTACGTCGCGGTCGGCGGCTTCGTCGCCAACGCCGGACTGAACCTGGTACTGGTCTACGGCGCCGGACTCGGCATCGCCGGCTCCGCCTGGGGCACGGTCATCGCACAGTGCGGGATGGCGGCCGTCTACCTGGCCGTCGTCGTCCGCGGGGCCCGACGGCACGGCGCTTCCCTCCGCCCGGACGCCGCCGGCATCCGGGCCTCAGCCCGGGCGGGTGTCCCCCTCCTCGTCCGCACCTTGTCCCTGCGGGCGATCATCATGATCGCGACGGCGGTCGCGGCACGGCTCGGCGACGCCGACATCGCCGCCCATCAGATCACCCTGTCGCTGTGGAACCTGCTGGCCTTCGCGCTCGACGCGATCGCCATCGCGGGGCAGGCCATCATCGGCCGGTACCTCGGCGCCGAGGACGCCGAGGGCGCACGCGAGGCATGCCGCCGCATGATCCAGTGGGGAATCGCGACCGGTGTCGTACTCGGCCTGCTCGTGGTGGCCGCCCGGCCGCTGTTTCTGCCGTTGTTCACGAATGATCCCGTGGTCCAGGATGTCGCCCTGCCGGCACTGCTGCTGGTGGCGCTCTCCCAACCCGTCTGCGGGATCGTCTTCGTCCTGGACGGGGTTCTGATGGGCGCGGGCGACGGCCCGTACCTGGCCTGGGCCATGGTCGTCACCCTGGCGGTGTTCGCCCCGGTGGCCCTGCTGGTGCCCGCTCTCGGTGGCGGGCTCACCGCGATCTGGGCGGCGATGGCGCTGATGATGACGGTGCGCATGCTGACCCTGTGGCTCCGTGCACGCTCGGGCCGCTGGATCGTGACGGGCGCGGCCCGCTGACCGTTTCACGTGAAACACGACGCGGCCCCGCTCCCGGCCATGGGGAAGGGGCCGCACCCTTACGGGTACGGCCCCTTTCACCTGCTCAGGTGAGCACAGTGATCACGCAGCGATCAGGCCGCGACGACCTCGATGTTGACCTTGGCGGCAACCTCGGGGTGCAGACGCACGGACGTCTCGTGGGCGCCCAGGGTCTTGATCGGAGAGGTCAGCTCGACGCGGCGCTTGTCGACCTCGGGGCCACCGGAAGCCTTGATCGCGGAGGCGATGTCGGCCGGGGTGACGGAACCGAAGAGACGACCGGAGTCGCCGGAGCGGACGGCCAGAGTGACCTTGACGCCCTCGAGCTGGCCCTTGATCTGGTTGGCCTGCTCGATGGTCTGGATCTCGTGGATCTTGCGAGCGCGACGGATCTGCTCGACGTCCTTCTCGCCACCCTTGGTCCAGCGGATAGCGAACTTCCGCGGGATCAGGTAGTTGCGAGCGTAACCGTCCTTGACGTCGACGACGTCGCCCGCGGCACCGAGGCCGGAGACCTCGTGGGTGAGGATGATCTTCATGAGTGGGTCACCCTTCCCTTATCGCGCGGTGGACGTGTAGGGCAGCAGCGCCATCTCACGGCTGTTCTTGACGGCCGTGGCGACGTCACGCTGGTGCTGCGTGCAGTTGCCGGTCACGCGGCGGGCACGGATCTTGCCGCGGTCGGAAATGAACTTCCGCAGCATGTTCGTGTCCTTGTAGTCCACGTACGTGACCTTGTCCTTGCAGAATGCGCAGACCTTCTTCTTCGGCTTGCGCACAGGCGGCTTCGCCATTGGTGTTTCTCCTGTGTGATCAAGAAGTTGGGATACGACCCACCCTCAGCCCGAGGGCTTAGAAGGGGGGCTCGTCCGAGTAGCCGCCGCCGTTGCCGCCGGAGCTTCCGCCCCAGCCGCCGCCACCCTGGCTGCCACCGGCGGGAGTGCCGGTCGCCCACGGGTCGTCGGCCGGAGCGCCGGCGCCGGCACCCTGCTGGGCGCCACCGGAGCCACCGCCCCAGCCGCCGCCCTGCTGGCCGCCGCCACCGCCGCTGTAGGCACCCTGGCCACCGCGGCCGCCACCACCGGCGGTCTTGGTGACCTTGGCCGTGGCATTGCGCAGGCTGGGGCCGACTTCCTCGACGTCCAGCTCGTAGACCGTGCGCTTGACGCCCTCACGGTCCTCATAGGACCGCTGCTTCAGCCGGCCCTGCACGATGACGCGCATGCCTCGCTGGAGCGACTCGGCGACGTTCTCCGCCGCCTGACGCCAGACCGAGCAGGTCAGGAAGAGGCTTTCGCCGTCCTTCCACTCGTTCGTCTGGCGGTCGAAGGTGCGGGGAGTGGACGCGACGCGGAACTTCGCGACCGCCGCACCGGACGGGGTGAAGCGCAGCTCGGGGTCGTCGACAAGATTGCCGATGACCGTGATGACGGTCTCGCCTGCCATGGGGGAACCTCTCGGCGGGTTTGCTGCTGGCTGCTTGGTGCTGCTACTCGAGTCCCGGGATCAGCTGAGCGGAAGCTCAGTGCATCTCGGGGCGGAGGACCTTGGTCCGGAGGATCGACTCGTTCAGGTTCATCTGGCGGTCGAGCTCCTTGACGACCGCAGGCTCGGCCTGAAGGTCGATGACCGAGTAGATGCCCTCGGGCTTCTTCTTGATCTCGTAGGCGAGACGACGACGGCCCCAGGTGTCGACCTTCTCAACCTTGCCGCCGCCATCACGGACGACGGACAGGAAGTTCTCGATCAGCGGGGAGACAGCACGCTCCTCGAGATCGGGGTCGAGGATGACCATCACCTCGTAGTGACGCATGTGGAACCCACCTCCTTCGGACTCAGCGGCCACGGTCGTTCCGTGGCAGGAGGGTTGTGATGCGTACGCAACGGTATCGGCCACCACTGACAATCGAGGGCCCCGAGGGGACACCCGGTGGGCGTGGGCAGACACCGTGCAGACGGTACAGACTACCCGCACACCCGCTTCCGGTTGAAATCCTGGCGCCGAGGCCGTCAATCTGTACGCATCGGGTGTCGACGGCGCTACGATGCGCCGCTTCCGCAGGAGGTGCCCTATGGCACAGGCATTGCAGCCCAACACAGCCGGATCCCTGTTCGCGACGGACGGCAAGTCCCATCCGCTCCAGGACGCCCTCATGGCGGTGACGCTGGTCCTGGGGCTGCTGTCCTTCATCACGTCGTTCTTCCACGGCCTCCACCTGCTGACGTCCTGGGCCGGCCTGGCCGGGCTCCTGGTCGGCTTGTACGGACAGTGGATCTCCGTGACCACTCGCGAGCGCTTCGGTCTGATCCTGGGCCTCGGTGCCTCGGGAATCGGTTTCCTGCTCGGCATGGCACACGGCGGACTGTTCGGCGGGCTCATCTAGCTGACCCGTCCGGGCTAAGGCCCGTACGCCCAGTCGGGGCGCTCGCGGGGCGCAGTAGGCTTCGGCGCGAGAGCCGGAGCCCCTGTACCCATGGGGACACACCAGCCCGAGGAGCGCCCCGACATGAGCCTGACCCTGAGGACCATCAGCCGTGAGCAACATCTGGCTTATATCCAGAGCCTGCCTGCGGCGAGCCACATGCAGGTCCCGGCATGGGCCGATGTGAAGGCCGAGTGGCGCTCGGAGAGCCTCGGCTGGTTCGACAAGAGCGGCCAGCTGGTCGGCGTCGGCCTGGTCCTCTACCGCCAGCTGCCCAAGATCAAGCGCTATCTGGCGTACCTGCCCGAGGGCCCGGTGATCAACTGGTACGCGCCGAACCTGGACGACTGGATCCAGCCGATGCTGGCGCACCTGAAGCAGCAGGGCGCCTTCTCCGTGAAGATGGGCCCGCCGGTGATCATCCGGCGCTGGAACGCGGACACCATCAAGAGGGGCATCCAGGACCCGGACATCAAGCGGCTGCGCGACCTGGAGGCCGACTTCATCGAGCCGCGCGCCTTCGAGGTGTCCGACAAACTGCGCCGCATGGGCTGGCAGCAGGGCGAGGACGGCGGTGCCGGCTTCGGTGACGTGCAGCCCCGCTACGTCTACCAGGTGCCGCTGGCCAACCGTTCCCTGGAAGAGGTCCACAAGAACTTCAACCAGCTGTGGCGCCGCAACATCAAGAAGGCCGAGAAGGCCGGCGTGGAGGTCGTCCAGGGCGGCTACCAGGACTTGGCCGAGTGGCAGCGGCTGTACGAGATCACGGCCGTCCGCGACCACTTCCGGCCCCGCCCGCTGTCGTACTTCCAGCGCATGTGGACGGCCCTCAACACCGAGGACCCCAACCGCATGCGGCTGTACTTCGCCCGGCACAACGGGGTGAACCTGTCCGCGGCGACCATGCTGATCGTCGGGGGGCACGTCTGGTACTCCTACGGCGCCTCCGACAACATCGGCCGCGAGGTCCGGCCGTCGAACGCGATGCAGTGGCGGATGCTGTGCGACGCCTACGCGCTCGGCGCCACCGTCTACGACCTGCGTGGTATCTCCGACTCGCTGGACGAGACCGACCACCTCTTCGGCCTCATCCAGTTCAAGGTCGGCACCGGCGGCCAGGCCGCCGAGTACCTCGGCGAGTGGGACTTCCCGCTGAACAAGCTGCTCCACAAGGCGCTCGACATCTACATGTCGCGCCGCTGAGCCGCGCGGGCGTTTGATTCCATAGCCTTCACAAGTTCTCACCTCACCGATCCACCGCAGTCACGAGAAAGGTCCCGGGACCGGCCATGGCGCTCACGCTCTACGTCGACACCGCGCGCTGGCGTGCGCACCACAAGCACGTGCAGGAGCAGTTCCCGGGGCTGGTCCCGGTCTGCAAGGGCAACGGCTACGGCTTCGGGCACGAACGGCTGTCGGAGGAGGCCACACGGCTCGGTGCCGATCTGCTCGCCGTCGGCACCACGTACGAGGCCGCGCGCATCAAGGACTTCTTCGGCGGTGACCTGCTGGTGCTGACGCCCTACCGGCGTGGCGAGGAGCCGGTGCCGCTGCCCGACCGGGTGGTGCGCTCGGTGTCGTCGATCGACGGTGTCTACGGCCTCGTCGGCGCCCGTGTCGTCATCGAGGTGATGTCCTCGATGAAGCGGCACGGCGTCAGCGAGCAGGAGCTGCCGCAGCTGCACCAGGCCATAGAGAACGTCCGGCTGGAGGGCTTCGCCATCCACCTGCCGCTGGACCGCACCGACGGGTCGGACGCCGTCGAGGAGGTCATCGGCTGGATGGACCGGCTGCGCGCGGCCCGGCTGCCGCTGCACACGATGTTCGTCAGCCATCTCAAGGCGGACGAGCTGGCCCGGCTCCAGCACCAGTTCCCGCAGACCCGGTTCCGCGCCCGCATCGGCACGCGGCTGTGGCTGGGGGACCACGACGCCACCGAGTACCACGGTGCCGTCCTGGACGTCACACGCGTGGCGAAGGGCGACCGGTTCGGTTACCGGCAGCAGAAGGCGGCCTCCGACGGCTTCCTGGTGGTCGTGGCGGGCGGTACGTCGCACGGGGTGGGCCTGGAGGCCCCGAAGGCCCTGCACGGCGTCATGCCGCGGGCCAAGGGCGTCGCACGGGCCGGGCTCGCCACGGTCAACCGGAACCTCTCGCCGTTCGTCTGGGGCGGCAAGCAGCGTTGGTTCGCCGAGCCGCCGCACATGCAGGTGTCCATCCTGTTCGTCCCCGCGGACGCCCCCGAGCCGAAGGTCGGTGACGAGCTGGTGGCGCATCTGCGGCACACCACCACCCAGTTCGACCGGATCGTGGACCGCTGAGCCCGTCCGGACAGCGCGAAGGCCGTACCCCGGGATTCCGGCGTACGGCCTTCTGCATGATCTGACAGGTGAAGGGGAGGGCTGTTCGCTCAGAGCGAACTGTCGTTGCCGGCCGGTGTTCCGGGCCTGCCCCAGTCCACCTGCGGCCCCTGGAAGCGGGCCGCGTGCGGCGACGGACGGGCCGCCGCGCCGAACACGAAGGCGTCCTCCGCGCCGTCGAGCACCCCGCCCGAGGGATCGTCGTCTCCGGCCCTGCGCACGACGTCCCGCTCCGGCATGAGGATGTCCCGTACGACGACGGCACACAGGTACAGCGTGCCCAGCAGATGGACGACGATCGTCCAGTGGTAGCCCTGCGTCGGCAGGCCCTTGTGGGCCTCACCGCTGGTCGTGTAGGCGAGGTACAGCCAGATGCCCAGGAAGTACGCCACCTCGCACGCCTGCCAGACCAGGAAGTCGCGCCACTTGGGCCGGGCGAGGACCGCCAGCGGCACCAGCCACAGGACGTACTGCGGGGAGTAGACCTTGTTGGTGAGGACGAAGGCCGCCACCATCAGGAACGCCAGCTGAGCGAAGCGCGGGCGGCGCGGAGCCGTGAACGCCAGCGCGGCGATGCCGAGGAAGCACAGCACCACCAGCACCATGGCGGCGCTGTTGACGAAGCCGGTGGTGGGCGGGTGGCTGGAGTTCTGCGACCAGATCAGCCAGAAGGAGCCGAAGTCGACCCCGCGCTCCTCGCTGAAGGTGTAGAACTTCGCCCAGCCTTCGCGGATGTGGAAGCCCGACGCGTCGTGCGTGAGCATCACGGGCAGGTCCACCACGAGCCAGGCGACCACCGCGCCGGCCACGGCCTGACCGAGCTGCCGCCATCTGCCGGCCCGCCAGCAGAGCACCAGCAGCGGACCGAGCAGCAGGACGGGATACAGCTTGGCGGCCGTGGCGAGGCCCAGCAGGACGCCGAAGGCGAGGGCCCGGCCCCGCGACCACATCAGCATCGCGGCGGCCGTCAGAGCCACCGCCAGCAGGTCCCAGTTGATGGTCGCGGTCAGGGCGAAGGCGGGCGCCAGGGCGACCAGCAGGCCGTCCCAGGGGCGCCGGCGATGGGTGCGGGCCACGCAGACGGCGACGACCGCGGCGCACACCATCAGCATCCCGGCATTGACGAACCAGTACCACTGCTCCTGGTGCTGGATGCTGCCGCTGTGCGGGGTCAGCCAGGAGGCCACCTCCATGAACAGGCCGGTCAGTACCGGGTATTCGAGGTAGCCCATGTCGCCCGGCAGCTTGTCGAAGTACGGCACGAGATGGTCGGCGAACCCACGGCCCTGGTAGAGGTGCGGGATGTCCGAGTAGCAGGCGTGCGTGTACTGGCTGCTGGCGCCGAAGAACCAGGCACTGTGGTAGCAGGGCGCCTTCTGGACGAGACCGAGGGCGAACATGCCGATCGCCACGAGCACCACGATCCGTACGGGCGTCCACCAGGAGATCCCGGACAGGGCGCGCTGCCCCAGCGGGCCGCCGATCAGCTCACTGCCGGCGGCGGCGACCTCGTCCTCCCTGGTCGGCTGCACCGGTAGTGCCGTGGCGGCCCGCACGGGCTCGGGCTCGCGCATGCTCGCGGGCGTCATCTCTGCACTGGGCATGAGGCACATCCTGCCGTACCTGCCCCGGAACACGCCGAGGGCCGCCGCACCTCGTGGGTGCGGCGGCCCGTGTTTCACGTGAAACACCCTCCGTTGGCGATATGAGCACCAACGGGGCAGATCGCCTCGCTAACCGGTCGGGCCTCCGAAGAAGCCTCCGTTGCCGTTGCCGTTGCCCCGGGTGTTCCCGTTCCCGACTGTGTCCGTGGGCGTCGGGGTGGTGCCTCCGTCGGTGCCCCCGCCCGTGTCCGTGCCACCGGTGCCGGTGGTGTTCCCGTCGCAGGTGTTGCCCCACCCGAAGGTGCAGGACGCGCTGGCCGAGGGAGACGGCGTGGGCGTCGTCTCGCTGGGCGTCGGACTCGGTGTGGCGCTCGGCGTCGGAGTCGGAGTCGGGGTGAACGTGGCGCTCGGGGTCGGGGAGGGGGCGCCCACCTCGTCCTGGACCGAGCCGATCTCGGTGGCGGACGGGAAACCGGGATCGTTTTTGCCCTTGAGCGCGGTCCTCATGTACTCGGTCCACACCGATGTCGGGATGTCGCCACCGTGGATGGAGTCCACGCCCGCCGTGCCGTTCATGGACAGCAGCTTGTGGTCCTTGGGGTTCTCGCGGAACATCGCCACCGAGGTCGACAGCTGCTGGGTGTAGCCGACGAACCAGGCCGACTTGTTCTCGTCGGTGGTACCGGTCTTGCCGGCCGCCGTCCGGCCGAGAGCCTTGGCGTTCGTGCCCGTGCCGTTCTGGATCACGTTCTCCAGGACGTCGGTGACGTTGTTCGCGATGTTCGGGTCCAGTACCTGCTGGGGGGCGGGCCTGGGCTTGACGAAGCTGGGCGCGTCCGCGCCGTTGACCTTGACCGCGGTCACGGAGTACGGGTCCGCCTGCTTGCCGGACGCGGCGAACGTCGCGTAGGCGTCGGCCATGCGGATCGCGCTGGGCGTCGACGTACCGATGGCGAAGGACGGGTTGAGGTCCTGCGACATGCTGTCACCGAGGATGCCGGCGGACTTGGCGACGTCCCGGACGTGCGTCATCCCCACGTCGACGCCGAGCTGCACGAACGGTGTGTTGACGGACTGCTCCATCGCCTTGCGCAGGGTGATGTACCCCCACGGATGGTCGCTCTCGTTGTTCTGGAAGAAGTACGAGTTGTCCTTGTTGAGGTAGAACGACCCGTCCGGCTTGTGGACCTTCAAGTGGTCGTTGCCGTTGTACTTGCTCAGCGGAGAGAGACCCTCGCCCTTGGAGTCGTACGTGCCGTACTTCATGGCCGCGGCGAGCACGAACGGCTTCCAGGTCGAACCCACCGGGACGCCGGAGGTGTCCGCGTTGTTCGTGAAATGCCCGTTCTCGTAGCCGTCACCACCGTAGAGAGCGACGATGGCGCCGTCCCTGGGCACCACCGAGGCCGCGCCGAACTGGACGTACTTGTCGAGGTCGCGGTGCTTCGGGTCGAGCCGGTCCTTCTGCACGTTCTTGACGGCCTTGGACAGGGCGTTGACCTTGCCCTTCTGGAACGTCGTGTAGATCTGGTAGCCGCCCCGGTCGAACTGGGCCTCCGTGATGTCGGAGTGGGCGAGGACGTACTTCTTCGCCGTGTCGGCCAGGTAGCTGATCTGCCCGGTCATGCCCTTGGTCGCCTTGCGCCCGTCCGGCATCGGGTACTTCTTGATCGCCTTCTTGTACTCGGCGTCGCTGAGGCGCTTGTCCTTGTGCATCTCGCCGAGGATCCAGGCCCAGCGGGCCTGGGACCGCTTCTTGTTGGCCGGGGCGCTCGCCGACTTGTCGAGATCCTGGGCGCCCGCCGGGTCGTAGTACGTCGGGCCCTTGAGCAGAGCCGCGAGGACGGCGCACTCGCTCGGCTGGAGATCGACCGCGTCCTTGCCGTAGTAGGTCTGCGCCGCGGCCTGGATGCCGTACGCGCCCCGGCCGAAGTACGAGGTGTTCAGGTAGCCCCGCAGGATGTCGTTCTTCTTCAGCTTCGTGCCCACCTTGATGGAGATGAACATCTCCTTGAACTTGCGGGTGAGCGTCTGGTCCTGGCTGAGGTACGTGTTCTTCACGTACTGCTGGGTGATGGTCGAGCCGCCCTGCGTCTGACCGCCCCGCGCCATGTTGGCCACGGCACGCGCGATGCCCATGGGGTCGATACCCGAGTCCTGGTAGAAGGACTTGTTCTCGGCGGAGATCACGGCGTAGCGCATCGCCACGGGGATCTGCTCGATGTTGACGTTCTGCCGGTTGACGCCGGTGCCCGTGGCGACCATCTGGCTCTTGTCGGCCCAGTAGTAGACGTTGTTCTGGGACTTGGCCGCGTCGTTCTCGTTGGGGATCGAGACCATCGCGTACCCGATGCCCACCATCGCGACCAGACCGCCGAGGAAGCCGATGAACAGGCCGCTGACCAGCTTCCAGGACGGCACCCAGCGCCCCCAGCCGTGCCTGCCGGCCCGGGGATAGTCGATCAGCCGCTTCTTGCCGGGTGCCGTTGTCGCCCGGCCCCTGCCGCGTCCGGGGCCGCCCGGACCACCCGGACCACCACGCCGGCCGTCCGGGGCCACGGCGTCGGCCGGTCTGCGGCGGCCGCCTTTCTGCGCCGCCCGGCGGGCCTCGGCACGGCTGCCGTAGGCATCGCCTCCCGAGTCCTGGGAATCCGGACCGTAGGAACTGGACGCATAGGAGTCGGCAGGGGACCCGGTGGCGCCTCGCGGTGCCGCACGGCGGCCGGGGGACGAACCGGACTGGCCGCGTCGGGCCGCGGCACGTCCGCCTCCCTGCGGCTGCGGCGGTTTGCGACGGTGCTCGCTCATCGAACGATTTACTCCTCGGGCAGGCGCACCCGTGCGCGCCTGGAACGGCGGCTGGTTTCCGGTCCCCCCGAAGTACGGATGTGGTCGGTTCCGCATTCACCCGTACTGCACCGAGGACGACGACGCGTCCCGGGCGCCACGTGGTTCCCGGTGGCGTGCATGCCGCACAGACTACGCACCGCCAAAACCTGCCGAGCCCCGAAGTTCACCCCAAAACAGGCAACTTGCCTCCAACGAATCGGTGATGTGATCCCGTTCACCGTCATCCCCCTTGTCGCTCACAGTCGGCCGTTCTATCGTGCTGATGTATCGAGTCGATACATCAGCACGGTATAAAGACACGGACAGGCACTGCGAGACCTGCGGGATCGGCCTGCGGGACCGGGAGGAGGCGACGATGAGCCGGCGTTCCGGCATCCTCGAGTTCGCCGTACTCGGCCTGCTCCGCGAATCCCCGATGCACGGCTACGAGCTGCGCAAACGCCTGAACACCTCACTGGGTGTGTTCCGTGCGTTCAGCTACGGGACGCTGTACCCCTGCCTGAAGACGCTGGTCACCATCGGCTGGCTGATCGAGGAGCCGGGAAGCACCCACGAGGACGCGCTCGCCGCCCCTCTCGCCGGCCGCCGCGCCAAGATCGTTTACCGGCTGACGGCGGAAGGCAAGGAGCACTTCGAGGAACTCCTCTCGCAGACCGGCCCCGACGCGTACGAGGACGAGCACTTCGCCGCACGGTTCGCCTTCTTCGGGCAGACCTCGCGCGACGTGCGCATGCGCGTGCTGGAGGGCCGGCGCAGCCGCCTTGAGGAGCGCCTGGAGAAGATGCGCGCCTCCCTGGCGCGCACCCGGGAGCGCCTGGACGACTACACGCTTGAGCTACAGCGCCACGGCATGGAGTCCGTGGAGCGCGAAGTGCGCTGGCTGAACGAGCTCATCGAGAGCGAGCGGGCCGGGCGGGACCTGAAGGGTTCCGCATCCGGGGGGCCCGCTCAGCAGGACACCACCACAGGATCGACGGGCGGCCTGCCCCGCCCCGGGGACACCTCCGGGACGGATACGCCCGACGACACCGCCACGTGAGCGCCCAGTCAGGGCCTCACTCGTACACACAGGGAGCAACCGGAATGGGTTCGGTTCGCGTAGCCATCGTCGGCGTGGGCAACTGCGCGGCGTCGCTGGTGCAGGGAGTCGAGTACTACAAGGACGCCGACCCGGCGTCCAGGGTCCCCGGCCTGATGCACGTGCAGTTCGGTGACTACCACGTGCGCGACGTCGAGTTCGTCGCCGCGTTCGACGTCGACGCCAAGAAGGTCGGCCTGGACCTCGCGGACGCGATCGGCGCCTCCGAGAACAACACCATCAAGATCTGCGACGTTCCCAGCACCGGTGTGACGGTCCAGCGCGGCCACACCCTCGACGGTCTCGGCAAGTACTACCGCGAGACCATCGAGGAGTCGGACGCCGAGCCGGTCGACATCGTCCAGATCCTGAAGGACAAGCAGGTCGACGTCCTGGTCTGCTACCTCCCCGTGGGCTCCGAGGCCGCCGCGAAGTTCTACGCGCAGGCCGCCATCGACGCCAAGGTCGCGTTCGTCAACGCCCTCCCGGTGTTCATCGCCGGCACCAAGGAGTGGGCTGACAAGTTCACCGAGGCCGGTGTGCCGATCGTCGGTGACGACATCAAGTCCCAGGTCGGCGCCACCATCACGCACCGCGTCATGGCGAAGCTGTTCGAGGACCGCGGTGTCGTCCTCGACCGCACGATGCAGCTGAACGTCGGCGGCAACATGGACTTCAAGAACATGCTCGAGCGTGAGCGCCTGGAGTCCAAGAAGATCTCCAAGACGCAGGCCGTCACCTCCCAGATCCCCGACCGGGACCTCGGCGAGAAGAACGTCCACATCGGCCCGTCGGACTACGTGGCCTGGCTGGACGACCGCAAGTGGGCCTACGTCCGTCTCGAGGGCCGCGCCTTCGGTGACGTCCCGCTGAACCTGGAGTACAAGCTCGAGGTCTGGGACTCCCCGAACTCCGCGGGTGTCATCATCGACGCCCTGCGCGCCGCGAAGATCGCCAAGGACCGCGGCATCGGCGGCCCGATCCTGTCGGCGTCCTCGTACTTCATGAAGTCCCCGCCGGTCCAGTACTTCGACGACGAGGCCCGCGAGAACGTCGAGAAGTTCATCCGCGGTGACGTCGAGCGCTAGCCACAGCTGATCGCCGGCTCGGCACAGCGGCGCATCGCACAACGCTCCTGCCAGGGCGGTGAAGGTCCCCGGGTCCCCTGACCCGGGGACCTTCCTCATGTGTGAGGCTGTGCCCCATGCCTGTCGTACGAGACCTGCGTCTCCTGTCGCGTCTGCGGTACTTCCGGCGTCTGCTGTACGTCCGTCTCCTGTCCCAGGGGGCCGACGGCGTCTTCCAGGTCGCGCTCGCCGCTTACGTCGTCTTCTCCCCGGAGAAGCAGACCTCGGCCGCCGCGGTCGCCTCGGCGATGGCGGTCCTGCTGCTCCCCTACTCCCTGGTGGGCCCGTTCGCCGGGGTCCTGCTGGACCGCTGGCGGCGCCGGCAGGTCTTCGTGTACGGCAACCTGCTGCGGGCCGTACTCGCTGCGGCCACCGCCGGCCTCATCATCGGCCGTGTCCCCGACTGGCTGTTCTACGTCTCCGCTCTCTGCGTCACAGCCGTCAACCGCTTCGTTCTCGCCGGGCTGTCCGCCGCCCTGCCCCGCGTGGTGGACGCCGAGCGCCTGGTGCTGGCCAACTCGGTCTCACCCACGGCCGGCACGCTCGCCGCGACCGCCGGCGGAGGCCTGGCTCTCGGTGTGCGGCTCCTGGCCTCGGGATCGGACGCCGCGGTCGTACTGCTCGGCGCGCTCCTGTACCTGTGCGCGAGCCTGGCGTCACTGAGCCTGGCTCCCGGCCTCCTCGGTCCCGACCGGCATCCGGCTCGCCCTCACCTCGGTACGGCACTCGCCGAGACGGCACGCGAACTGTCCGCGGCCGTGCGGCACCTGGCCGCGCCCCGGCGCCGGGAGGCCGCCTGGGCCCTGGTCGCGATGACGCTGATGCGCTTCTGCTACGGCGCGCTTCTCGTGCTGCTGCTCATGCTCTGCCGCTACGCCCTCTCCGACACTCCCGAAGAAGGACTGCGCCTGCTCGGGCCGGCACTGGCGCTGTCCGGCGCGGGATTCTTCGCGGCGGCCGTGGTGACACCCTGGGCGGCGGGCCGGCTCGGCCCCAGCCGCTGGATCGTGGTGTGCTCCGGTACGGCGACGGTGCTCGTCCCGGCTCTCGGTCTCCCTTTCGCCACCGCCCCGCTCCTGGCCGCGGCCTTCGTCCTGGGCGTGATCACTCAGGGCGCCAAGATCGCCACGGACACCCTCGTACAGGCAGGTGTGGACGACGACTTCCGTGGCCGCGTCTTCTCCGTGTACGACGTCCTCTTCAACGTGGCCTTCGTCGGCGCGGCAGGTGTGGCGGCCCTGATGCTGCCACCGGACGGCCGCTCGAGCGTACTGGTGGTGCTGGTCGCCCTGGTCTACGGCGGGATCTCCGTGACTCTGGCCCGCTTCGCACGACATGAGGCCGGACGCGACGAGGGGCGGTGTTTCACGTGAAACACCGCCCCGGATGCCGTCAGCCCGCGCAGGTGTTTCACGTGAAACACCGCCGGGGCACAGTCCGGCTCAGCTTTGCGCGGCCCACCACTCCTTGAGGGCCTCCACCGCGGCGTCCTGTCCCATCGGGCCGTTCTCCAGGCGCAACTCCAGCATGTGCTTGTACGCCTTGCCGATGACCGGGCCGGGCCCGACGTCCAGGATCTTCATGATCTGGTTGCCGTCGAGGTCGGGACGGATGGAGTCCAGCTCCTCCTGCTCCTGAAGCTGGGCGATGCGCTCCTCCAGGCCGTCGTAAGCCCGGGACAGCGCGGCCGCTCTCCGCTTGTTGCGGGTGGTGCAGTCGGAGCGGGTCAGCTTGTGCAGGCGGTCCAGCAGCGGCCCCGCGTCACGGACGTAGCGTCGGACCGCCGAGTCCGTCCACTCCCCGGTGCCGTACCCGTGGAAGCGCAGGTGGAGCTCGACCAGCCGTGAGACGTCCTTCACCAGCTCGTTGGAGTACTTCAAGGCGGTCATGCGCTTCTTCGTCATCTTCGCGCCCACCACCTCGTGGTGGTGGAAGGAGACACGGCCGTCGTCCTCGAAGCGGCGGGTACGCGGCTTCCCGATGTCGTGGAGCAGCGCGGCCAGCCGGAGCGTGAGATCCGGCCCGTCCTGCTCCAGCGCGATCGCCTGTTCCAGGACGATCAGCGTGTGCTCGTAGACGTCCTTGTGCCGGTGGTGCTCGTCGCGCTCCAGGCGGAGCGCCGGCAGCTCGGGCAGGACGTGCTCGGCGAGCCCGGTGTCCACGAGTACGGTCAGTCCCTTGCGCGGATGGGCGGACAGGACGAGCTTGTTCAGCTCGTCACGGATCCGCTCCGCCGAGACGATCCTGATACGCCCGGCCATCTCCGTCATGGCGGTGACGACCTCGGGGGCGATCTCGAAGTCCAGCTGGGCGGCGAACCGGGCGGCCCGCATCATGCGCAGGGGATCATCCGAGAACGACGCCTCGGGCGTGCCCGGGGTCCGCAGCACGCGCGCCGCGAGGTCCGCCAGACCACCGTGCGGATCGATGAACTCCTTCTCCGGCAGTGCCACGGCCATCGCGTTCACCGTGAAGTCACGACGGACCAGGTCCTCCGCGATGGAGTCGCCGTACGACACCTCGGGCTTGCGCGAGGTGCGGTCGTAGGCCTCCGACCGGTAGGTGGTGATCTCGATCTGGAAGTCCCAGTCGGTGTCGCCGACGCGGGCACTCTTGTGTGCGCCTACCGTGCCGAACGCGATCCCCACCTCCCAGACCGCGTCCGCCCATGGCCGGACGATCTTCAGTACGTCCTCGGGGCGGGCGTCGGTGGTGAAGTCCAGGTCATTGCCGAGCCGGCCGAGCAGCGCGTCGCGGACCGAACCGCCGACCAGGGCGAGTGAGAACCCGGCCTCCTGGAATCGGCGGGCGAGGTCGTCGGCGACGGGAGCCACCCGCAGCAGCTCGGCGACCGCGCGCTGCTGCGCCTGGCTCAGGGCAGAGGGAGTGTCTTCGTTGGGGTTCGGCACAACAGAAAAGGGTACGTGCCCGCGCGGCCGGGGCGCCCCGTCGAACGGCGCGGACAGCTCCTTCCATACCCGTGCAAGCGCTGCTCTTGCGGCGTACAGCCGCTCTCCCGTCGATACTGGATATAGAGGACGGGTCGCCGTTCTCCTTCCGATCTTGTGGAGGAGACCGCGGCACTTCCCCTCGGCGCGCATCGTTACCATGCGTGGACGCACATTCCGACGACCACTGACGACGACGAGGGACGGGCGAGCGCGTGGCCGAGGCGGCTGACTTCCAGGGGACCAGTGCCTCATCTGCCCGCCGGTGGATGCGACGCGCGGGAGCACTGCTCACCGGGGCGCCTCTGCTGGCCGGTCTCCTCCAGCTGCCCGCCGCGACGCCCGCGCAGGCCGCGTCCTCGGCCCCGGTGTCCGTCTCCCTGGACAACCTGAGCCCCCGCGTACCCACGGACGGCGACACTCTGACCGTCGCCGGCACGGTCACCAACAACGGCAAGCGGACCGTCACGGGCGCCCACGTGAACCTGCGGGTAGGGCCCCGGCTCACCACCCGCTCGGCCATCGACTCCATCGCCCGGCACTCCGACGAACCGCAGGGCGGCACCGGCACCGAGGTCGACGACAAGTACGAGGAGAAGTTCGCCACACTGCCCCCGGGCGTCGCCGAACACTTCAGCATCTCCGTCCCCGTGGACAAGCTCGACCTCGGCGAGGACGGGGTCTACGAGTTCGGGGTCTCCCTGTCCGGGCAGACCTCCGCACAGCCCTGGGACCATCTGCTCGGCATCCGGCAGACGTTCCTGCCGTGGCAGTCGTCCGAGGCCGACACCCGGACCAGGACGACGTTCCTGTGGCCGCTGATCTCCACCGTGCACATGACGGCCAAGACGGGGGCCGGTGACCTTCAGACACCGGTGTTCCTCGACGACGACCTGGCCAAGGAGCTGGCACCGGGCGGCCGGCTGGCCCAGATGGTGGATCTGGGCAAGGACCTCGACGTGACCTGGGTGATCGACCCGGACCTGTTGGCCTCGGTCGACGCGATGGCCACGGGCAACTACCGCCTTCCTGATGCCGACGGCACCACCACGCCCGGCTCCCGGGAACACCAGGCGGTCGCCAAGCAGTGGCTGGCCGGACTCCAGAAGGCGGTGGCCGGCAAAGAGGTCGTCGCCCTGCCCTTCGCCGACCCGGACCTGGCTTCCCTGGCGCACAGGGGCACCAGCGTCACCGGTTCTCTCAGCCACCTCAAGGACGCCACCGACGTCGCCGCGACCACGGTGAAGACGGTGCTCCACGTCACGCCGACCACCGACTTCGCCTGGCCCGTGAACGGCGCCGTGGATCCGTCGATCATGAAGGTCGCGACGTCCGCCGGCGCCGACCGGGTGATCGCCCGCAGCGACAGCCTCCAGGAGACCGCCGGCCTGCCCTACACGCCGTCCGCCGCCCGCCCGGTCGGCGGGGGCACCACGGCGGTGGTCGCCGACGCCCGGTTGTCCCGGGCGTTCGAGGGTGACATGACGAAGGCGGGCTCGGCCACGCTCGCCGTACAGCGGTTCCTGGCGCAGAGCCTGGAGCTGAACGCGCAGACGGACGAGGAGCGCAGCGTCGTCGTCGCCCCGCAGCGCGTGCCCACGGCGAGCCAGGCACAGGCGATGGCGGCAGCGCTGAGGGAGCTCCAGGACAGCGGCTGGTCCCAGTCGCAGGACCTCACCGCGGCGGCCAAGGCCAAGCCCGACCCGGGTGCCACCACGCGCATCCCCTCGACGTCCGTGTACCCGCGCTCGCTGCGCCGGCAGGAGCTGCCGCGCGCGGTCTTCGGGCAGATCGCCCGTACCCAGGACAAGCTCGACAACTTCCAGGTCATCCTCACCGACCGGTCCCGCGTGGCCACCCCGTTCGGGCTGGCCATACACCGGGAGATGTCGACGTCATGGCGCGGTAGCGGCGACGAGGCGGCCGGTTACCGGGACGGTGTGGAGACGTGGCTCGACGAGCTGGCCGATCAGGTCAGGCTGATCGACAAGTCGGAGACCAAGCTCTCGGGCCGCAGCGCCACCATCCCGGTGACCGTCCAGAACCGCCTGGTACAGCCGGTCGGCCACCTGGTGCTGCGCCTCACCTCCACCATGCCGACCCGCCTCAAGATCGGCGGCAAGGCCTACGACGAACAGCCGGTGGACGTCTCCGGCGGGCACAGCCAGTCGGTGAAGTTCACCACCTCGGCCAACGCCAACGGCCGGGTGACGGTCATCGCCCAGTTGTTCACCGAGGACGGTCAGGAGTACGGCGACGCCGTCACCTTCGACGTGAAGGTCACCGAGGTCACCCCCACCGTGATGCTGGTCATCGGCGGCGGCGTGCTGCTCCTCGTCCTCGCCGGTTTCCGGATGTACACCCAGCGCAAGCGTGCCGCCGCCCGGCAGGCCGGCGAGGACGGTTCCGGCACGGCGGAAGGGGACACGGACGAACCGGGGAACCCCGGGGCCCCTGGGGACCGTCTCCAGGAAGAGCCCGACTCCGCCTCCGGGGCAGGCGGCCCGGAGCAGCGGAGTGACCCTGCGCCGGACACCGCACCGGAAAGCGCCGACCCGTCCGGGACGGGTGAGAGAGTGGACCGTTGAGCGATGTCGTGGCCGGTGGGCCCGGGACGATGAGGTGGGGTAAGCATGAGCGCGCCGTACGACGGTGACCGCGGCGAGGGCGCTGCCGGTTCGGGCTACCCCGAGCCGTCGCCCGAGCCTGGCCAGGTGCCGCCGCAGCACGCGGCGGACATGTACCTCCAGGACACCTACGAGCAGGATCCCTACCGAGCGCACGACCTGTCCGCCCAGGACCCGGTCGCCGAGGCGCTCTACGACCGCGCCGCGCACCCGCCGCCGCCGGCGGGGACGTACGACCCGCAGCAGCCGCTGTACGCCCCGCCCGCCCGGTCGCCGTACTCGCCCGACCCGCACGTGTGGGCGCAGACACCGGCCCCCGAGCCGGAGGCGCCGGCCCCGTATCTGCCGTACGGCGACGACCCGCGCACCACCCAGTTCGTGGGCGTGGACGACCTGGTCACGCACTCCGGCGAGGAATACCACGAGCCGGACGCCTTCGCGCATCTCTTCAGGGACCAGCAGCACAGCGGCGGGCACTCGCCCATGGATCCGCCGGTCGTCCCCGGCCCGGCCGGCGCGCCGGGCGGCGGTCACGGCGGTCCGTACGGCCAGGGCCCGCAGCAGGACAACCCGTACACCGGGGACTCCTACCCGGCCCAGGCCTCCTACGCGGCCGGTCCCGGCGCCGGACACCCGGCGCAGTCCCCGGTGCCCGCCCCGGCCGCAGCGCCGGGCCCGCCCGGTGTCCCGGGCGGTACCCGGACCGCCGGGCCGGAGGAGCGCGCGGCCGACGCCGCTCCCGGTGCTCCCGCCGCGCCCGCCAAGAAGGGCGGACGGGCCACCGGACTGCTGAAGTCCAGCGCCGTCATGGCGGCGGGCACGATGGTTTCCCGCCTCACCGGCTTCGTCCGCTCCGCGCTGATCGCCGCGGCACTGGGCCTCGGCTTCCTCGCCGACTCCTTCCAGGTGGCCTACCAGCTGCCGACCATGATCTACATCCTCACCGTCGGCGGCGGCCTGAACTCCGTGTTCGTGCCGCAGCTGGTGCGCTCCATGAAGGAGGACGAGGACGGCGGCGAGGCCTTCGCCAACCGGCTCCTGACCCTGGTCATGGTGGCGCTGGCGGCGCTAGTCGGTCTCGCGATGTTCGCCGCGCCCCTCCTGGTGCGCCTGCTGTCGAACCCGGTCGCCACCAACCCGGCGGCCAACGACGTCGCCGTCACCTTCACCCGCTACTTCCTGCCCTCGATCTTCTTCATGGGCATCCATGTGGTGATGGGGCAGATCCTCAACGCGCGCGGGAAGTTCGGCGCGATGATGTGGACCCCGGTCCTGAACAACGTAGTCATCATCGTGACGCTCGGCCTGTTCATCTGGGTCTACGGCACCGCGGCCAACTCCCACATGACCGTCACGAACATCCCGCCGGAGGGCCAGCGTCTGCTCGGCATCGGTGTGCTGCTCGGTCTGGTCGTCCAGTCGCTGGCGATGATCCCGTATCTGCGCGAGACCGGGTTCCGGGTGCGGCTGCGCTTCGACTGGCGCGGCCACGGCCTGGGCAAGGCCGCGATGCTCGCCAAGTGGACGGTCCTGTTCGTGCTCGCCAACCAGGCGGGCGCCATGGTGGTGACGCAGCTGTCCACCGCCGCCGGCAAGGACTCCGGCATCAAGGGCGTCGGCATCGCCGCCTATGCCAACGCCCAGTTGATCTGGGGTCTGCCGCAGGCCATCATCACCGTCTCCCTGATGGCCGCCCTGCTGCCGCGCATCTCGCGTTCGGCCGCCGAGGGTGACGGCGGCGCGGTCCGGGACGACATCTCGCAGGGTCTGCGCACCACCGCGGTCGCCATCGTCCCGATCGCCTTCGGCTTCCTCGCGCTCGGCGTCCCCTTGTGCACGCTGATCTTCGGCTCCGCGGGCACCGGCGCCGCCGTGAACATGGGCTACATGCTGATGGCCTTCGGTCTCGGCCTGATCCCGTACTCGGTGCAGTACGTCGTCCTGCGCGCCTTCTACGCCTACGAGGACACCCGCACCCCCTTCTACAACACGGTCATCGTGGCCGCGGTCAACGCGGGCGCCTCGGCCCTGTGCTACTTCCTGCTGCCGCCGCGCTGGGCGGTCGCCGGCATGGCAGCCGCCTACGGCCTCGCCTACGCCATCGGTGTGGGCATCGCCTGGCGGCGGCTGCGCAAGCGGCTGGGCGGCGACCTGGACGGGGCCCGGGTGCTGCGCACGTACGCGCGGCTGGGCATCGCCTCCGTGCCGGCGGCCCTGCTCAGCGGCGCGGCCGTCTACGCCATCGGGCACACCCTCGGCCAGGGCGTCGTCGGCTCGTTCGCGGCGCTGCTCGCCGGCAGCGTCGTCCTGCTGGGTGTCTTCTTCGTGGCGGCCCGACGGATGCGCATCGAGGAACTCAACTCGCTCGTGGGTATGGTGCGCGGGCGTCTGGGGCGTTGAGGCGGGGGTAGGCGCACAACCATCGTCCGCCGCTGTGTGTCGTGCATAGCGCCAGACTGTGGGCACAATTGGTTTCGGCGTCGGACAGCGTGCAACGGATGGGGAGGCAGGGACGACGGTGGCGGAACGGAGCACGGCTGCCGTCGACGTGGCAGACACCAGCGGTGAGCAACCGCTGACCGCCAAGGCGGACCAGTCCACGGCCGACGGGGTGGCCAAGAACCCGGAGCGGGACACGGACAGCGACCAGGCACAGGGAAGTGGCGGCACCGAGAGTCCCGCACAGAAGGCTTCGCCTCTGGAACTGCACAGCGGTCACAAGCTGGCCAGACGGTACCGGCTGGAGGAGTGCGTCACCCGTCTGGACGGCTTCAGCAGCTGGCGAGCGGTCGACGAGAAACTCCGCCGTGCCGTCGGCGTCCATGTCCTGCCCGCGAACCACGTCCGGGCCCGCTCCGTCCTCGCCGCCGCCCGTTCCTCCGCGCTGCTCGGCGATCCGCGTTTCGTCCAGGTCCTCGACGCCGTCGAGGAGAACGACCTCGTGTACGTCGTGCACGAGTGGCTGCCCGACGCCACCGAGATGACCACGCTGCTCGCCAGCGGCCCGCTGGAACCGCACGACGCCTACCAGATGGTCAGTCAGATCTCCTCGGCCATGGCCGCGGCGCACCGCGAGGGTCTCGCCCATCTGCGGCTGAACCCGAACGCCGTACTGCGCACCTCCACCGGCCAGTGGCGCATCCGCGGCCTCGCGGTGAACGCCGCGCTGCGCGGCGTCAGCTCCGACACCCCGCAGCGCACCGACACCGAGGCCATCGGCGCACTGCTGTACGCGGCGCTGACCCAGCGCTGGCCGTACGAGAACGACGCCTACGGCCTGTCCGGCCTTCCGAAGGACATCGGCCTCATCGCACCGGACCAGGTGCGGGCCGGGGTGCACCGCGGTCTGTCCGAGCTGACCATGCGCGCCCTGGTGAACGACGGGGCCACGGCGTCCCGTCACGAGGCTCCGTGCACCACGCCGGAGGAGCTGGTGAAGGCGATCGGCGAGATGCCCCGCATCCGCCCGCCCGAGCCGTCGTTCACGGCCCCGCCGGACTACCAGCGCACCACCTACCAGCAGGGCACCTACGGTCGCCCGGCGCCGCACCCCGGGGTCGGTCAGCCGATCGCGGCCCCGCCGCCCCCGCTCCAGAGCCGCACCGGCAAGGCCCTGAAGTGGGCGGTGTCGGCGCTCCTGATCGCCGCCCTGGGCCTGGGCAGCTGGCAGCTCGCGGATGCCCTGATGGACCGGAGCGACACGTCGGACGACACCAACAAGAGCCAGACGACGGACGACGGCGACAAGAGCCCCGAGAAGACCAAACCGGTGCCGATAAAGATCGAGCACAGCCAGGAGTTCGTCGCCGGGGGGAACGCCCAGCGCCCGGACGACGTGGCCAAGACGTACGACGGGGACGCGTCCACCTACTGGAGGACGAGGAGCTTCAACGAAGGCCCCACGATCGCGCCGTTCAAGCCGGGCGTCGGCATCGTCTACGACCTCGGCTCGGCCCGGAAGCTCAGCACCGCCACCCTGGACATGCGCTACGCCGGTGACCACACGACGGTCGAGCTGTACGCGGCCGACTCGCTGACACCGCCGTCGCTGGACTCGATGGCCCAGATCGGCAAGGTCACCACGACGGGCACGAACGCTACGGTGAAGGTCACCAAGTCGGTCAGGACGCGGTACGTCCTCGTCTGGCTGACGGCCGTACCCAATTCAGGGTATGACTCCGCCCTGTACGCCGAGGCCGGCTACAAGCAGGCCATCGGCGAAGTGAAGTTCACGGGCTGACGTCTCACCCGGACCGGAGGGGGCAGATGGCGGAGGGCGCCGTATACGACGGAGCGAGCGACAAGGATCTGCTCGCCCGTCACGTGGAAGGCGATCCCGAAGCCTTCGGTGAGATCGTGCGACGGCACCGGGACCGGCTCTGGGCGGTCGCGCTACGGACACTGGGGGACCGGGAGGAGGCCGCCGACGCGGTACAGGACGCCCTGGTCTCCGCCTACCGGGCCGCCCACACCTTCCGGGGACAGTCGGCCGTCACCACATGGCTGCACCGGATCACCGTGAACGCCTGTCTGGACCGGGTCCGCAAGGCGGCCTCGCGCAAGACCGCCCCGGTCGATGACACCGAGCGGCTGGAGCAGCTGCTGGAACCGCACGAGTCCGCCTCGGCGCCCGCCGAGCGCAAGGACGTGCACCGCCAGCTCCTCGAAGCGCTCGGCACCCTTCCGCCGGAGCAACGGGCCGCCCTGGTCCTGGTGGACATGCAGGGCTACCCGGTGGCCGAGGCCGCGCGGATCCTGGAGGTGCCGACGGGGACGGTGAAGAGCCGGTGCGCCCGGGGCAGAGCCCGGCTGCTGCCTCTGCTCGCTCATCTCCGGCCCGAGGGGGGCGCGGATCCGCGGTCCGCCCGTACCGGGGGCGGTGAAGAAGCCGATGGCGCCGGCGGGCGGAAAGAATCCGGCCCGGGGCGGAACCGGGCGCTGGGGACATCCGTCCCACCGGCGACGGGATCACCGAGCGGACGCCCCCTGGACACGGGGCCGAGCGATTCAGCCGTAGTGAAGGGCGGAGGTGGGCGAGCGTGACTTCCACGACGGACACGGCCGGGCACCCGGACGTCGCCGACATCTCCGACCTCACCGAGGGCCTGCTTCCTCCGGACCGGAGCAGCGATGTGCGGCGTCATCTGGGCACGTGTGAGCCGTGCGCGGACCTGTACGTCTCTCTGGAGGAGATCCGGAGCCTGCTGGGATCCGTGCCGGAGCCGGAACGGATGCCGGACGATGTGGCCGCGCGTATCGACGCCGCTCTGTCCGCCGAGGCCCCGCGTGCCGGCGGCGAAGTCACCGCCGACCATGTTTCACGTGAAACGGCGACCGTGGCGGATCGTCCCGCCGGACGACCGCGTGCGACGACCGGGCCCGGGCGCAAGCCGTCGGAGCGTGGCCGACGCCGCCGGTTCGTCCTGGGTGCCGTTCTCACGGCCGCGGTACTGGGGGGCGGCGGCCTGGTCGTGACGTCACTGGGTGACAACGCCGGCCACACGACGGCCCATGGGACGCCGACCCCTTCCGCCGCCGCCTTCTCCGGTGACAGCGTGCAGAACCAGGTGCGCGGACTCCTCGCCATGAAGAAGGGGTTGCCGCAGGACAGCGAGAAACCACGGTCGGACATCGAGGGCGGGTCGGACACGCCGGGGGTGACGCCGGGTCCGCACCCCTTGATCCAGACCGCCGTCCCCGTCCCCGACTGTGTCCGGCAAGCGCTCAGCCGGGGCGCTGACGTCCTGGGCGCCAAGACGGGTACCTATGCGGGGAAGTCCGCCTACCTCGTCGTCGTGGCCGATGCTCACGACACCAAGCGGGTCACCGCGTACGTGGTCGATGAGGCCTGCGTGCGGCAGCGGAGCAGCGCGGCAGCCGGCGAGATTCTGCTGAAGCAGTCCGTCGCGCGTCGCTGAGTCAGCTGGAACGCTTCTTCGGCGCCGGTGCGCATGCGTGTGCTCGGACACATCGGGAATGCGCGCCCCGTAGGATCCGTTGGGTGGGTGAGAGTCCTGAAAAGGGCTCTCACCGGTCGACTGACGCTGACCAGAGACGAGGAATCAAGCCGTGAGCGACGTCCGTAACGTGATCATCATCGGCTCCGGGCCCGCCGGCTACACGGCGGCGCTCTACACCGCCCGCGCGTCGCTGAAGCCCCTGGTGTTCGAGGGCGCCGTCACCGCGGGCGGCGCCCTGATGAACACCACCGAGGTGGAGAACTTCCCCGGCTTCCGCGACGGCATCATGGGGCCCGACCTCATGGACAACATGCGGGCGCAGGCCGAGCGCTTCGGCGCCGAGCTGGTTCCGGACGACATCGTCTCTGTCGACCTGACCGGTGAGATCAAGACCGTCACCGACACCGCGGGCACCGTCCACCAGGCGAAGGCCGTCATCGTGACCACCGGGTCCCAGCACCGCAAGCTGGGGCTGCCGAAGGAGGACGTGCTGTCCGGCCGCGGTGTCTCCTGGTGTGCCACCTGTGACGGGTTCTTCTTCAGGGACCAGGACATCGCCGTGATCGGCGGCGGTGACACCGCGATGGAGGAGGCCACCTTCCTCTCGCGGTTCGCCAAGTCCGTGACGATCGTCCACCGCCGGGACACCCTGCGTGCCTCGAAGGCGATGCAGGAGCGTGCCTTTGCCGACCCGAAGATCAAGTTCGTCTGGGACAGTGAGGTCGCCGAGATCCAGGGCGATCAGAAGCTCTCCGGACTGAAACTGCGCAACCTGAAGACCGGCGAGCTGTCCGAGCTGCCCGTCACGGGTCTGTTCATCGCGATCGGCCACGACCCGCGCACCGAGCTGTTCCAGGGACAGCTGGACCTGGACGCGGAGGGTTACCTGGAGGTCGCCGCTCCGTCCACGCGCACCAACGTGACCGGTGTCTTCGCCGCCGGCGACGTGGTCGACCACACCTACCGCCAGGCGATCACCGCAGCCGGTACCGGCTGCTCCGCCGCTCTGGACGCCGAGCGTTTCCTCGCCGCCCTCGCGGACGAGGACCAGGCGGAGCCCGAGAAGACCGCCGCCGTCTGACCTTCCTCTTCTCCCCTCGCCCCACCGCACGACCAAGGTAAGGAGCCCGCCGTGGCCGGCAACCTCAAGATTGTGACCGACGATTCCTTCGACCAGGACGTCCTGAAGAGCGACAAGCCTGTTCTGGTGGATTTCTGGGCGGCCTGGTGCGGCCCGTGCCGCCAGATCGCCCCGTCGCTGGAGGCGATCGCTGCCGAGTTCGGCGACAAGATCGAGATCGTCAAGATCAACATTGACGAGAACCCGGGCACGGCCGCCAAGTACGGCGTCATGTCCATCCCGACCCTGAACGTCTACCAGGACGGCGAGGTCGCCAAGACGATCGTCGGCGCCAAGCCCAAGGCCGCGCTTCTGCGCGACCTTGACGAGTTCATCACCAAGTGACGTTTCACGTGAAACACGAATGGGCCAACCCCCCGGGGTTGGCCCATTCGCATGGGGCGGCCGCGTGCCGACGGTGGCCCGTCGGCCCTCGGCCTTCCGCCTAGAGCGGCCTCAGTGCGGGTTCCTTCTGGACCGCTCCCAGGAGGCGGTCGAGTGCCATCTCCACGTCTTCCTTCCAGGAGACCGTGGACCGTAGTTCCAGCCGCAGCCGGGGATGTGCGGGATGCTGACGGACCGTCTTGAAGCCCACGGCAAGCAGATGGTCGGCGGGCAGCAGGCAGGCGGGCTCCTTCCAGTGAGCGTCGCCGAACGCCTCGATCGCCTTGAAGCCCCGGCGCAGCAGATCCTTGGCGACCGCCTGCACCAGCATCCGGCCCAGTCCCTGCCCCTGGTAGCCGGGCAGGATGAAGGCCGTTATCAGCTGGACCGCGTCCGGTGAGACCGGGCTCGTGGGAAAGGCCGTGGAGCGCGGCACATAGGCCGGCGGGGCGTAGAGCACGAAGCCTGCCGGCACGTCGTCCACGTAGGCCACCCGGCCGCACGACCCCCAGTCCAGCAGGACGGCGGAGATCCAGGCCTCTTT
This sequence comes from Streptomyces sp. NPDC028722, assembly GCF_040637655.1. Classification (NCBI taxonomy): domain Bacteria; kingdom Bacillati; phylum Actinomycetota; class Actinomycetes; order Kitasatosporales; family Streptomycetaceae; genus Streptomyces; species Streptomyces sp. NPDC028722. Next base: position 220,255 of record NZ_JBEZWU010000006.1, read on the forward strand.
CTCCGTCGCGGAGGTGCCCGCTGTCACCGCCGCTTCGCCGCTGACGGGGTCCAGTTCCCAGAAGACGCATGAGCGACAGCGCTGGGGAAGGTCCTGAAGGTTGTCCAGCGTGAGCGGCACGAGCCGACGCCCCATGAAGGGTGATCCTCGCTTCCTTGGCCCGCCGCATCGTGTGCGGCTGTCAGAGTGCTCCGCTCCCTGAGCAGGCTGCCGACGAATCCGCCGACCGCGCCGAGGCCCAGGCCCGCGCTCACCAGTCCGGTGCGGCTCATCGATCGCATGGCCCCGACTCCCGCTCAGAGATGCAGATGCTGTCCGGTGGATGCGCCATACCTGTTCGCATCGTATCCACGATGCGATTCACTCGATACCGCCTCAAAGCAAAGAGCGGGCCGTGTTCCGGCATACACCGGACACGGCCCGCTCCCTGCACGACGGGACGGATCCGCCCGAGGGTCAGTCGTGCGTCTCCTCGTCGGCGTCCTCCTGAAGACTCTTCTGGAGGGCCAGCTTCTCGCCCGGGGCAAACGTGCTGAGGATCCGCTCCAGGTCGTCCGGCGAAGCGAACTCGACGGTGATCTTGCCCTTCTTCTGCCCCAGTTCGACCTTCACCCGCGTCTCGAAGCGGTCCGACAGCCGGGTGGCCAGCTCGCTCAGCGCCGGAGAGGGCACCGAGCCGGCCCGGGGGCCCCGGGAACGCGAGGCCTTCTGAGGCCGCGATCCCATCAGCGTGACGATCTCTTCCACGGACCGCACGGACAGCCCCTCGGCCACGATCCGGTGCGCCAGCCGGTCCTGCTCCTCGGAGTCCTCCACGGCCAGCAGTGCCCGGGCATGACCGGCCGAGAGCACTCCGGCGGCCACCCGCTTCTGCACGGTGGGCGACAGCTTCAGCAGACGCAGGGTGTTGGAGACCTGCGGTCGGGAGCGTCCGATCCGGTCCGCCAGCTGATCATGCGTGCAGTTGAAGTCCCTCAGCAGCTGGTCGTAGGCAGCGGCCTCTTCGATCGGGTTGAGCTGCGCCCGGTGCAGGTTCTCCAGCAGCGCGTCCAGGAGGAGTTTCTCGTCCTCCGTGGCCCGGACGATGGCCGGGATGGCCTCCAAGCCGGCCTTGCGGCAGGCGCGCCAGCGGCGCTCGCCCATGATCAGCTCATAGCGGGCCGGTCCCAGCTGGCGCACGACGACGGGCTGGAGGAGGCCGACCTCCCGAATGGAGGTGACCAGCTCCTGGAGCGCGTCCTCGTCGAAGATCTCACGCGGCTGGCGCGGGTTCGGCGTGATGTCGTCCAGCGGGATCTCGGCGAAGTGGGCGCCCATCGGAGGCGCGGGCACCTCCACCCCCGGGCTCACCGGGGTCACCTCGTCCTCGCGTACGACAGGCGGCAGCGTGGCCACCTTCGCCGCGGCCACCCCCCGGTCGGTCGTCAGCACCGGGACGGCGGCGGGGGAGGTCGATGCTCCGCCGCCCATCGCCGCCGGCGGCGGGGTCTTCTCGGTCGGGGCAGCGGGGATCAACGCGCCGAGTCCACGGCCCAGTCCCCTCCGTCGCTCGCTCACTGGATGCCCTCCACCATGTTCGGGTCGTTCTGGACGCCGATGTGGGCGTGGCCGGCGTCGTAGCCGACACCGATGCCCCTCAGCGCGATTTCTCGGGCCGCCTCAAGGTAGGAGAGGGCACCGCTCGATCCTGGATCGTAGGTCAGCACCGTCTGCCCGTAACTCGGCGCCTCGGAGATACGGACGGAGCGGGGAATGCTCGTCCGCAGTACCTCGTCGCCGAAGTGGGTGCGCACCTCTTCGGCGACCTGGGAAGCGAGGCGCGTCCGGCCGTCGTACATGGTGAGCAGAATGGTCGACACATGCAGCGTGGGGTTGAGGTGCCCCCGCACCAGGTCGACGTTGCGGAGCAGTTGGCCCAGACCCTCCAGCGCGTAGTACTCGCACTGGATCGGGATGAGAACCTCCTGGCCCGCGACCAGCGCGTTGACTGTCAGCAGGCCGAGGGAAGGCGGGCAGTCGATGAGGATGTAGTCCAACGGCTGCTCATACGCCTGAATCGCCCGCTGGAGCCGGCTCTCCCGGGCCACCAGGGACACCAACTCGATCTCCGCACCCGCGAGATCGATGGTGGCCGGGGCACAGAAGAGGCCCTCGACATCAACGACAGGCTGGACGACCTCGGCGAGAGGCCTGCTCTCCACCAACACGTCGTAGATGGAGGGGACCTCGGCGTGGTGGTCGATCCCCAGAGCCGTGGAGGCATTGCCCTGCGGGTCGAGGTCGACCACCAGGACTCGGCTGCCGTGCAGAGCCAGCGAGGCGGCAAGATTGACGGTCGTCGTCGTCTTGCCCACGCCACCCTTCTGGTTGGCGACCACGATCAGTCGGGTCTGCTCCGGTCGTGGCAGGCCTTCCCCGGCACGGCCGAGGGCCTCCACCGCCAGTTGGGCCGCTCGACCGATGGGAGTGTCGTCCATCGGGGGCGGTGTTTCACGTGAAACATCCGCCCCCATCGACTCGGTGCGGGGACCGGGGACCGGATCGGTCATCGGTCCCGCGATGTTGGCGTCGGACCGCACGGATTCACTCTCCTCGACATCAGGCTCGCAATGAACAGAGCCTCCCATGCCGTCGGGGTGATGAACCAGTGAGGCCTGGTCTTCTGTGGAGAAATCCACCTCTGTGGACAACTCCGTGACCCGGGAGGGGGGCGGGGCCCCCGGGGAGGGGGGCTCCTGTCCGAGCGAGCCGAGGGACTTCCGGTCGCGGGGCTCGGCCGCGGCGCGACCGCGACCGATGATGCCGTGCAGCAATGAGCGACGTTTCACGTGAAACACGATGCACAGCGCCTGCGACCGAAACTCCGCGACACTCCGGAGTATCGCGAAGGGGCAGCTTGTGTGGAGTACGGCTCGTCGTCAGGACGGATCAGCGACGGCGGCGGACACGACCGGTACGGGCCGCCTTCGCACGCTTGGCCGCGAACCGCACACCCCCCGGGCTCTCCCCGACCTCGACCCGCACCACGGTGGACAGCGGGTCGACCACACCCTCGCCCACATGCAGGATGGACGTCTCCACCGCGCCGAGCTTGCTGAGGGCAGAGGCCGCGGCCTTCAGCTCCTCCTCGGCCGTGTCGCCCTTCAGCGCGAGCATCTCGCCGTACGGACGCAGCAGCGGAATGCCCCAGGTGGCCAGGCGGTCCAGCGGAGCCACGGCACGAGCGGTCACCACGTGCACCGGAGGCAGCTTGCCCATGACTTCCTCGGCACGGCCGCGCACCACGGTGACGTGGTCCAGGCCGAGCAGCTCGACGACCTCGCTGAGGAAGTTGGTACGCCGCAGCAGCGGCTCCAGCAGGGTGATGTTCAGGTCGTCACGGACCAGGGCCAGCGGGATACCCGGCAGACCGGCACCCGAGCCGACATCGCAGACCGTCACGCCCTCCGGGACGGCCTCGGACAGCACCGCACAGTTGAGCAGGTGGCGCTCCCACAGGCGGGGCACCTCCCGCGGGCCGATGAGGCCACGCTGCACGCCCGCCTCGGCGAGCAGCTCCGCGTACCGCACCGCATCCGCGAAGCGATCACCAAACACTTCCCGCGCCTGCGCGGGCGCGGGGGGAAGCTCCGCTGCCTCCGTCACGGGGACCGTCCTTCCGTACAGCGCCGGCGCTTCGCGCACCGGCCCACCAGAACTACCAGGCTGACAAATATTCGGCCCCGCCTGCTCAACAGACGGGGCCGGTGAAACGCAAGGGTCCGATCAGGCGGGCAGTACGACGACGAACCGCTGCGGCTCCTCGCCCTCGGACTCGCTGCGCAGTCCGGCGGCCTTGACCGCGTCATGCACGACCTTGCGCTCGAACGGGCTCATCGGCGCGAGCTTCACGGGCTCGCCGCTGCTCTTGACCTCGGCGGCGGCCTTCGCGCCCAGCTCGGACAGCTCGGCCCGCTTCCTGGCCCGGTACCCCGCGATGTCCAGCATCAGCCGGCTGCGGTCGCCGGTCTCCCGGTGCACCGCCAGACGCGTCAGCTCCTGAAGCGCCTCCAGCACCTCGCCGTCCCGGCCGACCAGCTTCTCCAGGTCGCGGCTGCCGGTGTCGCCGATGATCGACACGGCGGCGCGGTCGGCCTCGACGTCCATGTCGATGTCGCCGTCGAGATCGGCGATGTCCAGCAGACCTTCGAGGTAGTCCGCCGCGATCTCACCCTCCTGCTCCAGGCGGGAGAGGGTGTCTGCACCCTCGGCAGCGGCGGAGGTGGTGCCTTCCGTCACGGGATGGGCTCCTTCTTACTTCTTGGACGGGGACTTGGGCCGCTGCGGGCCACCCTTGCGCTGGCCGGACTGCGCCTTGCTGCGGGTGCCGGAGCCGGACTTCTGGGGCTGCTTGGCAGCGGCGGGCTTGGCGCCCTGCGGCTCGTCGGCCTTCTCCAGCGACGGCGAGTCGTCACCCGGCTGCCTGGGCGCGCCGGACTGGCGCTGGGACTTGCTCTGCCGCTTCGGCTGCTGGCGCCGGGCGGCGGTGTCGGTGCCCGTCACGGCCGCGGTGGTGGTCACGCCGTCCTCGGTCTGCGCCGCGGCCTGGGCCGTGCTCCGTACCACGGTGCCGTCGGTCTGGGCGGCGAAACCGGCCTTGTTCAGCGCGTTGACGAACTTGCGCTCGAACTCGTTGCGGTCGCGGCCCTTGGCGACGATCGCCTTGATGATGGCCTTCTCACCGCGCCGGCGGATCTTGCCGTGCTGGGTGACGTGCTTGGTCAGACGCTCCAGGTAGGCGGCCTGCGCCTTGGAGCCCGGCGTCGGGTTGTTGCGGATGACGTACATCTGCTGGCCCATGGTCCACACGTTGGTGGTCAGCCAGTAGACGAGGACACCGACCGGGAAGTTGATGCCGAAGACGGCGAACATGACCGGGAAGACGTACATCAGCATCTTCTGCTGCTGCATGAACGGCGTCTTCACCGTGGTGTCGACGTTCTTCGTCATCAGCTGACGCTGCGTGTAGAACTGCGAGAACGACATCATCACGATCATGACCGCGGTCACGACCCGGACGTCGGTCAGCGTGGCGCCCAGCGCCTCGACCGTGCTCGCGCTGTCCATGAACTTGGCGGCGAGCGGGGCACCGAAGATGTGCGCCTGACGGGCGCTGTTGAGCAGCTGCTCGTCGATGACGCCGATCTGCTTGTGCGAGGCGATGCCGCTGAGCACGTGGTACAGGGCGAAGAAGAACGGGGACTGCGCCAGGATGGGAAGGCACGAGGAGAGCGGGTTGGTGCCCGTCTCCTTGTACAGCTTCATCATCTCTTCGGACTGGCGCTGCCGGTCGTTCTTGTAGCGCTCCTGGATCTTCTTCATCTCCGGCTGGAGCGTCTGCATCGCGCGCGTCGACTTGATCTGCTTCACGAAGAGCGGGATCAGGCAGATGCGGATCAGGATCACGAGGGACACGATGGACAGGCCCCAGGCCCACCCGGTGTTGGGGCCGAAGATGGCGCCGTACACCGTGTGGAACTGGACGATGACCCATGAGACGGGTGTCGTGATGAAGCTGAAGAGGCTGGCAATCGTGTCCACTAATCATGCTCCTTGGGCATGGGACGAGGTCTCTGCGGCCGGGCTCGGGGGAAGCTCGTAAGCAGGCTTCTCGGGCTTCGCTTCGATGGCCGGTGCGGCGGAGGGCCCGCCCTTGCGTGCGCGCCAGGCGTTGCGCAGCCTTTCGTGCCACCGCGGGCGCTTACGCGGAGGGACATGGTCCACACCGCCGAGCGACCACGGATTGCACCGGAGGATGCGCCAGGCGGTGAGTGCCGTTCCCTTGACCGCACCGTGCCGGTCGATGGCCGTGTAGCCGTAGTGCGAGCACGACGGGTAGTACTTGCACACCGGCCCCAGCAGTGGACTGATCGTCCACTGGTACAGCTTGATCAGAGCCAGCAGCGGGTACTTCATCGCGCGCCCCCTCCCAGCAGCCGCTCCAGGGCGGCGTCCAGGTCTCGGGCCAGCTGTGCGTGGTCTGCGTCGCCCGCTCCGGGCAGCGCTCGTACGACTACCAGGCTACCGGGGGGGAACAGGGCGACTCGGTCACGCATCAGATGACGCAGTCTGCGCTTCACTTTGTTGCGCACGACCGCACCACCCACGGCCTTGCTCACGACGAAACCCGCACGCGTCGGGGGAGCGCTCTCCCCAGGCGCGTGCGGGTCCGTGGCACCGCTACGAAGGTGGACGACGAGGGTTGGGCGGCCTGCCCGGCGCCCTCGTCGTACCGCGGTCGCGAAGTCCTCGCGCCGCCTCAGCCGGTTCTCGGTGGGCAGCACGATGTCATGACCTGACCGGGATCAGGCGGACAGTTGGGCGCGACCCTTGCTGCGGCGGGACGCGAGAATCGCGCGGCCGGCACGGGTGCGCATACGCAGCCGGAAGCCGTGGGTCTTCGCGCGACGACGGTTGTTCGGCTGGAAGGTGCGCTTGCTCACTCGGGGGCTCCAGAAGAAATCGGTAGTGGCGGGGTGCCGTCCTGGCTGTCACCGTGCGCCCACGAGTAGCTCGCTTCACGCCCGAGTGCACCGCTTCCCGATCACCCCAGGTGATCTGTGCCCATCGGAGGCAGGCGGCAGCAGCCATCGACAACTCGACCTGGTTACGGTACGCGCGGCCGGGCCGTCCGGTCAAACCGGGGCCAGCCGAGAGACACTGTCCACAGGCTGGGGACAACAACTTGAACCCTACCCGCCGCGCTGACTACCGTGGCTGGACTCCGATTCGTTCCCTTGTCCCACTCACCACCCGATTCAGATCCCCGATCCGTCCCCCGGACCACACGTTCGTGGGACCTGTGAGAGAGCGTGCCCTGTGGCTGACGTACCTGCCGATCTTGCCGCAGTGTGGCCACGCGTACTGGAGCAGCTCCTGGGGGAGGGCCGCGGTCAGGGCGTCGAGGTGAAGGACGAGCACTGGATCCGGCGCTGCCAGCCGCTGGCGCTGGTCGCCGACACCGCGCTGCTCGCCGTACCGAACGAATTCGCGAAGGGCGTACTGGAGGGCCGTCTCGCGCCGGTCGTCAGCGAGACGCTGAGCCGCGAGTGCGGCCGGCCCATCCGGATCGCGATCACCGTGGACGACTCGGCGGGCGAACCGCCGGCGCCCCCCGCGCAGCAGGCGCCCGCGTCGCGCTACGAGGAGCAGGAACTGCCCTCGGGGCCGTACGAGGGCTACGGCCGCCACCGCGGGCCCGACCAGATCCCGGGCACCGAGCCGGGTGGCGAGCAGTCCCCGCAGGGCCGCCCGGACCAGCTCCCGACCGCCCGCCCGGCCTACCCGTCGGAGTACCAGCGCCCCGAGCCCGGCGCCTGGCCCCGCCCCGGGCAGGACGACTACGGCTGGCAGCAGCCGCGGCTCGGCTTCCCCGAGCGCGATCCGTACGCGTCGCCGTCGTCCCAGGACGGTTACGGCTCCGGGGCGGACGCTTACGGCTCGTCGTCGCAGGACTACCGGCCGCAGGGCAGGGACCGGCCGTCGTACGGGCAGCAGCGCGGTGACTACGACGCCCCGCGCGCGCCCTACGAGCCGTCCCGCCCGGACTACGACTCCGCGCGGAGCGAGTACGACTCCTCCCGGGCCGAGTACGACCAGCGCGACCCGGTCCGCCGTGAGCTGCCCGGTTCGTCGGCGCACCGCGGCGGTCACGGCCGCCCGGACCTGTCCGGACCGCCCGCCGGGCAGCCGGCGAAGGGGAGCGGGCCCGGGGAGCCGACCGCGCGGCTGAACCCCAAGTACCTGTTCGACACGTTCGTCATCGGCGCGTCGAACCGGTTCGCGCACGCCGCGGCGGTCGCGGTCGCCGAGGCGCCGGCGAAGGCCTACAACCCCCTGTTCATCTACGGGGAGTCGGGGCTCGGCAAGACGCACCTGCTGCACGCGATCGGGCACTACGCGCGCAGCCTCTATCCGGGCACGCGCGTGCGGTACGTGAGCTCGGAGGAGTTCACCAACGAGTTCATCAACTCGATCCGCGACGGCAAGGGCGACAGCTTCCGCAAGCGGTATCGCGAGATGGACATCCTGCTCGTCGACGACATCCAGTTCCTGGCGGACAAGGAGTCGACGCAGGAGGAGTTCTTCCACACCTTCAACACGCTCCACAACGCCAACAAGCAGATCGTGCTGTCGAGCGACCGGCCGCCCAAGCAGCTGGTGACGCTGGAGGACCGGCTGCGGAACCGTTTCGAGTGGGGTCTGATCACCGACGTCCAGCCGCCCGAGCTGGAGACGCGGATCGCGATCCTGCGCAAGAAGGCGGTGCAGGAGCAGCTGAACGCGCCGCCGGAGGTGCTGGAGTTCATCGCCTCCCGGATCTCGCGGAACATCCGTGAGCTGGAGGGCGCGCTGATCCGGGTGACGGCGTTCGCCTCGCTCAACCGGCAGCCGGTGGACCTGGGCCTGACCGAGATCGTCCTGAAGGACCTGATCCCCGGCGGCGAGGACTCGACGCCGGAGATCACCGCGCCGGCCATCATGGCGGCGACCGCGGACTACTTCGGGCTCACGGTCGAGGACCTGTGCGGCAGCTCGCGGGGCCGCCAGCTGGTCACGGCCCGGCAGATCGCCATGTACCTGTGCCGCGAGCTGACGGACCTGTCGCTGCCGAAGATCGGCGCGCAGTTCGGCGGCCGTGACCACACGACCGTGATGCACGCCGACCGCAAGATCCGCGCGCTGATGGCCGAGCGGCGCTCGATCTACAACCAGGTCACCGAGCTGACGAACCGCATCAAGAACGGCTGAGGCAGGCCGGAGGCCGGCAGGAGGCAGGCAGGCAGGCAGGCCGCGAACCGCACGGAGGGCGCCCCGGAACGCATCCCGGGGCGCCCTTCGGCATTCCCGGGAGCTGTCCCGGCGGGGACCCCCGGCCGGGGGTCCCGCTGCGGAGCCGGCCCAGCGGGGCGCGCCCCCGCGCGACCCGAGCCGTCCCGGCGAGGTGCTCCCGCCGTTCCGAGCCTCCGAGCCGTTCCAGCAAGGTGCGCCCGCCGTGCCGAGCCGTTCCAGCAGGCGTACCCCCGGGCGTCCCGAGCCGTTCAGCTGGGCCCGCTCGGCGGTCGGCGCCCGCTCGCTCGGGCCCGCTCGGCCCGCTCGAGGTGCGCGCTTCGGCGTCCAGGAGGCCGCCCGCCGGAAGCGTCGGCCGGTGTTCCGGCCCCTCGGGGCGCCGCGGGCAGGGCGGTGGGCCGTTCCTCCCGTGTCATCCGGTGTTCGAATACTTGCCGGGTTACGGCCACTCTCCACAGATTCGGTGACTTTCTTCCGTCCACATGCTGGGGACCGCGGAGTTGTCCCGAACTGCGTCCACAGGGAGGCTGGCCCTAGGACCTCCGCCCAGCTCAGAGGCCTGTGGATTCGTGGACAAAGGATCTCCACAGCCTGTGGAAAACTTGAGGGCCTCCACCCTGTGGACGAAGTTGTCCACGGGCAACCCACAGGCTGGGGGTTGTTGTCCCCAGTGTTCCGCCGCTTCTCCACATGGTTGTCCACTGTTCGGCAACCCGCTGGCCCCGGTCACCACGTCGAGTGAAAGGCGTCACACGATGCTGCCGGATTGGGGTGTGGGAAACCCGGGTATTCCTGGGGACACAGCTGGGGAGAACTGCCCCCACCCTGTGGGCGCTGTGTGCAGAACTTTTTGTTCTCCACAGACAGGCCCGGTTGTCCACCGGCTCCACCCACAGGCCCGGTGGATAAAATTCCCGCCCTGAGCTGGGAAAACGGGGTTATCCACGGTATCCACAGGCCCTACTACTACTCCCGACTAGAGATAGCTGGGAAACCGCTTCGAAGTGGGGTCTGTGCACAACTCGCCGTCTCGAGCCCGGCTGCCCCCCGGACCGACTTGACCCCGATGGGCACCTACTGTCAGTGCCGTGCGTCAGACTGGTCCCCGGTGCTCCGCCCGTCGCAGTGGGCGGTGCACCGAGTCGGAGGACTCAGTAGCAACAGCAGGAGGCGGCTTACGGTGAAGATCCGGGTGGAACGCGACGTACTCGCGGAGGCAGTGGCCTGGGCGGCCCGCAGCCTCCCGGCCCGTCCGCCGGCGCCTGTCCTCGCCGGCCTTCTGCTGAAGGCCGAGGACGGCCAGCTGAGCCTGTCGGGTTTCGACTACGAGGTCTCCGCCCGGGTGAACGTCGACGCGGAGGTCGAGGAGGAGGGCACCGTCCTCGTCTCCGGCCGCCTGCTGGCCGACATCTCCCGGGCCCTGCCCAACCGGCCGGTGGAGATTTCCACAGACGGTGTACGGGCGACCGTGGTCTGCGGCTCCTCCCGGTTCACCCTCCACACCCTGCCGGTGGAGGAGTACCCGGCGCTGCCGCAGATGCCGAACGCGACCGGCACCGTCCCCGGCGAGGTCTTCGCCGCCGCCGTGTCCCAGGTGGCCATCGCCGCCGGCCGTGACGACACGCTCCCGGTGCTCACCGGTGTCCGCATCGAGATCGAGGGCGACACGGTCACCCTGGCCTCCACCGACCGTTACCGCTTCGCGGTCCGCGAGTTCCTGTGGAAGCCGGAGAACCCGGACGCCTCCGCGGTCGCCCTGGTCCCCGCCAAGACGCTGCTGGACACCGCCAAGTCGCTCGGTGCCGGTGACAGCGTCACGCTGGCGCTCTCCGGCTCGGGTGCCGGTGAGGGCCTGATCGGTTTCGAGGGCGCGGGCCGGCGTACGACCACGCGGCTCCTCGAGGGCGACCTGCCGAAGTACCGGACGCTGTTCCCGACCGAGTTCAACTCCGTCGCCGTGATCGAGACCGCGCCCTTCGTGGAGGCCGTCAAGCGTGTGGCCCTCGTCGCCGAGCGCAACACCCCGGTGCGGCTGAGCTTCGAGCAGGGTGTGCTGATCCTCGAGGCCGGGTCCAGCGACGACGCACAGGCTGTGGAAAGGGTCGACGCCCAGCTGGAGGGTGACGACATCTCGATCGCCTTCAACCCGACGTTCCTGCTGGACGGCCTGAGCGCGATCGACTCCCCGGTGGCCCAGCTGGCGTTCACGACGTCCACGAAGCCGGCGCTGCTCAGCGGGAGGCCGTCGGTGGACGCGGAGGCCGACGACGCGTACAAGTACCTGATCATGCCGGTGCGTCTCAGCGGCTGAGCGGCCGGTGGTCGTCCACAGGCCGGTGGGAAACCGTCCCGGCCTGTGGAAGGAATCCGCAGGTGAGGGGCTACGGATGAGCACGTATGCCCACAGCTGTGCGTGACCGGGCGGGTTTAGGCTCGGCTCGGCACTCCGGTGCCTGTCACGCCACACAGCGACCTAAGGAACACAACTGATGGAGCTCGGTCTCGTCGGCCTCGGCAAGATGGGCGGCAACATGCGCGAGCGGATCCGCCGCGCGGGCCACACCGTTCTCGGATACGACCGCAACGCCGACCTCGCGGATGTCCACAGCCTGGAAGAACTCGTGGGCAAGCTCAGCGGTCCGCGCGTCGTCTGGGTGATGGTCCCGGCCGGCGAGCCCACGCAGTCGACCATCGACCAGCTCGCCGAGCTGCTGGAGCCCGGTGACGTGGTCGTGGACGGCGGCAACTCCCGCTGGACGGACGACGAGAAGCACGCCGGGGAGCTGGCGGCCAAGGGCATAGGCTTCGTCGACTGCGGTGTCTCCGGCGGCGTCTGGGGCCTGGAGAACGGGTACGCGCTGATGTACGGCGGCGACGCCGAGGACGTCGCCAAGGTGCAGCCCGTCTTCGACGCGCTCAAGCCGGAGGGCGACTTCGGCGCGGTGCACGCCGGCCGGGTCGGCGCGGGCCACTTCGCGAAGATGGTCCACAACGGCATCGAGTACGCGATGATGCAGGCCTACGCCGAGGGCTGGGAGCTGCTGGAGAAGGTCGACTCCGTGGAGAACGTCCGCGAGGTCTTCCGCTCCTGGCAGGAGGGCACCGTCATCCGCTCCTGGCTGCTGGACCTCGCGGTCAACGCCCTGGACGACGACGAGCACCTGGAAGGCCTGCGCGGTTACGCACAGGACTCCGGTGAGGGACGCTGGACCGTGGAGGCCGCGATCGACAACGCGGTGCCGCTGCCCGCGATCACCGCCTCGCTGTTCGCGCGGTTCGCCTCCCGGCAGGACGACTCGCCGCAGATGAAGATGATCGCCGCGCTGCGCAACCAGTTCGGCGGCCATGCCGTAGAGAAGAAGTAGCGCCACAGGAGCAGGGAGGTCGGCGGAACGACCATGCACGTCACGCATCTTTCGCTGGCCGACTTCCGTTCGTACGCCCGGGCCGAGGTCCCGCTCGACCCGGGCGTCACCGCCTTCGTCGGCCCCAACGGGCAGGGCAAGACCAACCTGGTGGAAGCGGTCGGGTATCTGGCCACGCTGGGCAGCCACCGGGTGGCCTCCGACGCGCCCCTGGTCCGGATGGGCGCCGAGCGGGCGGTCGTCCGGGCGCAGGTCCGGCAGGGCGAGCGGCAGCAGCTGATCGAGCTGGAGCTGAACCCGGGCCGCGCCAACCGCGCCCGCATCAACCGGTCTTCGCAGGTCAGGCCGCGGGACGTGCTGGGGATCGTCCGCACCGTGCTGTTCGCGCCCGAGGATCTGGCGCTGGTGAAGGGGGATCCCGGGGAACGGCGGCGGTTCCTCGACGAGCTGATCACCGCGCGGTCCCCGCGGATGGCGGGTGTGCGCTCCGACTACGAGCGGGTGCTCAAGCAGCGGAACACCCTGCTGAAGTCGGCGGCGCTCGCGCGCCGGCACGGTGGGCGGTCCATGGACCTGTCCACCCTGGACGTGTGGGACCAGCACCTCGCGCGCGTGGGCGCGGAGCTGCTCGCCCAGCGGATGGATCTCGTCGCGGCGCTGCAACCGCTGGCCGACAAGGCGTACGAACAGCTGGCTCCGGGCGGTGGCCCGGTGGCGCTGGAGTACAAGCCGTCGGCGCCCGGCGAGGCGCACGGGCGCGAGGAGCTGTACGCCCAGCTGACGGCGGCCCTGACGGAGGCACGCAAACAGGAGATCGAGCGGGGTGTCACGCTGGTGGGCCCGCACCGGGACGACCTGGTGCTCAAGCTGGGGCAGCTGCCGGCGAAGGGGTACGCCTCGCACGGCGAGTCCTGGTCGTACGCCCTGGCGCTGCGACTGGCCTCGTACGACCTGTTGCGCGCCGAGGGCAACGAGCCGGTGCTCATCCTGGACGACGTCTTCGCCGAGCTGGACGCCCGCCGCCGGGAACGGCTGGCGGAACTGGTCGCCCCCGGGGAGCAGGTGCTGGTCACCGCCGCCGTGGACGACGACGTACCGCACGTGCTGGCCGGCGCCCGGTACACGGTGGCCGACGGGACGGTGGAGCGCGTATGAGCCCCGACGGCCCGGCCCCGAAGGACCCGGGGAAGAACCCGGGAAACCCGGCGACGGGAACCCCGGGGCAGGATCCGGGGAGGACAGAGCCCTCTGGCGTCGACCTCGCGCGCGTGGCGTTGCGCGCGGCGAAGGAGCAGGCACGCGCGCGTGGGGACGCGGCACGGCAGAAGAAGCAGGCCCGGCGGGGCGGTGGCCTGCGCTCCGGCGCGCGGGCCGACGGCCGTGATCCGCTGGCGCTCGGCGCGGCGATCAACCGGCTGATCACCGAGCGGGGCTGGGAGACGCCCGCCGCGGTGGGCGGGGTGATGGGCCGCTGGCCGGAGATCGTCGGCGAGGACCTGGCCAAGCACTGTGTGCCGCAGCGGTACGACGAGGACGAGCGGGTGCTGACGGTGCAGTGCGACTCGACGGCCTGGGCGACCCAGCTGCGGCTGCTCGCGCCGGAGCTGGTGGCCCGGCTCAACAAGGACCTCGGGCAGGGCGCGGTCCGGTTGATCAAGGTGCAGGGCCCGGGCGGCCCCGCCCGCCGTTACGGCCCCCTGCGGGCGCCGGGCAGCACGGGCCCCGGCGACACCTACGGCTGAGCCGGCGGCACGGTCGTCGTAGGCACGGGTGGGACCGGCACAGGCCGCTGCGGACACGGGCGGCACCCGGGCGGGCAGGGACGCGGCGCAGGGGTACGGCAGGGACGCCGCCGGCCCGGGCCCTCTCGGGACGCTGGCCCAGGCCGTCTGTGGATACGGGACACACCCGCACGGGGCTCCGCAGGGCGCCCGGGGCGCCGGCACCGGCCCGGCGGGAGCACAGCCGGACACCGGCACACACCCCCCGTGGATACGCCCGGTACCCGGGAGAAGGGCCTCTGAAGCCCCGCCGACGCCGAGGTGACGTACCTCACGTGCGGACCGCGCGCGCGGTGCCGTCGCACCCCCGGGCACAGGCCCGGATCACCCCCGTACACAGGTGTGGGTCGCCATCTGACCCGGGAGTAGCCAAGGGTTGACGGCTCAAGGCGCTGAGTGCCGCCGTGAGCCCCCTGGAGCCCCCATCCGTATATCGGGACCCGGCGGAGACCGGTTGAGGGCGGCACATGGGGACTCAGGTACCGGCAAACCCCCAACGATGTCAGCGCTACCGGTAGACTGGAAGACAATCCCGCCCCCACGTGGGGACCGCCCGGGAAAAGCTGAGCAACGCTGATCAAGGCTTACCAACGCAACATGCCGCAGCCGCTCCGGCAACCTGCCGACGAGCCCGGCTCGTGCTGTGCCAGAAAGGGCGCTTCGTGGCCGATTCCGGCAACCCCAACGAGAACATTCCGTCCACCGACGCCGGCGTGAACCGCGAGGCCCCCCAGGTCCCCGCGAGCGGCGAGGCCACCCCCTCGACCTCCTACGACGCCAGCGCCATCACCGTGCTCGAAGGGCTGGACGCGGTCCGCAAGCGGCCCGGCATGTACATCGGCTCCACGGGCGAGCGCGGTCTGCACCACCTGGTGTACGAGGTCGTCGACAACTCGGTCGACGAGGCGCTGGCCGGTTACGCGGACACCATCGACGTGACCGTCCTCGCGGACGGCGGTGTGCGTGTCATCGACAACGGCCGCGGCATCCCGGTGGGCATCGTGCCCTCCGAGGGCAAGCCGGCCCTCGAGGTCGTGCTGACCGTGCTGCACGCGGGCGGCAAGTTCGGCGGCGGTGGCTACGCGGTCTCCGGTGGTCTGCACGGCGTCGGTGTCTCCGTGGTGAACGCCCTGTCGTCCAAGGTATCCGTCGAGGTCAAGACCGACGGCCGCCGTTGGACGCAGGAATACAAGATGGGCGTCCCGACGGCCCCGCTCGTCCAGCACGAGGCGACGGAGGAGACCGGCACGTCGGTCACCTTCTGGGCGGACGCGGACATCTTCGAGACGACCGAGTACTCCTTCGAGACGCTGTCCCGGCGTTTCCAGGAGATGGCGTTCCTCAACAAGGGCCTGACGATCCGGCTCACCGACGAGCGCGAGTCGGCGAAGGCCGTCACGGGCGCGGACGAGGCCGGTGCGGACGAGAAGGCCGAGGTCAAGACCGTCACGTACCACTACGACGGCGGCATCGTCGACTTCGTGAAGTACCTCAACTCCCGCAAGGGGGAGGCGGTCCACCCCACGATCATCGACCTGGAGGCCGAGGACAGGGACAAGAGCCTGTCCCTCGAGGTCGCCATGCAGTGGAACAGTGGCTACAGCGAGGGCGTGTACTCCTTCGCGAACATCATCCACACCCACGAGGGCGGTACCCACGAAGAGGGTTTCCGGGCCGCGCTGACCTCGCTGATCAACAAGTACGCGCGGGACAAGAAGCTGCTGCGCGAGAAGGACGACAACCTCACCGGTGACGACATCCGTGAGGGTCTGACCGCGATCATCTCGGTCAAGCTGAGCGAGCCGCAGTTCGAGGGGCAGACGAAGACCAAGCTGGGCAACACGGAGGCCAAGACCTTCGTGCAGAGGGCGGTCTACGAGCACCTCAACGACTGGCTGGACCGCAACCCGGTCGAGGCCGCGGACATCATCCGCAAGGGCATCCAGGCGGCCACCGCGCGCGTGGCGGCCCGCAAGGCCCGCGACCTGACCCGCCGCAAGGGCCTGCTGGAGTCGGCGTCCCTGCCGGGCAAGCTGTCGGACTGCCAGTCCAACGACCCGACCAAGTGCGAGATCTTCATCGTCGAGGGTGACTCCGCCGGCGGCTCGGCCAAGTCCGGCCGCAACCCGCAGTACCAGGCGATCCTCCCGATCCGCGGCAAGATCCTGAACGTCGAGAAGGCCAGGATCGACAAGATCCTCCAGAACCAGGAGATCCAGGCGCTGATCTCGGCCTTCGGCACGGGTGTGCACGAGGACTTCGACATCGAGAAGCTCCGCTATCACAAGATCATCCTGATGGCGGACGCCGACGTCGACGGGCAGCACATCAGCACCCTGCTGCTCACCTTCCTGTTCCGCTTCATGCGGCCGCTGGTCGAGGCCGGGCACGTGTACCTCTCCCGTCCCCCGCTGTACAAGATCAAGTGGGGCCGGGACGACATCGAGTACGCGTACTCCGACCGCGAGCGCGACGCCCTGATCGAGATGGGCCGGCAGCGCGGCAAGCGCATCCGCGAGGACTCGATCCAGCGCTTCAAGGGTCTCGGCGAGATGAACGCCGAGGAGCTGCGCGTGACCACCATGGACCAGGAGCACCGGGTCCTCGGCCAGGTCACCCTCGACGACGCCGCCCAGGCCGACGACCTGTTCTCGGTCCTGATGGGCGAGGACGTCGAGGCCCGCCGCGCGTTCATCCAGCGCAACGCCAAGGACGTCCGCTTCCTCGACATCTGAGTCGGTCTCAGCTGACCGCACCAGGAAGGATCTTCACCAGCAATGGCCGACGAGAACACTCCCGTCACCCCCGAAGAGGGCGAAGTCGCGATGCGTGTCGAGCCCGTCGGGCTCGAGACGGAGATGCAGCGTTCGTACCTCGACTACGCGATGTCCGTCATCGTGTCCCGCGCGCTGCCCGACGTCCGTGACGGCCTCAAGCCCGTCCACCGCCGCGTGCTGTACGCGATGTACGACGGCGGTTACCGCCCCGAGCGCGGCTTCTACAAGTGCGCCCGCGTCGTCGGCGACGTCATGGGCAACTACCACCCGCACGGCGACTCCTCGATCTACGACGCACTGGTGCGCCTCGCCCAGTCGTGGTCGATGCGGATGCCGCTGGTGGACTCCAACGGCAACTTCGGCTCCCCGGGCAACGACCCGGCGGCGGCGATGCGCTACACCGAGTGCAAGCTGGCGCCGCTGTCGATGGAGATGGTCCGTGACATCGACGAGGAGACCGTCGACTTCACGGACAACTACGACGGCCGCTCCAAGGAGCCGACCGTCCTGCCGGCCCGCTTCCCGAACCTGCTGATCAACGGCTCGGCCGGCATCGCGGTCGGCATGGCGACCAACATCCCGCCGCACAACCTGCGCGAGGTCGCGGCCGGCGCCCAGTGGTACCTGGAGAACCCCGAGGCCTCGCACGAGGAGCTGCTGGACGCGCTCATGGAGCGCATCAAGGGCCCGGACTTCCCGACCGGCGCGCTCGTCGTCGGCCGCAAGGGCATCGAGGAGGCGTACCGCACCGGCCGCGGCTCCATCACGATGCGCGCGGTGGTCGAGGTCGAGGAGATCCAGGGCCGTCAGTGCCTGGTGGTCACCGAGCTGCCGTACCAGGTGAACCCGGACAACCTGGCGCAGAAGATCGCCGACCTGGTCAAGGACGGCAGGATCGGCGGCATCGCGGACGTCCGCGACGAGACGTCGTCCAGGACCGGCCAGCGTCTGGTGATCGTCCTGAAGCGGGACGCGGTCGCCAAGGTCGTGCTGAACAACCTGTACAAGCACACCGACCTCCAGACCAACTTCGGCGCCAACATGCTGGCGCTGGTCGACGGTGTGCCGCGCACGCTGTCCCTGGACGCGTTCATCCGCCACTGGGTGACGCACCAGATCGAGGTCATCGTCCGCCGGACCCGCTTCCGGCTGCGCAAGGCCGAGGAGCGGGCGCACATCCTGCGCGGTCTGCTGAAGGCCCTGGACGCCATCGACGAGGTCATCGCGCTGATCCGGCGCAGTGACACCGTCGACGTGGCGCGCACCGGCCTGATGGGCCTCCTGGAGATCGACGAGATCCAGGCCAACGCCATCCTCGAGATGCAGCTGCGCCGGCTGGCCGCCCTGGAGCGCCAGAAGATCGTCCAGGAGCACGACGAGCTCCAGGCGAAGATCAGCGAGTACAACGAGATCCTCGCCTCGCCGGTCCGCCAGCGCGGGATCGTCAGCCAGGAGCTGGCCGCGATCGTCGAGAAGTACGGCGACGACCGGCAGACCAAGCTGATCCCGTACGAGGGCGACATGTCCATCGAGGACCTGATCGCCGAGGAGGACATCGTCGTCACCGTCTCGCGCGGCGGTTACGTCAAGCGGACGAAGACGGACGACTACCGGGCGCAGAAGCGCGGCGGCAAGGGCGTGCGCGGGACGAAGCTGAAGGAGGACGACATCGTCGACCACTTCTTCGTCTCCACCACCCACCACTGGCTGCTGTTCTTCACCAACAAGGGCCGGGTCTACCGGGCGAAGGCGTACGAGCTGCCGGAGGCCGGCCGGGACGCGCGCGGGCAGCACGTGGCGAACCTGCTCGCCTTCCAGCCCGATGAGGCGATCGCGGAGATCCTCGCGATCCGGGACTACGAGGCGGCGCCGTACCTGGTGCTGGCGACCAAGTCCGGACTGGTGAAGAAGACGTCGCTGAAGGACTACGACTCGCCGCGCTCCGGTGGTGTCATCGCGATCAACCTGCGGGAGCGCGAGGACGGTACCGACGACGAACTGATCGGTGCCGAACTCGTCTCGGCCGACGACGATCTCCTGCTGGTCAGCAGGAAGGCACAGTCGATCCGGTTCACCGCCTCCGACGACTCCCTGCGCCCGATGGGCCGCGCCACCTCCGGCGTCAAGGGGATGAGTTTCCGGGAGGGCGACGAGCTCCTCTCGATGAATGTGGTGCGACCCGGTACGTTCGTGTTCACTGCCACCGACGGTGGGTACGCGAAGCGGACCGCCGTCGACGAGTACCGCGTCCAGGGCCGCGGCGGCCTGGGCATCAAGGCCGCCAAGATCGTGGAGGACCGTGGATCGCTCGTCGGCGCGCTGATTGTCGAGGAGCACGACGAGATCCTCGCCATCACCCTCTCCGGCGGTGTGATTCGTACGCGAGTCAACGAGATCAGGGAGACGGGCCGTGACACCATGGGCGTCCAACTGATCAACCTGGGCAAGCGCGATGCTGTGGTCGGTATCGCACGTAACGCCGAGGCGGGACGCGAGGCGGAGGAAGTCGACGGCGACGTGGCCGTGGACGAGAACGCCGAAGGTGCCGCGACGACCGGCACGGACGAGGGCGAGGCGCCCTCGGCCGAGTAGCACGAGGAGAGAGTCATCGTGAGCGGAGCCACGGGCGCCGGATCGGCCGGTACCTCCACGGGTACGGAAACGGACGGCGGCGGCCGTGGCTCCGCCGCGCGTGCGGGGACCGACAACGACCCGCACACGACGAACCTGAAGCCGGTGAAGGCTTCCGCGCCGGAGGCGTCCGGCGCGCACACATCGGAGCAGGAGCCCCAGGGGGGAACCGTGACGGACACCCGAGGCCCGGCCCGGGCCGGTGAGGCACAGCCCGCGTCGCCGCTTCCCGGCGAGCGGCATCCGGAGCAGACCGGCGGGCCGTACCATCCGCCGCAGGCCTACCCGGCGCAGACCCCCGCCGGCGCGACGCGCAAGCCGCGCACCGGTGTGCGGACGACGGCACCGCGCACCCGCAAGGCACGGCTGCGCGTGGCCAAGGCCGATCCGTGGTCGGTGATGAAGGTCAGCTTCCTGCTCTCCATCGCGCTCGGCATCTGCACGGTGGTCGCCTCGGCGGTGCTGTGGATGGTCATGGACGCGATGGGCGTCTTCTCGACGGTCGGCGGCACGATCTCGGAGGCGACCGGCTCCAACGAGGCGAACGGCTTCGACCTCCAGGCGTTCCTGTCCCTCCCCCACGTCCTGATGTTCACGACGGTCATCGCGGTCATCGACGTGGTGCTGGCCACCGCGCTCGCGACGCTCGGCGCGTTCGTCTACAACCTGTCCGCGGGGTTCGTGGGCGGCATCGAGCTGACCCTGGCGGAGGACGAGTAACCGCCCGCGACAGTCCGGCCCCACGGCCCCCGACAACCGATTTTGGGACTGGCGCGGTCGTGCGCTAATCTTCAGGAGTCAGCGCGCGGGACATACACCGCAGAGCGCGGCGGGGCTATAGCTCAGTTGGTTAGAGCGCATCCCTGATAAGGATGAGGCCACAGGTTCAAATCCTGTTAGCCCCACATGCGAAAAGACCCCCGGTCCGTATGGGCCGGGGGTCTTTTGACACCCATGGTTGACACCAACAGCGGCGGTCAGCCGATGAGCGGATCTTCCAGGAGTTCGGCGAGCATGCCGACCGCTTCACGCCCAGCGTCCCGCAGGTGTGCCGAGCGAGGCGAACCGTGATGCGGCGGACGCCGGCGCGCCTGACGAGCCGCTCGAAGGTCCGTGAGAAGCCGAGCGGGTCGATTATGCCGCCGTGCTCGGCGGAGAAGATCAGGTCGTGGTCGGGTTCCTGCGACCAGTGCTCACCGGCGATCTTCCGCTCCAGCTCTTGCAGCTCCCGCCGCTCCTCCAAGACCCGGGCGCAGAACTCGGGAAGCGGAAGCACGGCCTGTGAGGACACCGTCTTCAGATCCTTGAGGACCAGGCCGGCGCCCTTGACCCGCTGGACCTGCTTCACCGGGACGAAGCGGCCGGCCTCGAAGTCGATGTCCTGCCGGCGCAGCCCGAGCACCTCACTGCGGCGGAGCCCGAGGACCAGGACGAGGACGCAGGCCGCCTAGAGCCGGTGGCGCGGACCGAGCGCAGGAAGGTGATCGCTTCCCGGGCGTTCCATGCCGTGCCCCTGTCCCTGATGACCTTGGGCATGTCGACCAGGAGCGCGACGTTGCGCGTGACCAGCTCCTCGCGCATGGCCCGGTTGAGGACGTTGCGGAGGACGCGGAGGACCTCGAAGCGTGCCGAGGCGCCGACCTTCTCCCGGGTCAGGGCCGCCATGAAGGCGCGAATCTGTGCCGGGGTGAGCTTGACCAGCGGCTTCTTACCAAGGTGAGGCAGCAGGTAGAGCCGGACCTTGGACTCGTACTTCACATACGTGTTGTGCTCGCGCTCCGGCTGGACGATGTGCTCCAGCCGGTAGGTCAGCCACTCGCCGAGCGTCCAGGATCGGGAAGACGTAGGCGCGGCCCATGTAGCGTCCATCTGCCCGCCTTGAGATGGTGCCCCCAACCGGTGCGGCCGGGAACTCATCGCACCTGCGTGCGATCAAACGGTTGGAGGGACGGCCCGGGTCAGGGGTTCCAGGTCTCCGTACAGGGCAGCGTGAAGCGCGGCGGCGAGTTCACGGGCTCGTTCTTCTCTGTGCACCCCGTGCATCATGAAGTAGATCGGCCCCGTGTAAGCGCCCCAGTCGACCTCGTGCCTTTCCACGAGGCGGGTGATCGCGGCCCCGACTTCCGCGTTGACTGGGTCGGGGACTGCGTGGCCGGAGCCGACAGTGAGCGTGTCCGCCTTCACGGTCCACCGGTTTCCTTCGCATTCAATGGCGACGAACACGGCGCCGTCCGCCATAGCGTTCCGGTACGCGTCGTGGAACGCGTCGGTACCGGTGGCGACCGGGATGAGGTGGGCGGGGCACGGAACCGGTAGCGGCTGCACGCAGAGCATCATTACAGGTCGTGAGATCAGATCACAGTCGGTGACAACCAAGCGGTGGCAACCCCCGCTCGAATGGCCGATCAGACTGCCGACGCCAGCATCAATTCACTAGCGGGGTCTGTTGCGCACCCAGCGGTGGCGCGGAGGAAGCGCAGTGCCCGGAGGGACGAGCCAGGGGCTGACTGCCTTCCCCAGCGGTGCGATGGCGGGGCGGTGCATGATCTCTTCGAACCAGGCTGCGGCGATCCGGCCGAGGTGTTCCGGAGGTCCGGCGGCGCAGAGAGGCTGCACGTTCCTCGTTGGTTCCGGAGCCTGCCATTCCTGGCTGTGGCGCTCGCTGCAGAAGAGCCGGTCACCGAGAATGGTCGCACCCACGTTGAGGAAGATCAGGTCCCTTTTACCCTCGCGCCGATCGGTCAGCTGCACGAGGAGGGTGACGATCTCGTCCCCTCGGGCTATCGCCTTGCCCAGTGCGGCGTAGTAGGCCACATGCTCGGCGGGCGGCTTCCACTGCGATTCTCGCGCGGCGGCGCGTGCGGCCTCCTTCTCTTCTTCCGGCTCGAAGACGAGCGCAACCGTGTCACTGGGCTCGCATTGAGGCCAGGAGCGGGCGGACTCCCTCACGACGTCCACGAAGGCCCTCTGCTCGCTGTTCAGGTCATCGTCCTCGAACCAGTCCTCGTCCACACGCAGGAGGCTACGCCGTGAACTTGAGGCACAGTTGTGCGGCTCATCGGCCGGCGTACCTGACGGACGCGGCGGTTCAAGAGGGTCCGGCTATCGGCCCGCGCTGAGGGCCCGGAAGGGCATGAACGCAGGTGAACACTCCGGCGCCGAGCCCGTCGGACCGCCGGCAGACTTGGAACGCGCGCACCTGGTGACACCAACGGCTGAAGATCGGCGAGCATGCCGACCGCTTCCCGCTCACTGTCGCCGCGCGAGCGCGGGCCGGCCCCTGGGGGCCGGCCTCTCTGCGCCTTCGCCGAGGCCGACCTCCTGTCGTCCTCGGACGGACGGATGAGCCCTTGATACCGTCCCGCCTGTGAAGCATGCGCACCGGTGGCCGAAGGCGAGACCCCTGGTCGTGGCCTGGCTCATTACGACGCCGGCCTTCTGGGCGATGGGCAGGCTGACGGGAGAGCGCGAGGGCATCGTTTTCTGCGCCGTCCTTGCCGCGTGGGTGACCGCGTGCGGTGAGCTCGCGCCCAGGTGGCGCCGGTACCGCCGATCAAGGAAGCAGGCCCGGAACGCTGCCGGTAGCCAGCGGCTGATCGATCGTGCCCCTCTCGTGCCCGTTCGGCCGGGAAGCAGCGGGGAACCACCGTCGTCGGCGGATGACGCTCAGGGGACCGGCCCCTGACCGAGATACCTGGTCGAGGGCCGTTGCTGACGTACCTGGCGGGTCACGCGGTGGCGGGCTGAGCGCATCGCGGCCGGGGACGCGAGCGCCCGACCGCTGGCGACGGGGGATGCACCAGCGATCGGGCTATGGCCAAGGGTAACAAGGTTGTCGGTTCCGTGGGGGCAAGTCCGGGGGAATCCCGGCACGTTGGCCGATCATCGACCACACGGGGGGTCGTAGGAGAGGCGCGACAGGTACTCGTGCCATTTGTGTTCGGTCAGGACGTTCCGGGTGACCGAGCAGATGTGCCGGATCGCGGCGTCGGCGTCCAGGCTCCACAGGCGGACCGTGTCGGCGCCGCTGGAGACGCCGAGGACCCGGGTCGCGGGGCTGAAGGACAGGAAGTTGCCCGTCTTGGCGTTGGGGCTCATCGACTGGCCGATCGGGGTCGCCGAGGCGGGGTCGGAGACGTTCCACAGGCGTACCGTGTTGTCGTTGCCGCCGCTGGCCAGGATGTGGCCGTCCGGGCCGAAGGTCAGGGACGTGACCGCCTCGGTGTGGCCGGTGAGGCGGGCGCCGCGGGCGCTGGCCGCGGCCGGATCGGTGACGTTCCACAGGCGCACGGTGTCGTCGTCGCTGCCGCTGGCCAGGGTGTGGCCGTCCGGGCTGAAGGCGAGCGCGTTGACGGGCCCGGAGTGCTCGGTGAGCGGGGTGCCGAGCGGTACGGGCCGGCCGGGGTCGGTGACGTTCCACAGCCGGATCGTGCTGTCGGCGCTGCCGCTGGCCAGGGTGCGGCCGTCGGGCGCGAAGACCAGGGTGTCGATGAAGCCCCGGTGGCCGGTGAGCGGCTTGCCGAGGGGGACCGCGCGCGTGGGGTCGGTGACGTTCCACAGCCGGATGGTGCGGTCGTCGTAGGCGGTGGCCAGGGTGTGGCCGTCCGGGCTGTAGGCGAGCGCGTCGGGGCCCATGAAGCGGGTCCGCAGACGCAGCGGCGGGCCGGCGGGGGCCGGGTGGGCGGGGTCGGTGACGTTCCACAGGTACACCGCCTCGTCGCTGGTGAGGACGGCGAGGGTGCGGCCGTCGGGGGAGAAGACGGGGGACCGCTGGCCGCCGTCCGCCCGCATGAACGGCTCGCCGAGCGGGACGGGCCGGCCGGGCCGCGCCACGTTCCACAGCCGCAGCCGGCCGTCCCGGGCGGCGGTGGCCAGGACCCGGCCGTCCGGCCGGAACGCACCGCTCCGGCCGATCATGTCGGAGGTGGGGACCGACCACAGGCGCACCTTGCCGTCCCCGCTGCCGGTGGCCAGGGTCCGTCCGTCGGGGCTGAACCCCAGGGCGTACATCTCGCCGCTGCTGCCCGCGAGCGGCTCGCCGACCTGGGACGGGGACGCCGGATCGCTGACGTTCCACAGGCTCGCCGTGCTGTCGGCGCTCGCGGCGGCCAGCCGGCCGCCGTCGGGGCTGAACGCGACGGACCAGATCGGCCCGGTGTGGCCGGTCAGCGGCGGGCCGGCCGCCACCGCGTGGCCCGGGGCGGTGACGTTCCACAGCCGGATCGTGTCGTCCGCGCTGCCGCTGGCCAGGGTGTGACCGTCGGGGCTGAAGGCCACCGTGTGCACCAGGCCCGTGTGTCCCCGCAGTGCCCCGACCGGTTCGGGCCGGCGCGCGGCGGTCACGTCCCACAGCCGGACCGTGTCGTCGTCGCCGCCCGTCGCGAGCGTCCGCCCGTCCGGGCTGAACGTCACACAGCGCACCGCGGCGCTGTGGCCGCGCAGCGTGGCCAGCGGGGTGGGCCGGCGCCGGCCGGCCAGGTCCCACAGCCGTACGGTGCGGTCCTCGCCGGCCGAGGCCAGCGTGTGCCCGTCCGGACTGAAGGCGACCAGGTAGATGGTGCCCTCGTGCCCGGCGAGCGGCGTGCCCAGCGGGACCGGGTGGGCGGGATCGGTGACGTTCCACAGCCGGATCGTGCCGTCGTCGCCGGCGCTGGCCAGGGTGTGCCCGTCCGGGCTGAAGACCGCGCTGCTCACCCAGCTGGTGTGCCCGGTGAGGGGCTTGCCGAGCGGGACCGGGCGGTGCGGGTCGGTGACGTTCCACAGCCGGATCGTGCGGTCGTAGCTGGCGGTGGCCAGGGTGTGGCCGTCGGGGCTGAAGGAGGTGAGGTAGACGGCACCGGTGTGGCCGGTCAGGGGGGTGGCCAGGGGCGCGTTCACGATCGAGATCAGGCGGCTGTAGGTGCCCTCGTCACCGGGGCGCAACTGGTGGGCGACCAGGTCGAGCTGGGCGGCCAGGGACGGGTCCGTGTGCTGGACCCGGTCGGCCTCGGCGAGCACCTGTTCGAACACGGCGTCGTCGCGCTGCTTCCAGGCGATCACCGCGGAACCGGCCGCGAGCAGGGCCAGCACCACCAGCGCCGCCACCGCGGCCCGGCTCAGCCACACCGTGCGCCGGTGCAGCCGTACGGACGCGGCCAGGAACTCCACCGCGCTGCGGGTCAGGCTCGTGTCCCCCGTCACCCGGGCCCAGTTGCGGGTCTTCTCCAGCCGGGTCCCCCGGTACAGCAGCGAGCTGTCCCGGCCCGTGCTCTCCCAGGCCCGGCCGTCCTCCTCCAGCCGCTGGCGCACCAGGTGGTCGCCGCGGCCCTCGTCGATCCAGTGCCGCAGCCGGGGCCAGGCGTGCAGCAGCGCCTCGTGGGTGATCTCCACCGTTTCCGCGTCCAGCGTCACGAGCCGGGCCTGGACCAGGGCCTCCAGGGACTCCTCCGTCTTGCCGGGGTCCGCGGACTCCTCCGCCAGCTGCCGCCGGGTGCCGCGCCGGCGGGTGGCCTGGGTGTCCTCGCCGAGGCGGACCAGGCGCAGCAGCAGCAGCCGGGCGGCGGTGCGGGCCGCGGGGTCCAGGCCGGACCAGGCACGCTCGGCGGTCCCGGCCACCGCGCCCTGGATGCCGCCCGCCGCGCGGTAACCGGCCAGCGTCAGCCGTCCGGCCTTGCGGCGCTGCCAGGTGGCCAGCAGGGCGTGCGACAACAGGGGCAGCACGCCGGCATCGTGCGCCCCGCGCGGGCCGTCCGCGCTCACCTCGCGCACGATCAGCTCGGCGAGCCCCGGCTCCAGCTCCAGACCCACCGCCCGGGCCGGACCGGTCACCACGTCGCGCAACTCGGCGCTGGTCAGGGGGCTGAGCACCATGTGGCGGTGCTGGAGCGCGTCGGCGAGTTCCGGGTAGCCGAGGCATTGCTCGTAGAAGTCGGCGCGGATGCCGAGGACGACGAGAACGGGCGCCGGCTCGTCGGGGCCGGCACCCGGGGTGCAGGCCGCGTGCAGGAGCTGGATGAAGGTGCGCCGGTCCGCCTCGTCGGGGCAGAGGGTGAACGCTTCCTCGAACTGGTCCACGATGACGACCGGCCGGGTGTCCCCGGGGGTCTCGCGGCGCGCCCAGGCCGTGACCGCCTCGCGGACGGCCCGGGTGAGGTGCGGGGCGTCGGAACCGGGCGCCACCGGGTTCTCCGTCGCCTCCTGCTCGGCCCGGCGCGCGTCGGCGGCGACGGGGGCGAGGTCGGGGATCCGGCGGACCAGCTCCGCCAGCGGGTCGACGCCCGGGACGAACTGGAGGACGGGACCGCCCGGTGCGGCGTCCGCGGCGTGCGGACCGGTGCCGGACGCGGTGCGCGCGGCGAGGTCCGTGGGCGGCGCGGCGGGGGCGGCGGTGGCGGTTGTGGCGCCGGCCGAAGGGGGCTTCTCGGAAGCGGTCCCGGGAGCGGTCCGGGAAGCGGTGGCCGGAGTGGTCCGGGAAGCGGTCCCTGGAGCGGTGGCGGTTCCGTCGGCCACCGGGGTCCTGGCGTCACGCCTCCCGCCGTTGTGCGTTCCGCCGTCCCGCGTCCCGCCGTTGTGCGTCCTGCCGTCCCGCGTCCCCAGGGTGCCGGCGCGGATCGCGGGCACCAGGCCGGCGTTCAGCAGGGACGATTTACCGGCTCCCGAGGCGCCGACCAGCATCACCAGCCCGCCCTCCCGTTCGGCGGCGCGCAACTGGTCCACGAGCGCCCGCGTACTGCGCTCCCGGCCGAAGAACCACCGGGTGTCCTCCTGCCGGTAGGGGGCCAGTCCCCGGTACGGGCACACGACGCCGGCGACGGGCGGGGCCTCGGCCGGTGGCCGCCGGTTCTTCTCGGCCTCGGGCACGGGACCGTCACCGACCGGGCCGGCGAGGGCGCGTTCCCACAGCCGCTGCCAGTGCGCGAGGTCGTACAGGCCCGCGGAGACGGGTGTGGGGCGCAGTCGCCGCGCCTCCGGGACGAGGATCTGGAGGACCGCCGCGAGGGCGGCGAACTGGGCCGGTACGTTCCTGGCCCGGCGCCAGTCACTGATCCGCTGCGCGGACACCCGTACGGGACGGCCGCGTTCGTCGACCCGCCGGAGCCGTACGACGGCCTCGGCGACGCTCTTGAGGGGAGGGTTGCCGGCCTCCCTGTACAGCAGCGCGAGGCGTTCGGCGAAGGCTGTGCGTGCCCCTGAGTCGGAACTCAAGGTCCCACCCCTTACTTCCCCCCACCCCAGGACGTCCGGACCGGAAAACTCACCTTATACGCCTGACCTGGGCGGAAGGGCTGGAGTGGCGACCGGAGCCTCCTCGGAGGCGGTATCAGATGGCAGGATCCAAACCCGGTATCGGATCCGTCACACACCGTTCGGACAGGCCAACGGCCCCGCACCCGGAGAAGGCAGCCCATGGCGCCGAACGTTATCGGTCAACTTCCGCCACAGACTGGGAACGGCGACGACACCGGCGGGTGAGAGAACCCGCCGGCGCTCCTTGACCGGCTCCCTTCTTCGGCCCGCGCCGGTACGCCGTCGTGGCGCGGGCCGACAGCCCCGCACCGTTCGGCACCGGTCCCCACGAGGGGAGGGACCGGTGCCGGGCGGGCAGGGCGCGCGGACGTGCCGAAGCGAGGACCGATGCGTGCGGGGGCGGTTCGGCGGGTGCTCCGCCGGGCAGGGACGGATCCGGGGAACACCGAGATCGCCGTTGACGGCTGGAGGACGTATGAAGGTCTCCGTCGACCGCTCCCTGTGCTACGGCTCGGCCGAGTGCGCGCACCGGGCACCGGCCGTGTTCGCGTTCGAGGACGGCTACGGCGTCGTGCGGCCCGGTGCTGCCCAGGCCGCCGCGGACCCGCAGAGCCGGGCGGCGGTCAGGGAGGCGGCCGAGAGGTGTCCCTCGCAGGCGATCGTCTGCACGGAGCAGGACGTCACGTCGTAGCCGGGGCGGAAGCGGACGGTCCCGGCGCGGCGGGCGGATAGCTCCAGCCCAGGTCCGCCAGGCCCCGGGCCCTGGCCTCCGCGACCGCCGTGCGGGCCGCGCGCTCGACGGGGTCCCCGTGCGGCGCCTGGCCCGTGACCTGCCCCTCCCATTTGCGGTACAGCAGGCCGGTCTCCGCCGAGAACCAGCCGCGGCTCACCGCGCTCAGCGCCAGCAGCAGGCCGGTGTCCTCGGAGGCCGGCAGCGCCATCCAGCCGCCCAGGGCGGTCAGCAGCTCCCGCCGGACGCAGAGGGTCGCGGGATGGACCGGTGGGCGGAAGTCGTTGCGCCGCCAGTGGTCGAGGACGGCACCGCGTTCGAGCGGCCCGTCGTCCGGGTCGCCGGGGAAGCCGGCCGTGGAGCCGTCGGGCAGCAGGTCCAGGACGCGGGACGTGGTCCACCCGATGGCCGGGTCCGCCTCCAGCACGGCCAGGTCGCGGGCGAGCGCACCCGGTGCGAGCCGGTCGTCGGCGTCCAGGACCTTGACGTACGTGCCCTCGGCGCGCGCCAGCGCGATCGTCCGCGCGACTCCGGGCCCGCCGGGGCGTCCCTGGCGGAAGGTCACGCGTGCGTCGCCGTCCGGGACGTGCGGGCGGACCTCGTCCGTGAAGCCGTCCTCCTGGACGACCCACTGCCACTCCCAGCCGTCGGGGAGCCGCTGGCCGCACAGGGAGGCGTAGGCGTCCGGCAGGAAACGGGCGGACGGGCCGTGGACAGCGGTGACAACGGTGACGCGCCGGTTCACGGCGGCACTCACCTCCTTCCGGGGCCGCGGGTGGGAGTCGGTCGGGGCTGCGGGTGGGCTCGGGGGCGGGGTCGGAATCAGGGTTGGGGTCGGGTTGGGGTCGGGCTCGGGGTCGTACAAGCATGACCTACGGGCCGGGCACGCCGGCGCTGTGGGGGCCGGAACAGCGCGAGACCCCCGGCCGTTCCCGGCCGGGGGTCTTCCGTGTCGACTGGTGCGTACGCAAGTCGCCGTGGTGTCGAGACGTTGCGGTACTGCGGCAGGACCGGATCAGCAGTCGAGGGACTCCGCCGCGTGGTCGCTGTCCGTCGAGTCCGTCTGCGTCTCGGGGCCGGGGCGGTGCCGGCAGCTGGGGGACTTGCCATGGGCCTCGGCCCGGATCCGCTGCTTCATCGTGGGGGGCAGGGCGCTGCCGTGGGACCAGACCCAGCGGCTCGTCGCCGGGATCATCGGTGCCGACTGCTGCGCGGTGCCGGTGCGGGGACTCTCGGTCCGGGGTCCGGCCGCGGCGGCGGTCGCGGAGCCGGCGGTGACGAGTCCGAGCGCCGTGCACAGCGCGAGGAAGGCGGTGACGATGGCGGTCCACAGCTTCATGACCTTGTTCTGGGTCATGGCCCCTCACTTTCGGGTTGGGCGATTTGCGTACTTTCCTCATGATGTGTATGAGGTTCGCGAAGTGGTGGACCGACGGCCGTGGCGCGGCGATGTTCCGATGAACACCACCCGGACGGGTGCACGGGGACGGAGAACCTCGGTGCTGCCGGAGGCGGGGACTTGAGGCCCCGACGCAGGTCACCGATCGATATCGGCCGGTGTGTATAGTCGGGCGCCAGAGGTCCCTCACGTCAAGGAAAGACGAGGTCGCGCGGTGAAGAAGCTGCTCCTGGTCGCACTGGCCGCCATCGGCGGGCTCCTCGTGTACCGGCAGATCCAGGCGGATCGCGCCGAGCAGGACCTGTGGACGGAGGCGACTGACTCCGTGCCCACGGGTTCGTGAGTCCCCCACACCCCAGCTGAACCGACCCCGGCCGCCTTCGCGGTCGGGGTTTCGCGTTCCCGGGGTCCGGGTTCCGCATCCCGCGGGCGCTGTCCCGTGTTGCGGGGTGCCGGCGGGTGGGGTACGGGGGCTGGTGGGGCCCGGGGAGGGGGGCGGGCTTTTCGGTCGGCCGTACGCATGCCCCGGACGGCGCAGGGCCGGCCGGGGCAGGATGGGACGCGGACGGCGGGCGCTGCCCGAGGACCGGGGACCGGGGGTGGCGGCACGTGCGAGGGCGTACGGCGTGGTGGCGGCAGGTGCGCGTGCCGACCGCGCGGTGGCGGCACGGGTCAGGGCCTGCGGCGCGGTGGCGGCGGGCGCGCGTGCGGACCGCGTGGTGGCGGGGTGTGGGCATGGGTACGGCGGCCCCGCGGCGGGCCGCCCGCCGGTGCGTGCCGGCAGCCGTCTGTGCCGCCCTCGCCGTGTCCGCCGTCTGTGCCGCTGTCTGTGCCGTCCTCGTGCTGCCGGCCGCGGCGCCGGCGGCAGCCGCCGGGGCGCACCCGGGGCCGTACGCCTTCGCCCCCGGCGCCCGGGCGGTCACGGGCGCGCGGAGCACCGCCGGGGCCGCCCTGCTGGATCCCGGCCGCACCTACCGCGACACCCTCCCGCGTAACGGCCGGCTCCACTACCGGCTCGAGCTGGCCGCCGCGGACACCGCGTACGTCCCCGTCACCGCCGTCCCGCCGGCGGACGCCACCGTCTCCGCCACCGACGGCATCCGCGTCTCGCTCCGGGACGCGCACGGCACGTCCTGCTCCTACGCCTCCGCCCGCTTCGGCGCCGGGCTCAGCCCGCGCCCGGTCACGGCCCTGGGGCAGCGCGAGGCCGGGAAGTCGCTGTGCCAGGGCGCGGGCACCTTCTCCCTCCTCGTCGAACGCCTCGACGCCCAGGGCTCCGGCGCGGCGGCCCCGGCCGGTGCGTGGGATCTGGAGATCGCGCCCGCCACGGAACCGGCCCTCGCCCGGACCGGCGCCACCACCGCCCCCCGGGCCTGGGACTCCGCCACCCCCGGGCCCCTCACCGCCGTGCCCCGCGACCGTTCCGGCGGCACCGGCTTCGCCGCGGCGCGTCCGCTGGGCGAGGGCGTCTGGCGGACCCGCCTGGCGCCCGGACAGACCCGGTTCTACAAGGTGCCGCTCGACTGGGGCCGGCAGCTGTACGCCTCCGCCGGCCTGGGCGACTCCCCGGGACACGGATACGTCGGCGGCGCCCTGAACCTCTCCCTCTACAACCCCGTCCGCGGCTACGTCGACGACGCCTCCGTCGGCTACACCGGCACCGCCGGGGCCGCCGCCCTCCAGCCGCTGCCACCGGTGGAGTACGCCAACCGGTACGCCGTCCCCACCGCGGTGACCTCCGTCCGGTTCGCCGGTGACTACTACCTGGTGCTGCACCTCAGCGCCCGGATGACCGGCACGTTCGGGCCGGGACCGTTCGAGGTGACCCTGCGGGTCCGGGTGGGCGGGCAGGCGCACCCCGGTCCGGCGTACGCCGGGCGGTCCGTCCCGGACGGCGTCCTCACGGTCACCGGGCAGGACCGGACGGCCGCGCTGACCGGTGCCACCGGAGACGACGGTCACCTCACGATGACGCTGGTCGCCGTCGGCGGGATCGGCGGGGGAACCGCGCTGCTGCTGTTCCTCGGCGGCTGGACGGTGACGGCCCGGCGGGCTCACAGACGGGTCAGCGCCCAGAAACCGACCGTGTAGCAGACGAGCGCCAGCAGCAGGACCGGGAGCACGACGCGGGCCGGGGGGCCGGGGCGGCGGGCCGCGCGCCGGCCGCGGCGGCCCCGGGCGGGCCGCGGCGCGGGCGGGACCGGCGGGGGTGTCCGGGGCGGTGGCTGGGGATCGGGGGCGGTGTACGCGGCGGTGCCTGAGCCGGTACGCGGATCCGGTGCCGGGGGCTGCCGGGGAGGGGGCAGGCGGAAGCTGCCGGTGTCCGAGAGGGAGCCGGTGCCCGTCGGGCCGCCGCCCGCCGGCGTGCTCCCGTGCCATGCGCCGGAACCGGTGCCGGTCACGGAGGGCGCCGGGTGAGCCGCCCCCGGTACGGTTCGCGCGCCCGCCCCCGGGACCGTCTCCAGGGCCACACCGGAGGCCCGCGCGAGAGGGCCCTCGGGTCCGAAGCCCGGCGGCAGCGGGCCGAGTTGGTCGAAGATCTCGATGAGTTCGTCGTCGGGGCCGGGCTCGGGCAGGAGTTCCGCGGCGGCGGCGAGCGCCTTGCGCGCCCCCGTGGCGGTGCGGAAGCGGTCCTCGGGGTCGGGCTGGAGGAGCGTGGCGACGACCTGCCAGAGCGGCTCCGGAACGCTCCGGGGCGCACCGGGCGTCCCGTGTTCCTGGAAGTACTGCACGAGCGCCTTGGCGTCGGGCCGCGCGCCCTCCAGGAGGTACAGGGCGACCAGGCCGACGGCGAACAGGTCGGCGGAGAAGTCGGGTTCGGCGCCCAGCATCTGTTCGGGGGCGAGGTAACCGGGCGTGCCCACCACGAGGTTGGTCTCCGTCAGCCGGGGCTCACCCAGCCGCATGGCGATGCCGAAGTCGGACAGCCGCAGCCGCGGCCGACCGGTACCGGTGGCCTCCAGCAGCACGTTGGCGGGCTTGATGTCCCGGTGGACGACGTCCTCGGCGTGCACGGCGGCGAGCCCGGACAGCAACTGGTCGAGCAGGGTGCACACGAACGCGGGCGGGAGGGGCCCGTAGTCGCCCACGAGGTGGACCAGGGAGCCGCCGCCGACCAACTCCATGGTGAACAGCACCTTGTCGTCGTCGGCGGCCCAGCTGGCCGGGGCGAGGACGTGCGGATGGTCGATGCGCAGGGCCTGCTCGCGGACGAAGCGGAGCAGGGAGTGGGCGTCGCGCTGCTGGAGGACCTTGGCGGCCACGTACCGCCGCCGGCGGTGGTCCCAGGCCCGCCACACGGCGCCCACACCGCCGCGCCCGATCGGGTCGGCCAGCTCGTACCGGCCGGCGAAGACCTCACCCATGACAGCCGCCGCTCCTCCCCCTGGCCCTGCGAGGCCCCCGTGCCCCTCGCTCCCCTTCCCTACCCATGTGACGGCGGATACGCGCCTTGGCCCCTGCCACGAACCGCCGTGTCAGTTCTGGTGGGACTGGTAGTGCGCGACGGCGTCGGAGGTGCGGCCGGCACCGTAGACGCGGAGGAACTCGGCCAGTTCGGGGTGGCTCGGGGCGAGGGTGTCCGCGGCGTCGATGATGTCGCCCGCGGCGGCCACCGAGCGGAGCAGCGACTGGATCTCGCGGACCACCCGCTTGACCGTGGGGGCGCCGGAACTGCCCGTGGTCTGTGTGGTGTTGCTGAGCACGGAGCCTCCCTGTGACTTCCTGATCTCGTCCATGCGCTCGGTCGCCTCGGCAGCGCTGACGCTGCCGTCCGCGACCAGGGCCGCCAGCTCCTGGAGCAGCTGTACCCGCTGCACCACCGCCGGATTGCCGATCTTCGCGCGCTGGCCGCTCATCAGCTGCGAAAGCATCGGGGCGGACAGTCCCAGAACCGCCGCGAGACGGGCCTGGTTCAGCCCGAGATCGTCGATGAGCTTACGGAAGAGCGCCCCCAACGGCTCCCCGTACCAGTTCCGCTGGAGCTCCCGCGCTCTCGTGGTGGCTTCCTGCTGTGCGGCGTCCATTGCGTCTCCCCATCGCTTCCCCTGAAAACCGCGGTTCGCTGTAGCGAACCACGTCGAGCATCCTACGGAGAGTGGTCATCCGCGGGGACCCCCAATCTTTTTGCGGGATACGGGGGGTGACCCGGTACTCTGGTCTGCGGCACCGCCGGAGCGAGCTTCCTCCGGCCGGTCGCTGCCTCCCGGGGCCTTAGCTCAGTTGGTAGAGCGCCGTCTTTGCATGGCGGATGTCAGGGGTTCGACTCCCCTAGGCTCCACGCGAAATGACCCCTCCGACCTGCGGAAACGCAGGTCGGAGGGGTTTCTTTCCCCCGGCTGGGCGAGTGCCCGCGTCCGCCGTCGGTCATGACGAGACCCCTGCGGTCCGCCCGCTCGCGGGCCGCAGGGGTCTTCTGTCGTGTGCGGCGTGCGCCGCGCGGGTCAGGCCTGGTCGTCGCGGTCCGTCTGCTCGTCCTGCGTCTGCTTGGCCTCGACCTCCGGGTCCAGTGGCGCGGTACCCGTGCCGTCGACGGAGCTGAGGCGGCCCGTGTCGGGGACCTCCGTCGCCGCGGACGGTTCGACCAGCCAGTCGGGGTTGGCCTGCCTGTCCCACCACTTCCACGCGGCGAACGCGCCGCCCGCCACGGCGCCGACCACCAGCAGCGTCTTCACGGTGCGGCCGGTCCGGGAGCGCCGTTCGTTGCGCCGGGCCAGCTTCTGGATCTGCTGGGCCGAGACCTGGCCGCGCAGCGCGGCCAGGGCGGCGGCGCCGCGGGCGGCGGCCTCGTCGCGTACCGGAGCGGTCGCGGCCACGGCCTGTTCGATCCGGGGAAGCGAGTACTCGGCGGCCTGCCGGGCGGCCTTGCGGGTGAGTGCGGCGGCGTCGTGCGCAGCCTGGTCGACCTTCGGCGGTACGTGCGTCAGCGCCTGCTCCACACGTGGGGCGAGCCGGGCGTCGTACTGGACGCGGGCCTGACCGGCGGCCTGCGACACCACGGGCGCCAGCCGTACGCGTGCCTCCTGCGCATAATGCGACGCACGCTCCTTGGCCGTGTCGGCGTAGGGCGCCACCACTTCCGCGGCGTGCAGCACGCTGTCCTTCGCCGAACCGGTCGCGGCGCGCACGCTGTCGATGCGGGTCACGGGTTCCTCCTCCTCGGTGGCGTACGGTATTTCGACTTTCCACCCTTTTACGGATCATGCCTGTCAACGGCGACCGCAGCATGTGCGGACGCGCATACGGGTGCCGACAACCCTCTCCCGGCGGAAGTCGCGGGCGTGCGACGACGCGCGGGCGGGGGCGTGCAAGGATCGAGTCGTCGCAGCGTACGACGACGGAAGGCACCTCGTGGCTGAGCAGCTGTATGCCACCCTGAAGACCACCCTCGGCGACATCGGGGTGCGGCTCTTCCCGCACCACGCTCCCGTCACGGTGCGGAACTTCGTCGAACTGGCCCGGGGCGAACGCGAGTGGACGCACCCCGGCACCGGCGAGAAGAGCCGGCAGCCTCTCTACGACGGCACGGTCTTCCACTCCGTCATCAGCGGCTTCATGATCCAGGGCGGCGATCCCCTGGGCAACGGCATCGGCGGCCCCGGCTACGGGTTCGAGGACGAGTGCCACCCCGACCTGTCCTTCGGTGTCCCGTACCTGATGGCCATGGCCAACGCGGGTCCGGGCACCAACGGCTCGCAGTTCTTCATCACGGTCACCCCGAGCACCTGGCTGAACGGCAAGCGCACCATCTTCGGCGAGGTCACCGACCCGGCCGCGCAGAAGGTCGTCGACGCCATCGCGAGCGTGCCGACCGGACGCAACGACCGTCCGCTCCAGGACGTGGTCATCGAGACGGTGGTCATCGAGACGCGCCAGGGCTGATTCCCGCATCCTGGACCACCTTCCCTCCCCGGTTCCCGGGTTCCCCGGAACACCCGCTTTCCCGGAAAACCCCCGCGGGGAACCAACCGCGCCCCCCGTCCGTAAGGATGAGCGGGGCAGGATAGTGCCGTCAGGCAGGGACACGACGACCAAGGGGACCCGATGGAGCAGGCCGCAGGCAGCGCGCAGGACGCCGGGAGAGCGCCCGTGTGCTACCGGCACCCGGACCGTGAGACCGGCGTGCGCTGCACCCGGTGCGAACGCCCCATCTGCCCCGAGTGCATGGTCAGCGCCTCGGTCGGCTTCCAGTGCCCGGACTGCGTCCGCGGTGGTTCGGGTACGGGGCAGGCGCCGCAGGCGTCCCGGCCGCGGACACTCGCCGGCGGCACGGTCACGTCCGACCCCCGGCTGCTCACCAAGATCCTGATCGGGATCAACCTCGCGGTGTTCATCGCCGTCCAGGCCGACCGGTCCCTCCTGGAGCACCTGGTCCTCATCGGCCAGTGGCCCCCCAGGCCGTTCACGCCGACCATGGGGGTCGCCGACGGCGAGTGGTACCGCTTCGTGACGTCGATGTTCGCGCACGAGGAGTACTGGCACATCGGCTTCAACATGCTGAGCCTGTGGTGGGTCGGCGGTCCGCTCGAGGCGGCTCTCGGCCGGACCCGCTATCTGGCGGTGTACTTCGTCTCCGGACTGGCCGGCGGCGCGCTCACCTACCTGATCGCCTCCCCGGCGACCGCGTCGCTGGGCGCCTCCGGTGCGATCTTCGGTCTCTTCGGCGCCACCGCCGTGCTGATGCGCCGGCTGAACTACGACATGCGGCCGGTCATCGCCATGCTGGTGATCAACCTGTTCTTCACGTTCCGGTTCAGCAACATCGCCTGGGAGGCGCACATCGGCGGCCTGGTCGCCGGTGTCGTGACGGGCTTCGCGATGGTGCACGCACCGCGGGAGAAGCGGTCGCTGGTGCAGTACGGCACCTGTGCGGCCGTCCTCGCCGTGGCGGTGGCGGTGGCGCTGGTCAGGACCGCCCAGCTGACCTGACCGGGCCTGCGAACACCCGGCTACCGAACCGTTGTCCACAGAGGGTGGCGAGTGTGGTGCAGGCTGTGCGGGCACGGCTGTGCCCCCTGCCGCTCGGATGTGTTTCCGCAGGTAGGGCAGGGGGCGAACAGGTGTCTGGTGGGCTGTCGACCGGTCACACCGGCGTCAACACGCGACGGGTTATCCACAGATCGTCGTTCTTTTTCCCCACTGTGGAAAACAGCTGTGGATAACTCAGTGGATAGCCGTGGGCAGAGCTATTCCGCCCCGGGGCGGCCCACCGCTACTTCCACTGCGTGGAGACACCGAAGCCGGCGGCGATGAAGCCGAAGCCGACCACGATGTTCCAGTTGTCCAGGCTGTCGATCGGCAGCGAGCCGTCGGTCACGTAGAAGACGACGATCCAGGCCAGTCCGATCAGGAACATGGCCAGCATGACCGGTGCGACCCAGGCGCTGTTGGTGAGCTTGATGGCCTGCGCCTGCTTCGCCGCGGGCGGCGTGTAGTCGGCCTTCTTGCGGATACGTGACTTCGGCACGAGGGTCTCTCCTGTCGATGCGCTGCGTGGCCGCGCAGGGAACGGGGTCGGGCTCGGGGCAGCGTACAAGGGGCCGACATGACGACTCTGTGTGCTCCCCCGGGCGTCCGTTAGCGTAGTGCTTCCGTGGCGCCGAAGGAGATAAGGGTACGTTGAGCAATTCTGCCGACTTTCCCGGGACGGGATCAACGGGCTCCGGTCCGGCCCGCCGGCCGCGCCCGCGACCCGTGCGGATCCTCACGGCGGCCGTCTTCGCCCTCGCCGGGCTCATCTTCTTCACCAGCTTCGACACCGCCAGGGGCACCGACATCCGGCAGGACGGCTCCCTGCTGAAGCTGTCCGACCTGATCCAGCAGCGCAGCCGCAAGAACAAGGGGCTGGACGAGTCCAACGCGGCCCTGCGCGCCGGCGTGGAGTCACTGGCCGAGAGCGACGACGGCAGCACCAGGGCCGAGGACCGCAAGCTCGGTGCCCTGGAGAACGACGCGGGCACCCGCGGGCTCACCGGCAAGGCCGTCACCGTCACCCTGAACGACGCCCCGCCCAACGCCACCGCCAAGCTCCCCGGCTACCCCGAGCCCCAGCCCGACTACCTGGTCATCCACCAGCAGGACCTCCAGGCGGTGGTGAACGCGCTGTGGCAGGGCGGCGCCCGGGGCATCAAGGTCATGGACCAGCGGCTGATCTCCACCAGCGCGGTGCGCTGCGTCGGCAACACCCTGATCCTCCAGGGCCGCGTCTACTCGCCGCCGTACCGGATCACGGCGGTCGGGGACCCGGGGCGGCTGAAGCAGGCGCTCGCGGCGAGCAAGGCGATCCAGACCTACATGGTCTACGTCAACGTCTACGGCCTCGGCTGGAAAGTCGCCGACGACGGCACGGTGACCCTTCCCGGCTACTCCGGCACGGTGGACCTGCACTACGCCAAGCCCGTGCGGTGACCGGCCCGCGCCGGGAACCCGGCGGGGGCCACCCCGATCCCACCGGGTCCGCGGAGGCAGCCGAACCGGGGGCGCCGCGCCGCTAGTCTGGTGACGTACGGCGTGGGTCTGGTGCCGTAGGGAACACGGAAGGGACGGCAGGGAACGGCATGTACGGCTGGATCTGGCGGCATCTGCCGGGCAACGCGTGGGTGAGGGCGCTCGTCTCGCTCGTACTGGTCCTGGCCGTGGTCTACGTCCTGTTCCAGTACGTCTTCCCGTGGGCCGAGCCGCTGCTGCCCTTCAACGATGTGACGGTGGACAACCAGTGAGTGCGCGGATTCTCGTCGTCGACAACTACGACAGCTTCGTCTTCAACCTCGTCCAGTACCTGTACCAGCTGGGCGCCGAGTGCGAGGTGCTGCGCAACGACGAGGTGTCGACCGCGCACGCCCAGGACGGCTTCGACGGCGTGCTGCTCTCCCCCGGGCCCGGGACGCCCGAGGAGGCCGGCGTGTGCGTGGACATGGTCCGCCACTGCGCCTCGACCGGCGTACCGGTCTTCGGCGTCTGCCTCGGCATGCAGTCCATGCAGGTGGCGTACGGCGGCGTGGTCGACCGGGCGCCCGAGCTGCTGCACGGCAAGACCTCGCCGGTCGAGCACGGGGGCCAGGGCGTCTTCGCGGGCCTGCCCTCACCCTTCACGGCGACCCGCTACCACTCCCTGGCCGCCGAGCCGGCGACCGTCCCGGCCGAGCTGGAGGTGACGGCCCGCACGCACGACGGCATCATCATGGGCCTGCGTCACCGCGAACTCCCGGTGGAGGGCGTGCAGTTCCATCCCGAGTCGGTGCTGACCGAGCACGGCCACCGGATGCTGGCCAACTGGCTCGCCGAGTGCGGCGACCAGGGCGCCGTGGCGAGATCGGCGGGGCTCGCCCCGGTGGTGGGCAGGGCCACGGCGTGACCGCGCTGCGCCCCGAGCGCGAGGACCTGTACGGCGGCGGCAGACCGTACGAGTCCTCCGGCGGAGCGCGGCCGCACACGGGACGCCGACAGGATCCGCCGACGGCCCCGATGCCCCGGCTGACGGAGACCGGCCCGGCGCGGGGCGAGAACCTCATGGCGCCGTCGCCTCCCGCGGACGCGGAGACGATGGCGCTGCGGATCCCGGTACCGGCGGACACCGGCCCGGGGAACATGCCCCTGCGCCCGCCTGGGGCCTCCCCCGCCCCTTCTGCCACCGGAGTCGCACCGGGCGGCCGGGCGGCCCGCAGAAAGGCCGCCAAGCGCCGCGGCGGGCGCCACGGCGGGACCCGGGGGACGGCGGCTCCGCCGGCGGAGCGGGACCCGGGACGCCCGCAGTCCCGGGTGGAGGCCCGCCGGCAGGCGAAGGCGCGCAGGCCGGGCCCGGCCGTCCTGGTGAGCCGGGCCGTCGGCGAGGTGTTCATCACCACCGGCGTGCTGATGCTGCTGTTCGTCACCTACCAGCTGTGGTGGACCAACGTGCGCGCGCACGCGCAGGCCGGCAGCGAGACGCACCAGCTCCAGGACGACTGGGCCAGCGGCACACGCAAGCCGGGCGTCTTCGAGCCGGGCCAGGGCTTCGCCATCCTGCACATCCCCTCCCTCGACGTCGTCGCGCCCATCGCGGAGGGCGTCAGCAACGAGAAGGTGCTCGACAAGGGCATGGTCGGGCACTACGGCGGGCAGAGCGCGCTCCGGACGGCGATGCCCGACGCCCGCACCGGCAACTTCGGTCTCGCCGCGCACCGCAACACCCACGGTGAGCCGTTCCGGTACATCAACCGCCTCAAGGCCGGCGACGCGGTCGTGGTCGAGACACAGGACACGTACTTCGTGTACAAGGTGACCTCGATGCTTCCGGTGACCCCGCCGTCCAACACGAGCGTGCTGGACCCCGTCCCGCCGGGCTCCGGGTTCACCCGGCCCGGCCGCTACATCACCCTCACCACCTGCACGCCGGAGTTCACCAGCAAGTACCGGCTGATCGTCTGGGGCAAGATGGTCGAGGAACGCCCGCGCAGCAAGGGCAAGCCGGACGCGCTCATCGAGTAGGGCTCATCGAGTAAGGGCAGACGAACTGTGGCAGCGACCACCGACGAGACCGAAGACACCACGGACGCGTCCGAACCGGACCCGGACCGGGCCGCGCGCCGCCGGCGCCCCGGCCGGATCGCGACAGCGGTCAGCGTCTTCGGTGAACTCCTCATCACCGCGGGCGTGCTGCTCGGCCTGTTCGTCGTCTACTCGCTGTGGTGGACCAACGTCATAGCGGACCGCAAGGCGGACCGGCAGGCCGACCGGGTCCGCGAGCACTGGGCGCAGCAGCGGGACACCGGCCCGGGTGCGCTGGACACCAAGGAGGGCATCGGCTTCCTGCACGTGCCGGCGATGAAGAACGGCGAGGTGCTGGTCGAGAAGGGCACGGGCACGGACGTCCTCGACGACGGCGTGGCCGGCTACTACACGGACCCGGTGAAATCCTCGCTGCCCACCACCGGCAGGACCGGCAACTTCGCCCTCGCCGCCCACCGTGACGGCCACGGCGCGAAGTTCCACAACATCGACAAGCTGCGCGAGGGCGACCCGGTCGTCTTCGAGACCCGGGACAACTGGTACGTCTACAAGGTCTACTCGATCCTGCCCGAGACCTCGAAGTACAACGTCAAGGTCCTGTCGTCCGTCCCCAGGGAGTCCGGCCGGAAGAAGCCCGGCCACTACATCACCCTGACGACCTGCACCCCCGTCTACACCTCCCGCTACCGCTACGTCGTCTGGGGCGAACTGGTCCGGGTGCAGAAGGTCGACGCCCGGCGGACGCCGCCGGCGGAACTGCGCTGACGCGCCCCCCGGGGACAGAGGGAACGACGTGGGCCCCTGCCGGGACATCCCGGCAGGGGCCCACCTGCGAGCGCGGGGCGTCAGCCGGTGGTACCGCCGAAGAAGTTGGTGCCGCCGTTGTCGCCGCCGTTGCCGTTTCCGCCGCCGTTGTTGTTGCCGAAGCCCAGCGTCGTCAGGGTGACGGTGGTGCCCCCCGGGTTGTCGACCTGGTCGTTCTGCTTCGGGTCCTGGGCGGCGACGATGGCGGTGTCGCTGCCGTCGCTGCCGCTGGCGAACTGGATGTTCGTGAAGCCCGCGGCGTTCAGCAACTGCCGGGCCACGGCGACCGTGCGGCCCCGGACGTCCGGGACCGCCGTCTTCTGCTGTTCCGGCGCCTTGCCGACGTTGATCACCACATTGGTGTTCTTGACGACCTGCTGGCCCGCCGCCGGGTTGGTGTTCTGCACCTTGCCGTTCTGGGCGGGGTCGCTGACCGGGGTGTCGTTGCAGGTCGGCGCGAGTCCCTTGGCCTGGAGTGCGGCCTTCGCCTCGTCACAGGACTTGCCGGTGACGTCGGGCACGGTGATCTTCTCCTCGGCCTTGGCGACCGTGAGCGTGATCGTGGAGCCCTTCTCCTTGCTGGTGCCGCCCTCCGGGTCCTGGGTGATGACCACACCGGGCGTCCGGGTCGACACCTGGGTCTTCTTGTCGACGTCGAAACCCTTGGCCGTGAGTTCGGCCTCCGCCTGGTCGAACTGGGCGCCGCGCACGTCCGGCACGGTCACCTTCGGCGCGCCCGTGGAGATCACCAGGGTGACCGTGGTGTCCTTGGCGACCTTCCCGCCCGGATCCGGGTTCTGGGTGCACACGTTGCCCGTGGCCTGGTCGTCGCAGGACTTCTTGGTCACCGAGACCTGGAGCCCGGCGTTGTCGGCCATCTTCCGGGCCGTCTTCTCCGGCTGGCCCACGAACGTCGGTACGGTCACCTTGCCGTTGTCCGTGTTGTCGCCGGTGAAGGCCCACTTGCTGATCAGGATGGCGCCGACCAGCACCAGCAGGCCCGCCACCACCAGCAGGACCGTGGAGGTGTGCGACTTCTTCTGCTGGCGGCGGCGGTCCGGGCGGTCGTCGTAGCCGTAACCGCCGCCGTCGTCGGGGTTCATGGGCGGGAGCATGCTGGTCGCGCCCGCGCCCGCGTCCGACCGCAGGGCCGTCGTCGCCTGGTCGTCGGGGTAGCCGCCGTAACCCGCCGCGCCCATCGCGGCCGTGGCCGCGACCGGCTGGCCGTCCAGGCACGCCTCGATGTCGGCGCGCATCTCGTCGGCCGACTGGTAGCGGTAGTTGGGGTCCTTGACCAGCGCCTTCAGGACGATGGCGTCCATCTCGGGGGTGATCTCGGGGTCGAAGACCGAGGGAGCCTGGGGTTCCTCGCGCACGTGCTGGTAGGCGACGGCCACGGGGGAGTCGCCCACGAACGGCGGACGGACCGTGAGCAACTCGTACAGGAGACAGCCGGTCGAGTA
Organism: Streptomyces sp. NPDC028722; assembly: GCF_040637655.1. Lineage (NCBI taxonomy): Bacteria > Bacillati > Actinomycetota > Actinomycetes > Kitasatosporales > Streptomycetaceae > Streptomyces > Streptomyces sp. NPDC028722. Next base: position 262,745 of record NZ_JBEZWU010000006.1, read on the forward strand.
GAGGTCGGAGCGGGCGTCGACCTGCTCACCCTTGGCCTGCTCCGGCGAGAGGTACTGCGCCGTGCCGATCACGGCGGCCGTCTGGGTCATGGTCATCCCGGAGTCGCCCATGGCCCGGGCGATACCGAAGTCCATCACCTTGACCTGGCCGTTGCGGGTCAGCATGACGTTGGCCGGCTTGATGTCCCGGTGGACGATGCCGCTGCGGTGCGCGTACTCCAGGCCCTGGAGGATGCCGATGGTCATCTCCATCGCGCGCTCGGGCAGCAGCTTGCGGCCGGAGTGCAGCAGCTCGCGGAGCGTGGAACCGTCGACGTACTCCATCACGATGTACGGGATGGAGACCCCGTCGATGTAGTCCTCGCCCGTGTCGTAGACCGCGACGATCGCGGGATGGTTGAGCGAGGCGGCCGACTGGGCCTCCCGGCGGAACCGGGCCTGGAAGGACGGATCACGCGCGAGGTCCGCGCGCAGCGTCTTCACCGCCACGGTGCGGCCGAGGCGTGTGTCATGGGCGAGGTAGACCTCCGCCATGCCACCGCGGCCGAGCACCTGGCCCAGCTCGTACCGGCCGCCGAGGCGACGCGGCTCTTCCATAGCTACCTACCAGCCCTCTCCGTCGGTCCCCGCCCGCACGGTTCGTGTGCGGCCGGAGGCTGCCGTCCGGGCCTACCGTACCCGGATCGCTCTGTGTGACCTGGCCAAGCCCATAACCCGATACAGGACCGGTACCGCTACGTGCGGCGATGCGAGGACGGTGTGAGCGGCGTCACTCGGCGGTGATCGGGGCGGTCACTTCTTGGAGTTGATGACCGCCTCCATGACGTTCTTCGCGATCGGCGCGGCCAGGCCGCCGCCGGAGATGTCGTCGCGGTTGGCGCCCTCGTCCTCGATGACCACGGCCACGGCGACCGGGCTGCTGTGGTCGCTGAGCTTGGCGTAGGAGATGAACCACGCGTAGGGGTTCTCGCTGTTCTCCACACCGTGCTGGGCGGTACCGGTCTTGCCGCCGACGACCGCGCCGTCGATCTTCGCGCGGGTACCGGTGCCCTTCTCGACGACCGTCTCCATCATCGACTGGAGGATCTGCGCGTTCTCGGGCGACAGCGGCCGGCTCAGCTCCTCCGGCTGCGTCTTGGCGACCGGGTCCAGGTTCGGGGACTGCAACGAGTCGACCATGTACGGCTTCATCAGCTTGCCGTCGTTGGCGACCGCCGAGGCGACCATGGCCATCTGGAGCGGGGTGGTCGCGGTGTTGTACTGGCCGATGGAGGACAGCGCGGTCTGCGACGCGTTCATGCCGTCGGAGAACACCGAGGCGCTGGACCGCACCGGGGTGTACTGCTGGGAGTCGAAGCCGAACTTCTTCGCCTCGGCGAGCATCTTGTCGTTGCCGAGGTCGGCGCCGATCTTGCCGAAGACGGTGTTGCAGGAGTACTGGAGCGCGACCCGCATGGTCGCGTTCTCGCACGGGATGTTGCCCTCGTTCTTCAGCTGGGTCGTGGTGCCCGGCATGGTCCACGGCAACGGCGATTCGGTCTTCTGGTCGGCCGAGGTGTACTTGCCGTTCTCCAACGCCGCCGCGGCCGTGACCACCTTGAAGGTGGAGCCCGGCGGATAGGTCTCGCGCAGCGCCCGGTTCAGCATCGGGTCGGCCGGGTTGTACTTCTTCTGGAGCTTCTTCCAGGCCGCCGCGTCGTTGTTGCTGTTCCCCGCGAAGGACGAGGGGTCGTACGACGGGTAGGAGGCCAGCGCGAGTATCTTGCCGGTCGACGGCTCCAGGGCGACGACCGCGCCCTTGCCGCCCTGCCGGCGCAGGCCGTCGAACGCGGCCTTCTGCGCGGCGGCGTTCAGCGTGGTGACGACGTTGCCACCCTGCTGCTGCTTGCCGGTGATCATGTCCAGCGTCTTGCGGAAGAACAGCCGGTCGTCGTCGCCGGTGAGGATGCCGTCGTCGATGGACTCCAGCTGGGTGGCACCGAAGGCCTGCGAGGCGTACCCGGTGACCGGCGCCCACATGGCGCCGTTCTTGTAGGTCCGCTTGTACTTCAGGTCGTTCTCGCCGGTCTTGCTGGTCAGCGTGGATCCCGTGATGGGATCGCCGTCGACGATGATGTCGCCGCGCGGGGTGGCGTAGCGGGCGATGGTGACCCGGCGGTTGTTCGGGTCGTCCTTCAGCTTGTCCGCCCTGACGTACTGGAGGTAGTTGTCCCGCAGCAGCAGGGTCAGGACGAGAAGGCCGCAGAAGAGCGCGATCCGGCGCAGGGGCTTGTTCATGACGGGCGGACCACCTGGGTCATCTCGGCGTCGGGGTTGGCGGCGGGGGCGGGCGCCGGGCGGCGGGCGGTGTCGCTGATGCGGATGAGGATGCCGATCAGCGCCCAGTTGGCCAGCACGGAGGAACCGCCGTACGCGAGGAACGGCATCGTCATACCGGTCAGCGGGATGAGGCCCATCACACCGCCGGCCACGACGAACACCTGGAGCGCGAAACCGCCGGACAGGCCGATGGCGAGCAGCTTGCCGAACGGGTCGCGGGCGGCCAGGGCGGTGCGCACACCGCGCTCGGCGATCAGACCGTAGATCAGCAGGATCGCCATGATGCCGGCGAGCCCCAGCTCCTCGCCGAAGGTGGCGAAGATGAAGTCGGAGTTGGCGGCGAACTTGATCAGGTCGGAGTGGCCCTGGCCGAGGCCGGTGCCGAGGGTGCCGCCGGAACCGAACGCCCACAGGGCCTGCTGCAACTGGTCGGAGTGGAGGATGCCGTCATGGGTGATCTGGCGGCTGAGCTCGTACTCGCGCATCGGGTCGAGCCAGGCGTGCACACGCGTCTGGATGTGCGACTCGAAGCTCGCCACGCCGACGGCGCCGACCGCTGACATCAGCAGACCGAAGACGATCCAGCTGGTCCGCTCGGTGGCGACGTACAGCATGATGACGAACATTCCGAAGAACAGCAGCGACGTACCCAGGTCGGTTTCGAAGACCAGGATGAGGATCGAGATCGCCCAGACGACCAGGATGGGACCGAGGTCGCGGCCGCGCGGCAGGTACAGGCCCATGAAGCGGCGGCTGGCGAGAGCGAGGGCGTCGCGCTTGACCATCAGGTAGCCGGCGAAGAAGACCGCGAGGACGATCTTCGCGAACTCACCGGGCTGGAGGGAGCCAAGGCCGGGGATCCTGATCCAGATCTTGGCGCCGTAGATGTTGGCACCGAGGCCGGGCACCAGCGGCAGGATGAGCAGGACCAGCGCGCTGAACATCGAGATGTAGGTGTAGCGCTGTAGGACCCGGTGATCCTTCAGGAAGACCAGCACCACGGCGAACAGGGCGATGCCCAGCGCGGTGTAGAGCAGCTGGCGGGGCGCGGCCGGGGCGAAGTGGGGCAGCGACTGAAGCAGTTTCGACTGGTCCAGCCGCCAGATGACGACGAGTCCGAGCCCGTTGAGCAGGGTCGCCAGCGGCAGCAGCAGCGGGTCGGCGTACGGCGCGAACTTCCGTACGACGAGATGGGCGACGCCGGCCAGCAGGCCCAGCCCGAGACCGTAGCTCAGGAGCCCCGCGGGGACCTGGTCGTCGATGGCCAGGCCCACGTTGGCGTAGGCGAACACGGGGATGACCACCGCGAAGACCAGCAGGGCCAGTTCGGTGTTGCGCCGGCTCGGGGCGCCGATCGCGCCGATCGTGGACGTGTGATGCGTCGGCGAATTCGTAGTACTGCTCATCGTGTGACAGGGCCTCTCACGGCTTGCCTACTGCTTACCGCACAGCGAGACGACCTTCTGCTCATCCTCCGAGAGAGTGGGGCCGGGGCTGGGGGTCGCGGACGGGGACGTGGACGGAGGCTTCGAAGGGGACGTCGGGGACGGCTTCGAGGCCGACGGGTTCGGGGTCGTGGTCGGTGCCGGGGCCTTGGTGAAGGCGGTGCGTGTGACGGTGCCCGTGCCGCCACCGGTCCTGCCGGTGCGGTTCGTGCTGCTCCGCGCCTCCGCGGCGGCCTTGCGCTCGGCCTGCTTGCGGCACGCGGACGCCTGCACGGCCAGCTCCTGGACCTTCGTCCGGGCGTCCGTGAGACCGCCCTCCGTGATCGTGGCCTTCACCTGCTTCTGCTGGTACGGCGGCAGGTACTTGAGTTCGATCTCGGGGTGGTCCCGCTCCACCTTCGACAGCGACACCCAGGCCAGGTCCTGGCTGATCCCCCGGTACAGGGCGACATGCTCGTCCTTCGCGCCGACGTAGTACTGCGTCTGCGTCCAGCGGTAGCCGCCGTAGAGGCCGCCGCCGACGACGGCGAGCGCGAGGACGCCGTACAGGGATCTCTTCAGCCACCGGTGCTTGCCGCGCGGCTTGGTGAAGTCGTCGTCGGCGTAGTCGTCGAAGCTGCCGTCCGGGACGTAGCCGGCGCTGTCGCCGGAGCCGGGCGGGCCGAACTCGCCGCCGCCGCCGTGCCGCTGGTTCTGGCGGCCCAGGTGGGAGGCGCGGCCGGCCGGCGTCTGCATGATGCCGTTGTCGTGCAGGTGGTGCTGGTTCTCGGCGACGGCACCGACCACGACCGGCTGGTCGGACAGCTGCCCGGCGAGGGTGTCACCGGTGTCCAGGTCGAGGACGTCGGCGACGATGACCGTGATGTTGTCGGGGCCGCCGCCGCGCAGCGCGAGCTGGATCAGCTCCTGCACGGTCTCCTGCGGGCCCTGGTAGCTGGCGAGGGTTTCCTCCATCGTCTGGTGGGAGACGACCCCGGACAGCCCGTCGGAGCAGATCAGATAGCGGTCGCCGGCCCGGACCTCGCGCACCGACAGATCGGGTTCGACGTGCTCGCCGCTGCCGAGGGCGCGCATCAGCAGGGAGCGCTGCGGGTGGGTGGTGGCCTCTTCCTCGGTGATCCGGCCCTCGTCGACGAGGCGCTGCACCCAGGTGTGGTCCTGCGTGATCTGCGTGAGCACGCCGTCGCGGAGCAGATACGCGCGCGAGTCGCCGACGTGCACCAGACCGAGCCGCTGCCCGGTCCACAGCAGGGCGGTGAGGGTCGTCCCCATGCCCTCCAGCTGCGGGTCCTCCTCGACCATGGAGCGCAGCTGGTCGTTGGCGCGCTGCACGGCCACACCGAGGGAGGTGAGGAGGTCGGAGCCGGGCACGTCGTCGTCGAGGGTGACCAGGGTGGAGATCACCTCGGAGGACGCGACCTCGCCCGCCGCCTGGCCGCCCATGCCGTCGGCGATGGCGAGCAGGCGCGGACCGGCATAACCGGAGTCCTCGTTGCCCTCGCGGATCATGCCCTTGTGCGATCCGGCGGCAAAGCGCAGTGACAGACTCATGCGCACCTCACCCGTCGGCTCCGGGTACAGCCGGTCGTGTCGAGCCACACTGCCCACCCTCCGGTCGGGAGCGCGCCGCAGACCGGGTGGCGGCCTGCCGCTGCGTGCTCGCTCCGCTCGCGCTTACTCATGACGTAGCACTACTTCCGCAGCTCGATTGCGGTCTTGCCGATGCGGATCGGCGCGCCCAGCGGGATCGGTGTGGGGGTCGTCAGCCGGGACCGGTCCAGATAGGTGCCATTGGTGGAGCCGAGATCCTCGATGATCCACTGGCCGTTCTGGTCCGGGTAGATCCTGGCATGGCGGCTGGAGGCGTAGTCGTCGTCCAGCACGATGGTGGAGTCGTGCGCCCGGCCCAGGGTGATGGTCTGGCCCTGCAACGCGACGGTGGTACCCGTGAGGGTGCCCTCGGTCACGACCAGCTTGGAGGGGGCGTTGCGGCCACGCCTGCCGCCGCCCTGCTGCCCGCGCTGGGGCGGGGGCGTGGCGGCGGCCTGCTGCCGGGTCTGCGGCCGGGGGGCCGCTTGCTGCGGGCGCCCGGCCTCCCTACGCGATCCGCGCTGAGTGACGCGCGTACCGAACAGGTCGCTCCGGATGACCTGCACGGCCACGATCACGAACAGCCACAGTACGGCCAGGAAACCCAGCCGCATGACCGTGAGGGTCAGCTCTGACATTGCCCCCGCTTCACCCTTCGGCTTGCCTATAGATAACGGTGGTGCTGCCCACGACGATCCGCGAGCCGTCGCGGAGCGTAGCGCGGGTGGTGTGCTGCCCGTCCACCACGATGCCGTTGGTGGAGCCGAGATCCTGGATCGTCGAGGGCGTTCCGGTCCGGATCTCGCAGTGCCGGCGGGAGACGCCGGGGTCGTCGATCCGCACGTCGGCGTCGGTGCTGCGGCCCAGCACCAGCGTCGGGCGGGAGATCTGGTGGCGGGTGCCGTTGATCTCGATCCAGTAGCGGGTGCGCGCGCCGCTCATCGGGGCGGCGGCGGGTCGCTGGGTGGCGGGCTGCGGGTAGCCGTAGCCGCCGGGGCGGGCGCCGGGCGGCGGTGCCGCCGGCATCGGGGGAGGCCCCGCGGGCGCGGCCGGCGAGGGGCCGTAGCCGCCCGGGGCGCCGGCGCCCGTGGGTCCGGGCCGCCCGGCCGGTGCGGCGGGCACCTGGCCCTGCTGGTTGCTGGAGGAGGCGAGGGTGCGCGAGCGCACCCGGTACAGGCCGGTGTCCAGGTCCTCGGCCTTCTCCAGGTTGACCTTGATCGGTCCCATGAAGGTGTAACGCTGCTGCTTGGCGTAGTCGCGCACCATTCCGGCCAGCTCGTCGCCGAGCTGCCCGGAGTAGGGGCTGAGGCGCTCGTGGTCGGGCGCGCTCAGCTCCACGATGAAGTCGTTGGGTACGACCGTCCGGTCACGGTTCCAGATGGTGGCGTTGTTGTCGCACTCCCGCTGGAGCGCTCCGGCGATCTCCACGGGCTGGACCTCGGACTTGAAGACCTTGGCGAAGGTGCCGTTCACCAGACCTTCGAGACGCTGCTCGAACTTCTTCAGGACTCCCATGGGGCACCTCCTCCGTCCCTGCCGCTGTCTTGCCCTGCTGTGTGCCGCTGCCTTGCCGGGTACTGCCGGTACTGCTCACTGATCGTATCTACGCGCCCGCCAATCAGCCGGTTCCCCCAGCGGCTCCCCTTCGAACTCCTGGCGCGTGTCCTGCTGGCATGGATCGTAGAGGCGGGCGAAGACCAGTGTCCCGCACCCGGCTGTGGACCCGGTCCGCCTCCTGGTGAGATGGCCGGGACCGGTACGAGGTTGATACGTGAACCGTGTCTCCCTGATACCCGCGCCACCGCCTGGGACCCGTGGGCGCGCCGCGACCGGACCTGGGGGCCGGCGGCCGGGGGCGGCCGGGAAGGGATGTGATTCCACCCCGTCCCACGTGCTAATGTTCTGCGTGTCGGAAGGGGCCAGCCCGCAAGGGCCGGAAACGGAAGACACACCCAATGCGCGGGTGGCGGAATAGGCAGACGCGCTGGATTCAGGTTCCAGTGCCCGCAAGGGCGTGGGGGTTCAACTCCCCCCTCGCGCACAGTGAGAACCGATGAAACGGGTCTCCACCGGTGACGGAAGTCACGGTGGGGCCCGTTTCTCGTTGTACCCGGCGTGTGAGGCATCGCACAGCCACGGAGCCGGCCGGGACCGGTGGTTCCGGTGAGCTATCTCACGGGGCCTCAGGATGTGGCGGTTGCCTGATGTGTTCCCGTCACCGGTTGTACGGTCTCCCCCGAGTCGGTGTGGGTACCGACGCCTGTTCGGCAGGCGTGCGGGAGTGCGGGGGAGGCGGTCGTGGTGACCGGAACCGGTGTGGTGGATGTGTCAGAGGGAGCCGAGGGGGCGGACCGGGGCGCGCGTCCGTTGCCCCGGGTGCGCGGCTTCGCCCAGTGGCCGCCGCAGGGATCGCCGAAGAAGGAGGGCAAGGCCCTCAGGGCGAGCGTGCCGCGCGACGCGCACCGCACGCTCGGCCCGGACTCCGCCCGCCCCGACGCGGTGAGCGCGGTGGCCGAGTCGAACGCGGGGCGGCTGCCCGAGCTGACCCCGATACGGGTGGGCCGGATGGCGGCCACCCCGTTCGCCTTCCTGCGCGGCTCGGCCGGGCTCATGGCGTACGACCTGGCCCGCACCCCCGTCACCGGGATCGCCACCCAGCTCTGCGGCGACGCGCACGCGGCCAACTTCGGCCTGTACGGCGACGCCCGCGGTGGCCTGGTCATCGACCTCAACGACTTCGACGAGACCGTGCACGGACCCTGGGAGTGGGACCTGAAGCGGCTCGCGGCCTCCCTGGTGCTCGCCGGGCGCGAGACCGGTGCCGACGAGGACACCTGCCGCGCGGCGGCACGGGACGCGGTCGGCGCCTACCGGCGCACCATGCGCCTGCTGGCCGCACTGCCCGTCCTGGACGCCTGGAACGCCATCGCCGACGAGGAACTGGTCTCCCACACCGACGCCCACGACCTGCTCGGCACGCTGGAACGGGTCTCGGAGAAGGCGCGGGGCAACACCAGCGGCCGGTTCGCGGCCAGGTCTACCGAGACGGTGGCGGACGGCGGGCGCCGGTTCGTGGCCGCCCCGCCGGTCCTGCGCGAGATCCCGGACGCCGAGGCGGCGGCCGTCGCGGCCTCCCTGGAGTCGTACGCCGGCACCCTCGGCGAGGACCGGCACCCGCTGCTCGCCCGGCACGCGGTCCACGACGTGGCCTTCCGGGTGGTCGGTACCGGCAGCGTCGGCACCCGGTCCTACGTCGTGCTGCTGCTGGACCACCGCGGGGAGCCGCTGGTGCTCCAGGTGAAGGAGGCGCGCCCGTCGGCGCTCGTCCCGCACCTGGTCACGGCCGGTTTCGAGGCGCCGCCGGTGGCGCACGAGGGGCGCCGGGTGGTCCTCGGGCAGAAGCGGATGCAGGTGGTGAGCGACGTTCTGCTGGGCTGGACGACCGTCGAGGGGCGGCCGTACCAGGTGCGGCAGTTCCGCAACCGCAAGGGCAGCGTCGACCCGGCCGCGCTCACCGCCGACCAGGTCGACGACTACGGCCGCATGACCGGCGCCCTGCTGGCCCGCGCCCACTCCCACAGCGCCGACCCGCGGCTGATCGCCGGGTACTGCGGGAAGAACGAGGAGCTGGACGAGGCGGTGGCCGGCTTCGCCGTCGCCTACGCCGACCGCACCGAGGCGGACCACGCCGACCTGGTCGCGGGCATCCGGGCGGGACGGATCGCGGCCGAGTCGGGGGTGTGATCGGGGTGTGAGGGCGCGACGGGGGTGTGAGGGGAGCGGGCCGGTTCCGCCACGACAAGCGGAATCAAGACTTCCCCTGGAGGTGCTGCCTCCCTGCGGGGAGAGCCCCACTGGTGTCCCCCGCGTGGTCACCCGGCGCGGTCCGGCCGGCCCGGCCCCCGGTGCGTGCCGGTCCGCGCGGGGCGCAGCGGCTAGTCTGGGCGGGTGACGACCCCGGAAGCCGATCAGTCCCAGGCGCCGCGTCCCGAGGAGCGGCTGGAACAGGCCGTACGGGCCGCCGAGCAGGCGTTGATCGAGTTCGAGATCGCCGTGGAGACCTACCGCGTCGAGGTCGAGAACTTCTCCCGCCTGCACGAGCAGCGCCTCGGCCCGCTCTACCTGCGTATCGAGGAACTCGACGCGGAGATCGCCGAGGCGAAGGCCGCCCGCACCCAGGACCCCGAGGACATCCGGCGGGCCGCTGAGGCCCGCGCCCACGTCCTGCCGATCCCGGGCGTGGAGGAGCTGCTGCACGGCTGGATGGACGGTGACGGCCTCTTCCCGGAGGCCGCGGCCATGCTCACCGACCAGGCGGTACGTCCCCCGCAGCGGGTACGGCCCAGCGAGGAGGCCCGCAAGCTCTACCGCGAGCTGGCCCGCAAGGCCCACCCCGACCTGGCGCAGGAGGACGAGGAGCGCAAGCGGCGCGAGGAGTTCCTCTCACGGGTCAACGCGGCCTACGCCCGCGGCGACGCGCCCCTGCTCAAGGAGCTGGCCGCGGAATGGGCGGCCGGCCCGGTGCCGCCCGAGCGGCGGCCGAGCCCCGCCGAGGAGCTGTACGCCCGCCTGGAGTGGCTGGCCCAGCGCAAGGAACTGCTCACCTACGTCGCCCGCGAGCTGGAGGACGGCGCCATCGCCGGCATGCTCCGCCTCGCCCCCGACGACCCGGACGGCCTGCTCGACGAGATCGCCGGCCGGCTGCGCGCCGACATCGCCGAGCGGGAGGCGGAACTGGCGGGCCTGCTGGGGCAGGCCTGAGCTGTTCCGTCCTGAGCCGTACCGTCCTGGGCCGCCCGGTCCTGTCCTTCGGGTAGCGTCGGAGTCATGAATATCGGAGCTGGTGTGCCCACGGTCCCGGTCACCGACCTCAAGGACGGCGACTTCCTGCTGGACGTCCGCGAGGACGACGAGTGGCAGGCGGGTCACGCCGAGGGAGCGCTGCACCTTCCCATCAGTGAGTTCGTGGCCCGGTACGGCGAGCTGACCGAGGCCGCCCCGCAGGACGGCCGCGTCCACGTCATCTGCCGCTCGGGCGGCCGCTCGGCCCAGGTGACCATGTACCTGGTCCAGCAGGGCATCGACGCGGTGAACGTCGACGGCGGCATGCAGCACTGGCACGCCAGTGGCCGTCCGGTGATCACCGACGACGGCAAGCCGGGCTTCGTCCTGTAACCGACCCGGACGGCCGTGATCGCGGTGCCGGGCGTGGTCAGCCGTGGGTCCGGTGCCGGCCCGGTCGGCCGTGGGTCCGGTGCCGCGGGTGGTCGGCCGTGGTCGCGGCGCCGGACGTGCTCAGCCGCGGTTTCCGGTGCCGTCCCGTCCACCGGTCCCGGTGCGGCGCCGGTCAGCGGTCGAAGTCCAGCTCCACCGTCTCCGTCAGTGGGTGCGACTGGCAGGCCAGCACGTACCCGGCCTCCGTCTCCTCCTTCTCCAGGGCGAAGTTGCGGTCCATGCGGACGTCGCCCGAGACCAGGAAGGCCCGGCACGTCCCGCACACCCCGCCCTTGCAGGCGTAGGGCGCGTCGGACCGGTTGCGCAGCACCGTCTCCAGCAGCGACTCGCCCTCCCGCACCGGCCAGGTGCCGCCGCGTCCGTCCAGCCGCGCGGTGACGGTGCTGTGCGCGGGAGCCGAGGCGGTGACCACCGTGGCGCTCCCCGCGTCCACGTGGAAGATCTCCTGGTGGATCCGCGACCGGTCCACGCCCAGCTCGCGCAATGCCCGTTCCGCGTCCTCGACCAGCCCGTACGGCCCGCAGAGGAACCAGCCCACCACCCGCTTCGCCGGCAGCAGCGCGGGCAGCAGCCCCACTAGCCGCTCCCGGTCCAGCCGGCCCGACGGCAGGCCCGCCTGCTGCTCCTCCCGGGAGAGCACGGTCACCAGCTGGAACCGTTCGGGGTAGCGGTCCTTCAGATCGGCGACCTCCTCCAGGAACATCGTCGAGGCGGCCGTGCGGTCGCTGCGTATCAGGCAGAACCGGGCCGCGGGCTCGCGCGCCAGCAGCGTGGTGACGATGGACAGCACCGGGGTGATGCCGCTGCCACCGACCACCGCCGCGTACAGCCCCGGCGCCGGGTCCAGGGTGAAGCGGCCCGCCGGGGTCATGACCTCCAGCTCGTCACCGACGGCGATCTCCTTCAGGGCGTACGAGGAGAAGGCACCGCCCTCGACCAGCCGCACCCCCACCCGCAGGGTGTCCGGGCCTCCGCCGGCCGGGTCGGGTGCGGGGGAGCAGATCGAGTAGGTGCGCCGGATCTCCGTGTCGTCGACCCGTCGGCGCAGCGCGAGATGCTGGCCGGGCCGGTGCCGGTACTCCTCGCGCAGCCCGGGCGGAACGCTGAGGGTGAGGGCGACGGAGTCGTCGGTGAGCGGGTCGACCGCGGCCACCGGGAGCGGGTGGAAGCGCGCCATCACAACTCCTTGAAGTGGTCGAACGGTTCACGGCAGGCCAGGCAGCGGCGCAGTGCCTTGCAGGCGGTGGAGGAGAACCGGCTCAGCAGCTCGGTGTCGGCCGAGCCGCAGTGCGGGCAGCGGACCGGCTCCGCCGCGCCCCGCGTGACGGTCCCGGTGCCGGTCTCCGTGCCGTGCGTGCGGGTCGGGCCGAGGGCCAGCGGGACCGGCCCCGAGGCGGCGTGCAGGCGCGGGGGTGCGATGCCGAACTCCTGGAGCTTGCGCCGTCCTTCGGGGGTGATGTCGTCGGTCGACCAGGCGGGCGTGAGCACGGTACGGACGGTCACCTCACGCATCCCGTGGGCGCGCAGGGCCCGTTCGATGTCGACGCTCATCGCCTCGACGGCCGGGCAGCCGGTGTAGGTCGGGGTCAGGTCGACGTCCACCGCGTCCGCGCCGCGCACCCGTACCGCGCGCAGTACACCCAGCTCCCGCAGGGTGAGCACGGGCAGTTCGGGGTCGGGCACCGCGCCGGCCAGCTCCAGCAGCTCCGCCTCCAGGGCGGTAGCGGTCACCATGACGCCCCCGGATGGCTGCGGTGCAGGTGCTGCATCTCGGCGAGCATCCGCCCGAACGATTCGGTGTGCAGGCCCTGCCGGCCGGCGCCGGCCGCCCAGGCCCCGGTGCGCGGTCCCTGGGGGACGGTGAGGGTGGCCCGGCCGAGCACGTCACCGACGTACTCCAGCCAGCGGGCCTCCAGCGCCGGCCAGTCGGCGTCCAGGCCCTCGACCGGCTGGAACATCTCCCCGGTGAACCGCCACAGCGCGTCGCAGGCCCGCTGCATCCGCTCGTGGCTGGTCGGTGTGCCGTCACCGAGCCGCAGCGTCCACTGCTCGGCGTGGTCGCGGTGGTAGGCGACCTCCTTGACCGCCTTGGCGGCGAGCGGCGCGAACGGGCCGTCCCCGGTCGACAGTTCCCCGTAGAGCAACTGCTGGTAGACGGAGAAGTACAGCTGGCGGGCGATGGTGTGCGCGAAGTCGCCGTTCGGCTGTTCGACGAGCTGGAGGTTGCGGAAGGCGCGCTCCTCGCGGAGGTAGGCCAGGTCGTCCTCGTCACCGGCGAGTGACAGCAGCACCCGCGCCTGGCCGAGCAGGTCCAGGGCGATGTTGGCGAGGGCGACCTCCTCCTCCAGGACCGGGGCGTGCCCGGCCCACTCCCCCAGGCGGTGGGAGAGCACCAGGGCGTCGTCCCCGAGGGCGAGCGCGGCGGTCACCGGGACGGCGGCCGGGCCGGTCGGGGTCACCGGGTCGGTGGCGGGGCCGGTGGCGGTCACAGGTGCTTCACCCCTTCCGGGATCGCGTAGAAGGTCGGGTGCCGGTAGGGCTTGTCGGCGGCCGGCTCGAAGAACGGGTCCTTCTCGTCCGGTGACGACGCGGTGATCGAGGCGGCCGGCACCACCCAGATCGAGACGCCCTCGCCGCGCCGGGTGTACAGGTCGCGGGCGTTGCGCAGGGCCAGCTCGGCGTCGGGGGCGTGCAGGCTGCCGGCGTGGGTGTGGGAGAGGCCGCGCCGGGAGCGCACGAAGACCTCCCACAGCGGCCAGTCGGTGGTGCTCATGCTCGCGTCGCTCCCGTCTCACCGGCGGTGCCGGTGTGCTTGGCCGCGTAGGCCGCGGCCGCTTCCCGTACCCATGCGCCCTCGTCGTGGGCGCGCCTTCGCTGGGTGATCCGCTGTTCGTTGCACGGGCCGTTGCCCTTGAGGACGTCCCAGAACTCGGTCCAGTCGATCGCGCCGAAGTCGTGGTGTCCCCGCTCCTCGTTCCACCGCAGGTCCGGGTCGGGGAGGGTGAGGCCCAGGGACTCGGCCTGCGGGACGCAGATGTCGACGAAGCGCTGGCGCAGTTCGTCGTTGGAGTGACGTTTGATCTTCCAGTCCATCGACTGTGCGGAGTGCTGGGACTCGTCGTCGGGCGGGCCGAACATCATCAGTGACGGCCACCACCAGCGGTCCACCGCGTCCTGTGCCATCGCGTGCTGCTCGGGGGTGCCGTTGCTCAGGGCCAGCAGCAGCTCGTAGCCCTGGCGCTGGTGGAAGGACTCCTCCTTGCAGATCCGCACCATCGCTCGGGCGTACGGGCCGTAGGAGCAGCGGCACAGGGGGACCTGGTTGGTGATCGCGGCGCCGTCCACCAGCCAGCCGATCGCGCCGACGTCGGCCCAGGTCAGCGTTGGGTAGTTGAAGATCGAGGAGTACTTCTGGCGGCCGGAGTGCAGCTTGCCGAGCAGCTCGTCGCGGCTGGTGCCGAGGGTCTCGGCCGCGCTGTACAGGTACAGGCCGTGGCCGGCCTCGTCCTGGACCTTGGCCATCAGGATCGCCTTGCGGCGCAGGGAGGGCGCGCGGGTGATCCAGTTGGCCTCCGGCTGCATGCCGATGATCTCGGAGTGCGCGTGCTGGGCGATCTGCCGGACCAGCGTCGCCCGGTAGGCGTCGGGCATCCAGTCACGCGGTTCGATGCGTTCGTCGGCGGCCACGGCCGCGTCGAAGGCGCTCTGGTAGGCCGTCGTGTCGACGGTGCGGGCGCCGTCCGCTTCCGTACGGGCCGTGCGCTGCGCGGCTGCTGTGGCCATGCGGTCCCCCTGACCTCGGGCTCTGCGGTGAGCACTGTCCCGATCGGGCCGTCACCATGTCCCGACCGATCGTTCGGTTCGTGCGCATCCATGGTGTGCCGGGCCGCCACGGGGTGTCAACCGCTGTGGAAAACTCGACCGGCCCCCTGTGGACAACGCCCACGAGCAGGCCGGGGACCGGCCTGGGCGGGCCCGGGCACGCTCGTTGAGACCGGCCGGGCGAGGCCGGACCCGCACCGCGTGGCGGTATCCACCCGTGCCGGGCCCCTACCCGGGGCTGTGCCCGGTGCCCGGGGCTGAGTACCGTTCCGTCGAGCGCCGAGAACGTGGCGCTCGTGAGGCATGCGACGCCTGTGCCGGGCGCGGCGCCACCGGGCCGTCCCGCTCAGCCGCACCGCTGGGCCGGGCGGCCGGGCCGTACGACCGGCCGGGCCGTAGGACCGAGCGGGACGCATGACCGAGCGGACGAACCGACCGAGCGGGACGACCGAGCCGACCGCATGAGCCGAAACGGGGGACGGGGCCACATGGACGCGTACGACGAGGACCCGAGGGGCCCGCGGGCCCCGGACGGGTCGGCCGGGACGCGTCTCCCGGAGGAGCCGCCGCAGCACGTGCCGCCCCCGCCCCGCGCCGGGGTCGCCGCGCTCTCCCCCCGCTACCAGGTGGGCGCGGCCGTGGCGCTCGCGGTGGTCGCCGTCGCCGCCTGCGTGCACGTGCTGATGGTGTTCCTCAGCCTCGCGCCCGCCAACACGGTGACCAAGCAGCACGGCAAGGCGATAGAGGAGTGGCTCTATCCGGAGTTCGAGCAGAACTGGAAACTGTTCGCGCCGAACCCGCTCCAGCAGAACATCGCCGTCCAGGTGCGCGCCCAGGTGCACCTGCGCGACGGCGGCGTGCGCACCACCGGCTGGACCGACCTCTCCGCCCAGGACGGCGCCGCCATCGACGGCAACCTGGTGCCCAGCCACACCCAGCAGAACGAGCTGCGCCGGGCCTGGGACTACTTCGCGGCCACGCACGGCGCCGACAACCGCCCGGTGGGCCTGCGCGGCTCTCTCTCCGAGCAGTACCTGCGGCGGATCGTGGTGATGCGCCTGTACCGCGACGATCCGACGAGCCGGGAAGGTGTGATCCAGCGCGTGCAGGTCCGCTCCAGCACGACCAACGTCCAGCCGCCGGCGTGGAGCCGCGAACGGGTCTCCGACAAGCCGGTCTACCGTCAGATGCCCTGGTGGTCCCTGACGGCCGACGAGGCGGCGGGGGGCGTGCGGTGAACGAGCTGTCCGTGACACTGTCACGCGGTGTCGCCCGGGTCACCGAGGCGGCCCTCGGCCCCTACCAGAGCGCCGTGATCCGGATCGGCTTCTCGCTGACCTGGCTGCTCTTCCTGCTGCGCGAGTTCCCCCACCGCCGGGAGCTGTACGGTCCCACCGGCCCGTGGGGCTGGAACCTCGCCAAGCAGCTGACGGCCGACAACCACGCCTTCACGGCGCTGCTGTGGTCCGACAGCCGGCTCTGGTTCGAGTGCTGCTACACGCTGGCGATCCTCGCGAGCGCCGCCCTGCTGCTCGGCTGGCGCACCCGGGCCGCCTCCCTGTTGTTCATGGTGGGTGTGCTGTCCCTCCAGAACCGCAGCGTCTTCGTCGGCGACGGCGGTGACAACGTCCTGCACCTGATGTCCTTCTACCTGGTGTTCACGCGCTGCGGCCAGGTGTGGTCCCTCGACGCGCGGCGCGCGGCCCGCGCCGCGGCGGCACGCGCGCGCGGCGTGCGCGTGGCCGCCGACCGGGTGGGGCCGGTGCTGTGGGCGGTGCTCGGCGCGGCGCTCGGCGCGGTCACGCTGACCGGCCGCTTCGACAACGGCTGGCTGATTCCCGCGCTGCTGTGGACGGCCTGGGCGGCGCTCGGCCTGTGGTGGGCCGCGGGCCGCCGACAGGCCTGGGACCAGCCCCGGATCCTGCTGGACGTCATCACCAACGTCCTGCACAACGGGGCCTTGGCCGTGATCATGGCGGAGGCCTGCCTGATCTACGCCACGGCCGGCTGGTACAAGATCCAGGGCTCGCGCTGGCAGGACGGCACCGCCGTCTACTATCCGCTCCACCTGGACTACTTCTCGCCCTGGCCCGGACTCGCCGACCTGATGTCCTCCAGCGGGACGATCATGATGGTCGCGGCCTACGGGACCGTCATGGTGCAGGTCGCCTTCCCGTTCACCCTGTTCAACCGGCGGGTCAAGAACGTCCTGCTGGTGCTGATGATGACCGAGCACGCGGTGATCGCGGTCGTCCTCGGCCTGCCGTTCTTCTCGCTGGCGATGATCGCGGCGGACGCGGTGTTCCTGCCGACGGGCTTCCTGCGCCGGCTGGGCGGCCTGGTGGCAGGCGCGCGGGCACGGCTCGTGCGGCGCGGCGGCCCTGCGGTGCCCCCGCCACGCTCTCCGGAGGAGGCCGCACCGGGCCGCGTAGGGTTCAGCGCATGACCGATCCCCTGGCCCGCTGGCGCGTGCACGCGGAGGACGCCGTGCTGCTCGACGGCTTCCACGCCCTGAAGCACGCGCTGCGCTTCGGGGCCGAGGTGCCGGTCGCGGTCACCACCGACCGGGAGGCCGCTCTCGCTCTCGCCGAGGAGTTGGCCGGGGACGTACGGGACACGCTGGCCGCCCTGCTGACGGAGGTACCCGGACCGGCGTACGCCGGCCTCGTCCCGCGCCCGCATCCCACCGGCGTGGCCGCGCTCGCCGTACGGCCCTCGCGCGCGGCCGGTCTGCGGGCGCTCGCCCGTACACCCCGCACCGCGCCCGTCGTGGTCCTGGACAACCCCCGCAACCTGGGCAACGCCGGTGCCGTGATCCGGCTGGCCGCCGGCTTCGGGGCCACCGGTGTGGTCACCACGGGCACGCTCGACCCGTGGCATCCGACGGTGGTGCGCGGCGGCGCGGGCCTGCACTTCGCGACCACCGTGGAACACCTCGACGTCGCCGACCTGCCCGCCGGCCCGCTGTTCGCCCTCGACCCGGAGGGCGAGGACATCCGCGGCACCCGGCTGCCCGACGACGCCGTCCTGGCCTTCGGCTCGGAACGCACCGGCCTCTCGACGGAGCTGCGGGCCCGCGCCGACCACCTGCTGCGCCTGCCGATGCGCCCTCAGGTCTCCAGCTACAACCTGGCCACCAGTGTGGCGATGACGCTGTACCACTGGAGCGCCAACGGCACCCCCGGGGACGCGCGCTAGCCGACTGCCCCGTGCCGGCCCGGCTGTGCGCACAGGGCGCACCCGGGCCGCCCGTCCGCTGTGACGGCCCGCGGCACCCGGCCGGTGAGGAGAGTGCGTCTACGCCTCCCGGCGGACCTCCACCACCCGGAAGCGGCCGGCCACGAACGCGCCGTCGCACAGGGCCGCGTTCGCCGCCGGGTTGCCGCCCGAGCCGTGGAAGTCGGAGAACGCGGCGGTCTGGTTGACGTAGACCCCGCCGGTCAGGTTCAGGGAGAGCTGGGCCGCCTCCTCCAGGCAGACCTCCTCGACGGCGCGCTCGGTGTCGGCGTCGGTGGTGTACGCGCCGACCGTCATCGCGCCCTTCTCCCGGACCGTGCGGCGCAGCAGTTCCACCGCGTCCGTCACCGAGTCGACGGCGACGGCGAAGGAGACGGGGCCGAAGCACTCGCTCATGTAGGCCGCCTCGTCGTCCGGCTTGGCGCCGTCGAGCTTCACGATGACGGGGGTGCGGACCACCGCGTCCGGGAACTCCGGGTTGGTGATCTCGCGGGAGGCCAGGGCGACCTCGCCGAGGCCGGCCGCCGCCTCCAGGCGGGCCTTGACGTCCGGGTTGACGATCGCGCCGAGCAGGGCGTTCGCACGCGCGTCGTCACCGAGCAGGCCGTCCACCGCGCGGGCGAGGTCGGCGGTGACCTCGTCGAACGTCCTGGGGCCCTGGTCGGTGGTGATGCCGTCCCGGGGGATCAGCAGATTCTGCGGGGTGGTGCACATCTGGCCGCTGTACAGGGACAGCGAGAACGCCAGGTTGGACAGCATGCCCTTGTAGTCGTCCGTGGAGTGCACGATCACCGTGTTGACGCCGGCCTTCTCCGTGTAGACCTGCGCCTGGTGGGCGTTGGTCTCCAGCCAGTCGCCGAAGGACGTCGACCCGGTGTAGTCGATGATCCTGATCTCGGGACGGGTGGCGAGGGTCTTGGCGACGCCCTCACCGGGGCGCTCGGCGGCCAGCGCGACCAGGTTCGGGTCGAAGCCGGCCCCGGCCAGCACATCCCGGGCGACCTGCACGGTCAGCGCGAGCGGCAGCACCGCGCGCGGGTGCGGCTTGACCAGGACCGCGTTGCCGGTGGCCAGGGAGGCGAACAGACCCGGGTAGCCGTTCCAGGTGGGGAAGGTGTTGCAGCCGATGACCAGGGCGATCCCGCGCGGGACCGGGGTGAACCGCTTGGTGAGGGTCAGCGGGTCCCGTTTGCCCTGCGGCTTGCTCCACTCCGCCGCGTCGGGCGTGCGGACCTGCTCCGCGAACGCGTACGCCACCGCCTCCAGGCCGCGGTCCTGGGCGTGCGGGCCGCCCGCCTGGAACGCCATCATGAACGCCTGGCCGCTGGTGTGCATCACGGCGTGCGCGAACTCGTGCGTGCGGTCGCTGATCCGCTTGAGGATCTCCAGGCAGACCACCGCCCGCACCTCCGGGCCGGCGTCCCGCCACGCCCGCTGTCCGGCCCGCATGGCCGGCAACAGCACGTCGATGTCCGCGTGCGGGTAGGTCACGCCCAGCTCGACGCCGTACGGCGAGACCTCACCGCCCACCCAGTCGTCCGTACCGGGCTGGCCGAGGTCCAGGCGGGTGCCCAGCAGGGCGTCGAAGGCGGCCTTGCCCGCCGCCGCGTCCAGGCTGCCGTGCTCGCCGTACGCCTTGGGGTGCTCGGGGTGCGGGGACCAGTACGCGCGCGTGCGGATCGTTTCCAGGGCCTGGTCGAGAGTGGGCCGGTGCTTCGCGGTCAACTCGTGCGCGGTCAGTTCGGCGGCCATGCGGGACCAACTCCTCGTCTGGAGAACTCTTCGTCGAGTTCACGACCTGGCAGAAAGAGCAGCGGGATGGGGCAGTCAGAGCTAGAGTAACCGAACGATCGGTCGGGACAAGGGGGTCCGCCGCATCTGTGGAAAACCCCGTGCGGGAGGATCGCGCACATGACAGCAATCGACCTCAGCAGCCCCGTGGCCGTCGTCGGCACCGGCACCATGGGCCAGGGAATCGCCCAGGTCGCGCTGGTCGCCGGCCATCCCGTGCGGCTGTACGACGCCGTCCCCGGGCGGGCCCGGGACGCGGCCGACGCGATCGGCGCGCGCCTCGACCGGCTGGTGGCCAAGGGCCGGCTCACCGACGCCGGCCGGGACGCGGCCCGTGCTCGCCTCCGGCCCGCGGACGGCCTCACGGAGCTGGCCGACTGCGCGCTCGTCGTGGAGGCCGTCCTGGAGCGGCTCGACGTCAAACAGCGGCTTTTCGGCGAGCTGGAGGACATCGTCGCCGAGGACTGCCTGCTCGCCACCAACACCTCCTCGCTGTCGGTGACGGCCGTCGGCGGCGCCCTGCGCCACCCCGGACGCTTCGTCGGCCTGCACTTCTTCAACCCGGCACCACTGCTGCCGCTGGTCGAGGTGGTCTCCGGGTCCGCCACCGACGTCACGTCGGCCACGCGCGCGTACGAGACCGCCCGCGCCTGGGGCAAGACCCCGGTGGCCTGCGCGGACACCCCGGGCTTCATCGTCAACCGCATCGCCCGGCCGTTCTACGCCGAGGCGTTCGCGGTCCACGAGGCCCAGGCCGCCGACCCCGCGACCGTCGACGCGGTCCTGCGCGAGTGCGGCGGGTTCCGGATGGGCGCGTTCGAGCTGACCGACCTCATCGGCCAGGACGTCAACGAGTCCGTCACGCACTCGGTGTGGCAGTCCTTCTTTCAGGACGTGCGCTTCACCCCGTCCCTGGCCCAGCGCCGGCTGGTGGAGTCGGGCCGGCTCGGCCGCAAGAGCGGGCACGGCTGGTACGACCACACCGAGGGTGCCGAGCGGCCCCGGCCGCACACCGCCGACCGGGAGCAGCCGCCCGCCCACGTCGTCGTCGAGGGCGGCCTGGGCCCGGCGGCCGGGCTGATCGAGCTGATCCGGGAGGCGGGCATCGAGGTCCGCGCGGAGGACGCGTACGACGACACCCGCCTGGTGCTCCCCGGCGGCGGCCGGCTGGTCCTCGCCGACGGCCGGACCTCCGTGGAGTCCCGGGACGTCGTCCACTTCGACCTCGCCCTGGACTACCGCACGGCCACCCGCATCGCCCTCTCCGCCTCCCAGGACACCTCGCCGCAGGCCCTCGCCGAGGCCACCGGCCTGTTCCAGGCGCTCGGCAAGGAGGTCAGCGTCATCGGTGACGTGCCCGGCATGATCGTCGCCCGCACGGTCGCCCGGATCATCGACCTCGCCCACGACGCCGTCGCCAAGGGCGTGGCCACCGAGGAGGACATCGACACCGCGATGCGCCTGGGCGTCAACTACCCGCTCGGCCCCTTCGAGTGGGACCGCAGGCTCGGCTCCGGCTTCGCCTTCGACATCCTGTACGAGATGCACGACCGCGACCCCTCCGGACGGTATGCGCCCTCCCTCGCGCTGTACCGCCACGCGTATGCCACCGACCAGCGGGAGGGCACCTCATGACCACGGCCAGGCGCGACACGTACACCCCCGAGACGCTGCTCGCCGTCGCCGTCCGCGTCTTCAACGAGCGCGGCTACGACGGCACCTCCATGGAGCACCTCTCCAAGGCGGCCGGGATCTCCAAGTCGTCGATCTACCACCACGTCAGCGGCAAGGAGGAACTGCTGCGCCGCGCCGTCAGCCGCGCCCTGGACGGCCTGTTCGCCATTCTGGACGAGGAGCACGCGCGCGTGGGGCGCCCCGCCGACCGGCTGGAGCACGTCGTGCGCCGCATGGTCGAGGTGCTGATAGCCGAGCTGCCCTATGTGACCCTGCTGCTGCGCGTGCGCGGCAATACCGCCACCGAGCGGTGGGCGCTGGAGCGGCGCCGCGACTTCGACCACCGGGTCGCCGAGCTGCTCAAGGCGGCCACCGCCGAGGGGGACGTGGGCGGCGACGTGGAGGTCCGCCTGGCCACCCGGCTGGTCTTCGGGATGATCAACTCGATCGTGGAGTGGTACCGGCCGGACCCGCGCGGCGCGAGCGCCCGTGACGTGTCCGACGCCGTCGTCCGGCTGGTGTTCTCGGGGCTGCGCCGCAGCTGACCTCAGCCGTCCGGCTCCAGGTCCTCCTCCTCGAAGACCAGCAGGGTGCGGGTGCTGAGCACCTCGGGGATCGCCTGGAGCCGGGTGAGCACCAGCTCGCGCAGCGCCTTGTTGTCGGGCGTGTGCACCAGCAGCAGCACATCGAAGTCACCGCCCACCAGCGCGATGTGGGAGGCGCCGGGCAGCAGTCTGAGCTGCTCGCGGACCGTGCGCCAGGAGTTCTGGACGATCTTCAGGGTGATGTACGCCGATGTGCTGTGGCCCGCGCGCTCGTGGTCGACGCGCGCGCTGAAGCCCCGGATGACCCCGTCCTCGACGAGCCGGTTGATGCGGGCGTAGGCGTTGGCGCGCGAGACGTGCACGCGTTCGGCGACGGACCGTATCGAGGCCCGGCCGTCGGCCTGGAGGATCTTCAGGATGTCCTGGTCGATGGCGTCGAGCGGACGGGCCGGCAGCAGGGCCCCCTCCTGCGGCCCGTCGGCCATTTGTTCAGGTCCCATGTCCCCCCGCTCGGTCGCCGTGGACGTCCTGCGTTCATTGCAGGCTGTGCAGAACCGTTTGTCCACAGCCTGACGGTGCCTGTAGCCAAAATGCGTCGGCGACCGAACAATCGGTTGGTGAGGCGGGTCACATCCGACACGCCTCCCGTAGCCGCTCCCACGAGGAGGTGCCGTCATGACGGTTCTGGAGCAGCGGGGCGCGTACCGGCCTTCGCCGCCGCCCGCCTGGCAGCCCCGTATGGACCCCGCGCCGCTGCTGCCCGACGCCGAGCCCTACCGCGTCCTCGGCACCGAGGCGGCCGCAGAGGCCGACCCGGACCTGCTGCGCCGGCTGTACACCCAGCTGGTGCGCGGGCGCCGCTACAACACGCAGGCCACCGCGCTGACCAAACAGGGCCGGCTCGCCGTCTACCCGTCCACCACCGGTCAGGAGGCCTGCGAGGTCGCCGCCGCGCTGGCCCTGGAGGAGCGCGACTGGCTCTTCCCGAGCTACCGCGACACGCTCGCCGTCGTCGCCCGCGGCGTGGACCCCGTGGAGGTGCTCACCCTGCTGCGCGGTGACTGGCACAACGGCTACGACCCCCACACCCACCGGGTGGCCCCGCTCAGCACCCCGCTCGCCACCCAGCTGCCGCACGCCGTCGGCCTGGCCCACGCCGCCCGCCTCAAGGGCGACGACGTGGTCGCGCTGGCCATGGTCGGTGACGGCGGCACCAGCGAGGGCGACTTCCACGAGGCGATGAACTTCGCCGCGGTCTGGCAGGCGCCGGTCGTCTTCCTGGTGCAGAACAACGGCTTCGCCATCTCGGTCCCGCTCGCCAAGCAGACCGCCGCGCCCTCCCTGGCCCACAAGGCCGTCGGGTACGGCATGCCGGGCCGGCTGGTCGACGGCAACGACGCCGCGGCCGTGCACGAGGTCCTCAGCGACGCCGTACGGCACGCACGCGCCGGCGGCGGTCCGACCCTGGTGGAAGCGGTGACGTACCGCATCGACGCCCACACCAACGCCGACGACGCCACCCGCTACCGCGGCGACGCCGAGGTCGAGGCCTGGCGCGCGCACGACCCGGTCCAGTTGCTGGAGCGCGAACTGACCACGCGCGGGCTGCTCGACGGGGCCGGGATCGAGGCCGCCCGGCAGGACGCCGAGACGATGGCCGCCGACCTGCGGGAACGCATGAACCGGGATCCCGAACTCCAGCCCATGGACCTCTTCGACCACGTCTACGCCGAGAGCACCGCGCAGCTGCGGGAGCAGCGCGCCCTGCTGCGGGCCGAGCTGGAGGCCGAGCAGGAGCAGCACGGCACGCAGGAAGGCGACGCCCGATGACCACCGTGGCCGTCAAGCCCGCCACCATGGCGCAGGCCCTCACGCGCGCGATGCGCGACGCGATGGCCGCCGACCCCGCCGTGCACGTCATGGGCGAGGACGTCGGCACCCTCGGCGGTGTCTTCCGGGTCACCGACGGGCTCGCCAAGGAGTTCGGCGAGGACCGCTGCACCGACACCCCGCTCGCCGAGGCCGGCATCCTCGGCACCGCCGTCGGCATGGCCATGTACGGCCTGCGGCCCGTGGTGGAGATGCAGTTCGACGCCTTCGCCTACCCGGCGTTCGAGCAGCTGATCAGCCATGTGTCCCGGATGCGCAACCGCACCCGCGGCAGGATGCCCCTGCCGATCACCGTCCGCGTCCCCTACGGCGGCGGCATCGGCGGCGTCGAGCACCACAGCGACTCCTCCGAGGCCTACTACATGGCCACCCCGGGCCTGCACGTCGTCACACCGGCGACCGTCGCCGACGCCTACGGACTGCTGCGCCGGGCCATCGCCTCCGACGACCCGGTCGTCTTCCTGGAGCCCAAGCGGCTGTACTGGTCGAAGGACGCCTGGAATCCCGAGCAGCCCACGGACGTCGAACCCATCGGCCGGGCCGTGGTCCGGCGGCCGGGCCACAGCGCCACGCTCATCACCTACGGCCCCTCGCTCCCGGTCTGTCTGGAGGCGGCCGAG
The DNA here is from genome assembly GCF_040637655.1 of Streptomyces sp. NPDC028722. NCBI lineage: Bacteria > Bacillati > Actinomycetota > Actinomycetes > Kitasatosporales > Streptomycetaceae > Streptomyces > Streptomyces sp. NPDC028722. Next base: position 286,913 of record NZ_JBEZWU010000006.1, read on the forward strand.
GCCGCCCGGGCCGAGGGCTGGGACCTGGAGGTCGTCGACCTGCGCTCGCTGGTGCCGTTCGACGACGAGACGGTCTGCGCGGCCGTCCGGCGCACCGGACGCGCGGTCGTCGTGCACGAGGCCACCGGGTTCGGCGGCCCGGGCGGGGAGATCGCGGCCCGGATCACCGAGCGCTGCTTCCACCACCTGGAGGCGCCGGTGCTGCGCGTGGCCGGGTTCGACATCCCGTATCCGCCGCCGATGCTGGAGCGGCACCACCTGCCCGGCGTCGACCGCATCCTGGACGCCGTGGCCCGGCTGCAATGGGAGGCCGAGGGCTGATGGCCCAGGTACTGGAATTCAAGCTGCCCGACCTCGGCGAGGGACTCACCGAGGCGGAGATCGTGCGCTGGCTGGTCCAGGTCGGTGACGTGGTCGCCGTCGACCAGCCGGTGGTCGAGGTCGAGACGGCCAAGGCGATGGTCGAGGTGCCCTGCCCCTACGGCGGCGTGGTCACCGCCCGCTTCGGCGACGAGGGGGCCGAAGTGCCCGTCGGTGCCCCGCTGCTGACGGTGGCCGTGGGGGAAGCGACGGCGGAACCCGAGGGCTCCGGAAATGTCCTGGTCGGCTACGGCACCCAGGCACCGGCGGCACGGAGGCGCCGGGTCAGGACGGCGACGACCGGGACGGTGACCGGGACGGGCACGGCGACGGCAGGTACGACGACCGGGCACAGCGAGGACGGAGGCCCCGGACAGGGCGCCGGTTCTGGGCACGGCGCCCACAACGGGCAGGCCGCGGCGCGCGGGAATGCCTCGACGGGCGTCCACGCACGCGTGGCCACCACGGCACCCGCACCCACCCCCGTGACCGCCCCGCCCCCCGCGTCCGCCGACGGGCCGGTCCCCGTGATCTCGCCCCTCGTGCGCCGGCTCGCCCGTGACAACGGGGTGGACCTGCGGCAGCTGGCCGGCTCGGGGCCGGACGGACTCATCCTGCGCGCGGACGTCGAGGGCGTGCTGCGGGCCGAGGCCGGGCGGGCACCGGCGGCCGAGGAGACGGCCGTAGGCGTGCCCGCCGTGGCCCCGGCCGGGGGCGAGGTCCGCGTTCCGCTCAAGGGAGTGCGCGGTGCCGTCGCGGACAAGCTCTCCCGCAGCCGCCGGGAGATCCCCGACGCGACCTGCTGGGTCGACGCCGACGCGACCGAGCTGCTGCGTGCCCGCGCGGCGGTCAACGCGGCCGGGGGCCCGAAGATCTCCCTCCTCGCGCTGCTCGCCCGCATCAGCACGGCCGCCCTGGCCCGGTTCCCCGAGCTGAACTCCTTCGTCGACACCGACGCCCGCGAGGTCGTCCGGCTCGACCGCGTCCACCTCGGGTTCGCCGCCCAGACCGAACGCGGACTGGTCGTACCGGTGGTCCGGGACGCCCACGCGCGAAACGCCGAGTCGCTGACCGCCGAGTTCGCCCGCCTCACCGAAGCGGCCCGTGCGGGAAAGCTCACGCCGGGGGAACTCACCGGCGGCACCTTCACCCTGAACAACTACGGGGTGTTCGGCGTCGACGGATCCACCCCGATCATCAACCACCCCGAGGCGGCCATGCTCGGCGTCGGCCGCATCGTCGCCAAGCCCTGGGTGCACGACGGCGAGCTGGCCGTCCGTCAGGTCGTGCAGCTCTCGCTCACCTTCGACCACCGGGTGTGCGACGGCGGCACGGCGGGCGGCTTCCTGCGGTACGTGGCGGACTGCGTGGAACAGCCGGCGGTGCTGCTGCGCACCCTGTGAGCGCGTCTCGTGGACGCACCCCGCGAGACACGTGAGCGCACCCCGTGCGAGGTGAGCAGGCGCACGGTGTGACGTACGCCAACACCGGAAGGAGAAGCCGGCAGGACATACTCGGAGGGTGACCGACACCACCCCCGCCACGCCCGGGGCGCCCGCGCCGTACGACGCCGTCGTACTGGCCGGCGGCGGCGCCCGGCGGCTCGGCGGGGCCGACAAACCCGGTCTCCGGGTCGGCGGCCGTACGCTCCTGGACCGGGTGCTCGCGGCCTGCGCGGGCGCCCGGACGACCGTCGTGGTGGCCGCGCCCCGGCCCACCGTCCGGCCGGTGCGCTGGGCGCGCGAGGAGCCGTCCGGCGGCGGACCGGTCGCCGCGCTGGCGGCCGGCCTGCGGCTCACCGCCGCCGCGCACACCGTCGTCCTCTCCGCCGACCTGCCGTTCCTTCAGCAAGCCACCGTCCAGCGGCTGCTTACCGCCCTTCGGGACACCGGCGCCGACGGTGCGCTGCTCACCGACGCCGACGGCCGTGAGCAGCCGCTCGTGGCCGCCTACCGCACCGCCGCGCTCCGCCGCGAGCTGACCGCCCTCGCCGCCACGCCCGACGGCCTCTCCGGGCTGCCCCTGCGCCGGCTGACGGGCGCCCTCCGCCTCACCCGCGTCCCGGATGCGCAGGCGTCCTTCGACTGCGACACCTGGGACGACATCGCCCATGCCAGGGCACACATCAGGGAGCATGGGCACGTGTTGGACGAATGGATCTCCGCAGTCAAGAACGAGCTGGGCATCGACCTGGACGTCGACACCGGCGCCCTGCTCGACCTGGCCCGTGACGCCGCGCACGGCGTGGCCCGGCCCGCCGCCCCGCTGACCACGTTCCTCGTCGGTTACGCCGCGGCCCAGGGCCTGGGCGGCCCCGAGGCCGTCGCGGAGGCCACCCGCAAGGCCGCCGCGCTGGCCCTGCGGTGGGCTGAGGAGAGCGACGGGGGCACGGAAGAGAACAGCGGGGGCCCGAGCGCCCCGGACGCCGGATGACCGCCCCCGGCACCCGGGCCCAGGCGGCCGCCGAGGATGACGACGACCTCGACGTCGAGGAGGCCCTGGCCCTCGTGAGGGAAGCCCCCCGGGAAGCCGGGGACGACAGCGAGGGCCACGCGCCCGTCCCGGCCCCGCCGCCGTCCGGCGGACAGCCCGCCGAGCGGCACGGGGCCACGGCCTGGCCCCGGGCCCGCGAGATCGCCGCCCGCGCCGCCCGCCCCCCCGCCCCGAACAGCACAGCGGCGCCCGCCGGTGCCCGCCGCACCCCCGTCTCCGTCCCACTCGGTGACGCCCTGGGACTGGTCCTGGCCGCCCCCCTCGACGCGCTGACCGACCTGCCCTCCTTCGACACCTCCGCGATGGACGGCTGGGCCGTCGCCGGACCCGGCCCCTGGCAGGTACGGGCCGAGGGCGTGCTCGCCGGGCACGCCCAGCCCGAGCCGCTGACCGACGGCGAGGCGGTCCGTATCGCCACCGGCGCCCGCATCCCCGCCGACACGACCGCCGTCCTGCGCGCCGAGCACGGCCGTACCGACGCCCAGGGCCGCCTGCACGCCACCCGCGACATGCTCCACGGCCAGGACATCCGCCCCCGCGGCCAGGAGTGCCGCAGCGGTGACCAGCTGCTGCCCGTCGGCACCCTGGTCACCCCGGCCGTCCTGGGCCTGGCCGCAGCGGCCGGATACGACACGGTCACCGCCGTACCCCGCCCCCGGGCCGAGGTCCTCGTCCTCGGCGACGAGCTGCTGACCGGGGGACTCCCGCACGACGGGCTCATCCGGGACGCGCTCGGCCCCATGCTGCCGCCCTGGCTGCGGGCGCTCGGCGCCGAGGTCGTCGCCGTACGCCGGCTCGGTGACGACGCCCGGGCGCTCCGCAAGGCGGTCACCTCCTCCGGCGCCGATCTCATCGTCACCACGGGCGGCACCGCGGCCGGACCCGTGGACCACGTCCACCCGGTCCTGGAACGCATCGGCGCCGAACTCCTCGTCGACGGCGTCAAGGTGCGCCCCGGCCACCCGATGCTGCTGGCCCGCACCAAGGAGAACCAGCATCTCGTCGGGCTGCCCGGCAACCCGCTCGCCGCCGTCTCCGGCCTGCTCACGCTCGCCGAGCCGCTGCTGCGCACCCTCGCCGCCCGTCCCGCCCCCGAGCCGTACACGCTGCCGCTGCGGGAGGCGGTGCACGGGCATCCGTACGACACCCGGCTCGTCCCCGTGGTGCTGCGTGGTGACCATGCCGTACCGCTGCACTACAGCGGCCCGGCCATGCTCCGCGGTATCGCCGCGGCCGACGCGCTGGCCGTCGTACCGCCGGGCGGGGCCCGGCAGGGCGAGGAGACGGAGCTGCTGGACCTGCCGTGGGCGACCGCCGGCATCGGGGTGTGTTTCACGTGAAACTTCCGGGTCAGGACGCCATCGCCCGCCAGGCGGGCGAGCATCTGGCGACCCATCGGGTGAGACTCCCCAGAAAAGTCGTGGAGCGGCCCATCCGCCAGGTCGTCGAGCGGCTGTTCATGGCCCTGCTGGTGCTGGTCGTCACCGCGTTAGTCGTCTACGCCGGCCACGACGGCTACCACGACGACTCCGACGGCTCGGTGGACCTGCTCGACGCGTTCTACTACGCGACCGTCACCCTCTCCACCACCGGGTACGGCGACATCACCCCGGTCAGTGACAGCGCCCGGCTCACCAACATCTTCGTGATCACACCCCTGCGCGTGCTGTTCCTGATCATCCTGGTCGGCACCACGCTGGAGGTCCTCACCGAGCGCACCCGGGAGGAATGGCGCCTGAACCGCTGGAGGTCCACCTTGCGCGACCACACCGTCGTCGTCGGCTTCGGCACGAAGGGACGGTCGGCCGTCCAGACCGTCTGCGCGACCGGGCTGAGGAAGGAACAGGTGGTCGTCGTCGACCCCAGCGCCAAGGCGGTCGACGCGGCCACCGCCGAGGGCTACGCCGGTGTCATGGGCGATGCCACCCGCAGTGACGTGCTCAGGCGGGCGGAGGTGCACCGGGCCCGGCAGATCATCATCGCTCCGCAGCGCGACGACACCTCCGTCCTCGTCACGCTGACCGCCCGCCAGCTCAACCGCGGCGCCAAGATCGTGGCCGCGGTGCGCGAGGAGGAGAACGCCCCGCTGCTCAAGCAGTCCGGAGCGGACGCGGTCATCACCAGCGCCAGCGCGGCCGGCCGGCTGCTGGGGCTCTCCGTGCTCAGCCCCGCCGCCGGGATGGTGATGGAGGACCTGATCCAGCAGGGCAGCGGGCTGGACATCGTCGAACGGCCGGTCGTCCGCGGCGAGGTCGGCAGGAAGCCGCGCGAGACGGACGACCTCGTGGTCAGCGTCGTCCGCGGACACCGCGTGCTCGGCTACGACGATCCGTCGCTCGGCACCCTCCAGCTGACGGACCGGCTCATCACCATCGTCCGCGTCACGCCCGGCGCCCGGACCACCCCGGACACCCGCCCCCTCCCACACGGGTGACGGAGCCCACGGGGGGTAGCGTCACCCGCATGCATGCGATCACGATTCCCCAACCTGGCGGTCCCGAGGCTCTGGTGTGGGACGAGGTCCCCGATCCGGTGCCCGGCGAGGGCGAGGTGCTGGTCGAGGTGGTGGCCAGCGCCGTCAACCGCGCCGACATCATGCAACGGCAGGGCTTCTACGACCCGCCGCCCGGCGCTTCCCCTTATCCCGGCCTGGAGTGCTCCGGCCGGATCGCCGCGCTCGGCCCCGGGGTGTCCGGCTGGTCCGTCGGGGACGAGGTGTGCGCGCTGCTCGCCGGCGGCGGCTACGCCGAGAAGGTCGCCGTACCGGCCGGACAGCTGCTGCCCGTCCCCCGGGGCGTCGACCTCCGGCAGGCCGCGGCTCTGCCCGAGGTGGCCTGCACGGTCTGGTCCAACGTGTTCATGGTCGCCCACCTGCGGCCCGACGAGACGCTGCTGGTGCACGGCGGCTCCAGCGGCATCGGCACCATGGCGATCCAGCTGGCCAAGGCCCTCGGTGCCAGGGTCGCGGTGACCGCCGGCACGAAGGAGAAGCTGGACTTCTGCGCCGAGCTGGGCGCCGACGTGCTGATCAACTACCGCGAGCAGGACTTCGTCGCCGAGATCAAGGAAGCCACCGACGGCGCGGGCGCCGACGTCATCCTCGACAACATGGGCGCCAAGTACCTGGACCGCAACGTCCAGGCCCTCGCCGTCAACGGGCGCCTCGCCATCATCGGTATGCAGGGCGGCACCAAGGGCGAGCTGAACATCGGCGCGCTCCTGGCGAAGCGTGCCGCGGTCAGCGCCACCTCGCTGCGCGCCCGTCCGCTGGACGAGAAGGCGACCATCGTCGCCGCCGTACGCGAACACGTGTGGCCGCTGCTCGCCGACGGTCACGTCCGCCCGGTCGTCGACCGCGAAGTGCCGATGCCCCAGGCTTCCGAGGCCCACCACCTGGTGGAGGCGAGCGGCCACATCGGCAAGGTGCTCCTGGTGGCGCCGTAACGGAAAGCGGCCGGCGGACGGCTGGGGCGGGATCCGAGCGGGACCGGGGAGCCCCGGTGGCCCCGGGAGTCAGGTTCTGCGCAGTCTCAGGCCCAGGAGGGCCAGGGCCAGACCCAGGCCGATGAGGACCAGGCCCGTGCCCAGCGGAAGGATCCGCAGGACCGGCTCCGTGGGGCCCTCGCCCTGCTGGACCGCCTGCCGGGCCGCGGGCCGCAGCGAAGGCCTGGCGGGGTCGAGTCCGGCTTCCTCGGGCGGCGGTGAGGCCGTCGGCGTTCCGTCCGGTACGTCCGCCGTCTCCCGCTCCTGTGCCCGCGCGGCCTCGGTGTCGGGCTCGTCGCCCTCCACCTCGGCGGCGGGCCCGTCCGGCCGGCCCGGCCGTATCCGTCCCTCACCTGCCCGGCTGCCCGCACGGGACGGCTCGGCGGCGAGGCGGGCGGAGACCGAGGGGCGGACCGACGCCGAAGCCGAGTCGGACGGCATGGGGACGACGGCGGCCGGTGGCTCGCCGGCGGGCGGGTCCGGGTCGCGCACGCCGGGCGCGGGCCCGAGGGCGGCGGCCGTGGCGGAGCCGGGGAGGCCGTGACCCGGCCGTCCGTGGCCCGGGCCGTCGCCGCCGGGCTCGTCCCCGCCCGGATGCCCGAGGCCCGGTGCCGCGGCGCCCGGCAGTGCCGGCCCCCGCTGGTCCCGGTGCCCCGGAGCGGACGGGCGGACGGGGCCCCGCTCGCCGGCGTGGGCGGACGTGGCGCCGTACGCGACGGTGGCGCCGTACGCCGGCAGGGCCGCCGCCGCGAGGAAGAGCAGCAGCCGGACGCAGCGGAGTGCGAGGCGCAGGCATGGAGCCACGTCGGTGACCTCCCGGAGCCCAGGTGTCGTGACCGATGGAAACCCGACGGGGACAAGCCTCACATTCGTCGGCCGGCAGGGCATTCCGGATTGCGCCATCAGGTCTAAACGGCGGATCAGCCACCCGGGGGGGCACCACGGTGGTGAGGTGGCGGTGTGCGAGAGAATGGCGGTATGGAGATGCCGAGGAACGAACGGTCGCCGGAGAATCCCCAGATCCTCGTCGTGGGGCAGGACGGGGCGGCGCTCGGTGGCGGCGGGGACGAGGACTCCCGCGAGACCCCGGTGACGGAGATGGTGGAACAGCCGGCCAAGGTGATGCGGATCGGCAGCATGATCAAGCAGCTCCTGGAGGAGGTGCGGGCGGCTCCCCTCGACGAGGCCAGCCGGGTGCGCCTGAAGGAGATCCACGCCAGCTCGGTGAAGGAGCTGGAGGACGGCCTGGCGCCGGAGCTGGTCGAGGAACTGGAACGGCTCTCCCTGCCGTTCACCGACGAGGTGACCCCGAGCGACGCGGAACTGCGGATCGCGCAGGCACAGCTGGTGGGCTGGCTGGAGGGTCTCTTCCACGGGATCCAGACGACGCTGTTCGCCCAGCAGATGGCCGCGCGGGCCCAGCTGGAGCAGATGCGCCGCGCCCTTCCGCCGGGCGTGTCCGGTCCCGACGGGCTGGGTGACGACCCCCGCGGCGGCGCCCACACGGGCGGACCGTACCTGTAGGCAGCCCACCCGGCCCGGCCACGAGGTCACGGGTCACGACATCCGAAGGGCCCGGCGGACACCCGCCGGGCCCTCACCGCGTCCGGTTCGGCCTCACCGCGCCCGGTGGGGCGTCACTGCGGCGGATTGCCCGTCGACACGCTCAGGTCGATGGTGCCCACGTTGTGGGGGGCGACATCGGTGCCATGGTCGGGGAACTGCTTCAGCACGGTCCCCTCGCCCCAGGTGTCGTCGTCCTCGTGGTCGATGCTCCACTTCCAGCCCGCGGCCTGGAGGCACTTCTTCACCGAGCCGATGTCCTTGTAGCGGAAGTCGGGCATCTCGACCTTCTTCGGGTCGGTGTACGACTCCTGCGGCTCGGTGCACTCCGACTTGTCGATCTGCCGCGTGGTGTCCGCCCCGCGGTAACCCGGCCGGTGCGAGGCGGACGCCGAGGCGTTCGAACCACCGGTCACACCTTTGATGTCGTCGCCGGCGTTCTTCAGCGTGAGGGCGACGATCAGTCCGACGACCGCGACGGCCGCCACCGTGACCGAGCCGATCACCAGCGGCCTGCGGCGCTTGCCCCGCCCGGCACCGGAGGGCTGCGGGGCGGTCTGCGGCGTGACCGTGTACGGCGGCGGGGCCGGGGCGGTCTGCGGGCCGTAGCCCACCGGGGGCGTCTGGTAGCCGCCCTGCTGGGGGTATCCGTAGGCCGGGGCGGGTGTCGGCGGGCCGTACGGGTTGTGGGGCGGGGCCGGGGTGGGCGGGTACGGCGTCTGCACCGGCCCGTACGGCGCCGGCGCCGACCGGTCGACCGGCGGGAACACCGCGGAGGCGACGCCCGCGCCGCTCCGGGCCGGCCCGGAGCCCGGCACGATGCTCGGCGGGGCCGCCTGGAGGGACGCGGCGACGCGCAGGCACTCGTCCCGCATGGACTCGGCGGTCGGGAAGCGCTCGTTCGGGTTCTTCCTCAGCGCGCGGGCGACCAGCGCGTCCACGGCCGGCGGCAGCGCGCGGTTGACCGAGGAGGGCGCCACCGGCTCCTCCTGCACATGCGCGTACGCGATCGCCAGCGGCGAGTCCGCGTCGAACGGCAGCCGTCCGGTCACCAGCTGGAACAGCATGATGCCGACCGAGTACAGGTCGGAGCGGGCGTCCACACCGCGGCCGAGGGCCTGCTCGGGCGAGAGGTACTGCGGGGTGCCGACGACCATGCCGGTCTGGGTCATCGAGGTGACGCCGGACTGCATGGCGCGGGCGATGCCGAAGTCCATGACCTTGACCACGCCGCGCTTGGTCATCATCACGTTGCCCGGCTTGATGTCGCGGTGGACCAGCCCCTTCTCGTGGCTGATCTCCAGTGCGGCGAGCACGTCGGAGGTGAGCTTCAGGGCCTTGTCGGCGGGCATCGCGCCGTACTGCCGGATGTCCTCGGCCAGGACCGAGCCCAGCGGACGGCCCTCGACGTACTCCATGACGATGTACGGCGTCGCCATGCCGTTCAGCTCGTCCTCGCCCGTGTCGAAGACGGAGACGATGTTGGTGTGGGTGAGCTTGGCCACGGCCTGGGCCTCGCGGCGGAACCGCTCGCGGAAGGCCTGCTCCCGGCCGAGTTCGGTGTGCAGCGTCTTGATGGCCACCTGGCGGTCCAGCACGGCGTCGTACGCGAGGTGCACCGAGGCCATGCCGCCCTCACCCAGCAGGTCGCGCAGCTGGTAACGGCCCCCGGCCAGCGCCTGCCCCGCGTACCGGCCGTGGCCGTGTGCGCCGTCCTGGCTCATCTCTCCGCGTCCCCCACCGGCCCCGGCGCCGTCACCGGCGAGGCCTTGATCGAATGGCTCATTCCCGGCCAAGTCTGCCCCAGGGCACGGGCACGTCAAGCTCGGTGCCCGTTCCGTGACCGTACGCGCAAGAAGCGTCGCGCAAGCGTTACCGGTGTCGTACGGCAGGCACACGGAATTTGCACGACAGCGCGTGCTACGGGTTTCATGACCGGTCCGTCGCGGACCCGTCCCGGTTGCGGTTCCGGACCGGTGGCCCCCGCGGAGGCTGTAGCGTGGCCGACGGAGACCGTGACAACACCGCGCGCACCGCGGGCAGAAACGACGGCGAGGACTGATGGCACAGCAGCAGCGCTCTCAGGGCCCGTCCGACCCCGAGGCGACTGGCGGCGGCATGTCGGACGCGCCGGAGATGTGGGGCAACGGAGGGCTCGTCGGCGACGGCCGGTACCGGCTCACGCACCGGCTGGGCCGGGGCGGCATGGCCGAGGTGTTCGCGGCGGAGGACGTCCGCCTGGGCCGTACCGTCGCGGTCAAGCTGCTCCGCGCGGACCTGGCCGAGGACCCGGTCTCCAAGGCACGCTTCACCCGTGAGGCCCAGTCGGTCGCCGGCCTCAACCACCACGCGATCGTCGCCGTGTACGACTCCGGCGAGGACAGTGTGGGCGGCCAGTCCGTGCCGTACATCGTCATGGAGCTGGTCGAGGGCCGCACCATCCGCGACCTGCTGCTGAACGCCGAGGCGCCGGGTCCCGAGCAGGCCCTGATCATCGTCTCAGGGGTGCTGGAGGCGCTCGCCTACTCGCACCAGCATGGCATCGTGCACCGTGACATCAAGCCGGCGAACGTCATCATCACCCACAGCGGTGCCGTCAAGGTGATGGACTTCGGCATCGCCCGTGCCCTGCACGGGGCGTCGACGACGATGACGCAGACCGGCATGGTCATGGGCACCCCGCAGTACCTCTCCCCGGAGCAGGCGCTCGGCAAGGCCGTCGACCACCGCTCCGACCTGTACGCCACCGGCTGCCTGCTGTACGAACTGCTCTCGCTCAGGCCCCCGTTCACCGGTGAGACCCCGCTGTCGGTGGTCTACCAGCACGTCCAGGACATTCCGGTGCCGCCGTCGCAGGTCGCGGACGGAACGTGCCCGCCGGAGCTGGACGGCCTGGTCATGCGGTCCCTCGCCAAGGATCCCGACGACCGGTTCCAGACGGCCGAGGAGATGCGCGGCCTGGTCCAGTACGGCCTCCAGATGCTGTACGAGCAGGGCGCCCACACCGGCACCTGGAACACCGGCCCGGTGGCGGCGCACGACGGCCGGCACACCCCGGCGGGCGGCTTCGCCGGCACGACCGTGATGCCGCACCCGATGGACGCCTCGGGCACCGCGCAGATCCCGCAGCCGATCCTGCCGACGGGCTACGGCAGCGGCGACGACGGCGGTTTCGAGGGGCACGGCAACAAGGGCAGCGGACGCGGCAAGATGTGGATCCTCGCCGTCCTCGCGGTCGTCGCGATCGCGGCGGGCGTGGCGCTGGCGCTGAAGGGCGCCGGCGGCAGCGGCGGCGGTACGGGCACCGACACCAAGCCGTCGAGCACGCACTCCAAGAGCACCAAGCACGAGAAGCCCTCCGCGAGCCCGTCCGACGAGAAGACCGACCAGCCCTCGGACCCGTCCACGCACACCGGATCGGACACCGGGACCGGCACCGGCAACGGCTGGCCGCCGGCGTCCACGCCGGCGTACACCCCGTCGCAGCCGACCGGCTCCACGCCGAGCGACGAGCCGTCGGACCCGCAGACCTCGCAGTCCCCGCCCCCGGACCCGACGAGCGGCGGCACGGACACCGGCGCCACCGACGGGGGCACGGACACCGGCGCCACCGACGCGGGCGCGGACGCGGGCACCGGTGACGGCGGTACCCCCGCGGGCACCACCACGGACGGCAGCACGGGCGACACCACCGGTTGAAGGACACCCACGGCGGCCGGGACGGTGATCCCCGGGGGCTGACCCCGTTCCCGGCCCGCCGCCCGGCTCACCGCACGAACGCGTCGCACACGGCGTCGTACTCGCGGGTCCACCACACCGCGAGCGCGGACGCGGCCGGGAACTGGCAGTCCGCGCGCGTGTCGCCGCGTTCGTAGTGCCAGCGCAGCATCCAGAAGTCGTTCAGCCGTTCCCACCACACCCGGTGCGCGGCTGCCGCCAGCTCCGCGGACGGGGCACCGGCCGCGCGGCGGTACGCGCGCGCGTAGGCGCGCACTTTCGGCAGGTCCAGGGTTCCGCCGGGGCGGACGAAGAAGATCACCGCGGCGCGTACGGCCTCCTCCGCGCGCGGCTGCACGCCGAGCCGGTCCCAGTCCACGATGGCCGCCGGGGCGTCGTCCTTGTAGAGCAGGTTGAACGGGTGGAAGTCGCCGTGCACCCAGCCCACCGAGCCGCCGCGCGGCGGGCGCCGGCCGGCGTGCTGCTCCAGGAGGGCGCGGCGTTCCAGCAGCCGGTGCCGGGCCAGTTCGTCGAAGGCGTCGGCGGGGCGGTGCCGGTGCACGTGGCCGAGCAGGGCGTCGATGAGGGCGAAGGTGTCGGCCGGGTCGGCGCTCCGCACGGGATGGGGGCCGGTCGCCGGGCGGGTGCGCCCCTTGGGCGGCATCACGCGCTCCAGGCAGGCGTGCACGGCCCCCAGGAGGGCCCCCAGGCGTGCGCTCTGCCCGCGGGTGAGCTGGCCGCCGTGGCGGTGCCTGCCGTCGATCCAGGGGTGCAGGGCGTAGGCGTGGCCGGCGACGACGGCGACCGTACGGCCCTCGCGGTGGGCGAGCGGCGGGGCGACCGGGACGCCGAGGTCGGCCAGGCGTTGGGTGGCCCGGTGCCGGCGCTCGATGGCGGCCGGGTCGGCGGTGTCGGGGTCGAAGTGGTGCTTGAGGAAGTATCGGCCGCGCGTGGTGCACAGCCGGTAGCCGCGGTTGAGCAGCCCTTGGTCGACCGGCTCACAGGCGAGTGCGGTGCCCGCGCCGTACAGGCGCAGCAGGGGGCCCAGAGGGGGCGCGTGGGACATGAGGGGTGGTACACATGAGCGCGGCACGCGGCAGATGGTAGGGCACGCGCAGGCCCTGTGAGCTGCGCGTTGTCACAGGCAGTCGCCGACGGTCGCTTTCGGTCACACGAGGTGATCGGCCGGCGGACGCCCGGGGTCCCGCCCGGTGGCCGCCGGCGCGCGTGGCGGCGGACGGGGACGGGTCGGTCACGGGAGGTATGCGGATTTGTCCCTCTTCGTGTGCGAGGTCGGTCTCACATACGACTCTTCCCGTGACCTGGGTGCGCGGGATAACGTGCGGGTGCTCCGGACTGCCGCAAGGCTGTGACCAGCAACGCTTTCCCGTCCCCTCGATTTACTTGGAAATCCAAGCAAAATCGCAGGTCAAAGGGGGTTTCACAGAAATGTGAAGCACTGGGTAACGTGTTGGTCGCAGGGCGCTCGCCGGGGCACCTGTCACGCCTGTTCCCGGTCGAGTGGCACCCACCCCGTGCCCGGTGGTCGGAACAGGTGAGCCGCACTGGCCTACCGGCAACCCCGGGGGCCGGAACGACGGAGGAGCACACGTGACCGTGGAGAGCAGTGCCGCGCGCAAGCCGCGACGCACCGCCGCAGGCAAGGCCGGCACGTCCGGCGACACGACCGGAGCCACCGGCACCAAGCGCACCACCCGCAGCACCGCCGGGAAGGGCACCGGCCCGGAACTGGTGCAGCTCCTGACCCCCGAGGGCAAGCGGGTCAAGAACGCCGAGTACGACGCCTACGTCGCCGGCATCACCCCCGACGAGCTGCGCGGCCTGTACCGCGACATGGTGCTCACCCGCCGTTTCGACGCCGAGGCCACCGCCTTGCAGCGCCAGGGCGAGCTGGGCCTGTGGGCCTCCCTGCTCGGCCAGGAGGCCGCCCAGATCGGCTCGGGCCGGGCCACCCGGGAGGACGACTACGTCTTCCCGACCTACCGCGAGCACGGCGTCGCGTGGTGCCGCGGTGTCGACCCGGCCAACCTGCTCGGCATGTTCCGCGGCGTGAACAACGGCGGCTGGGACCCGAACAGCAACAACTTCCATCTGTACACGATCGTCATCGGCTCCCAGACGCTGCACGCCACCGGCTACGCGATGGGCATCGCCAAGGACGGCGCGGACTCGGCGGTCATCGCCTACTTCGGCGACGGCGCCTCCAGCCAGGGCGACGTGGCCGAATCGTTCACCTTCTCCGCGGTCTACAACGCCCCCGTGGTGTTCTTCTGCCAGAACAATCAGTGGGCGATCTCCGAGCCGACCGAGCGCCAGACCCGCGTCCCGCTCTACCAGCGCGCCCAGGGCTACGGCTTCCCGGGCGTCCGCGTCGACGGCAACGACGTGCTGGCCTGCCTCGCGGTCACCAAGTGGGCGCTGGAGCGCGCCCGCAACGGCGAGGGCCCGACCCTGGTCGAGGCGTACACGTACCGCATGGGCGCCCACACCACCTCCGACGACCCCACCAGGTACCGGGGCGACGAGGAGCGGCTGGCCTGGGAGGCCAAGGACCCGATCCTGCGCCTGCGCCGCTACCTGGAGGCGTCGAACCACACGGACGAGGGATTCTTCGCGGAACTCGAGGCCGAGTCCGAGACGTTGGGCAGACGAGTGCGCGAAGCGGTCCGGTCCATGCCCGACCCGGACCACTTCGCCATCTTCGAGAACGCCTATGCGGACGGGCACGCGCTCGTCGACGAGGAGCGCGCCCAGTTCGCCGCCTACCAGGCGTCGTTCGCGGAAGAAGGGGGTCACTGAGATGGCCGAGAAGATGGCGATGGCCAAGGCCATCAACGAGTCGTTGCGCCGCGCCCTGGACGCCGACCCCAAGGTCCTCGTCATGGGTGAGGACGTCGGCAAGCTCGGCGGTGTCTTCCGTGTGACGGACGGACTCCAGAAGGACTTCGGCGAGAGCCGGGTCATCGACACCCCGCTCGCCGAGTCCGGCATCGTCGGCACCGCCATCGGCCTCGCCCTGCGCGGCTACCGCCCGGTGGTGGAGATCCAGTTCGACGGCTTCGTCTTCCCGGCCTACGACCAGATCGTCACCCAGCTCGCCAAGATGCACGCCCGCTCGCTGGGCAAGGTCAAGCTGCCGGTCGTCATCCGCATCCCCTACGGCGGCGGCATCGGCGCGGTCGAGCACCACTCCGAGTCCCCGGAGGCCCTGTTCGCGCACGTGGCGGGCCTGAAGGTGGTCAGCCCGTCCAACTCCGCCGACGCGTACTGGATGATGCAGCAGGCCATCCAGAGCGACGACCCGGTCATCTACTTCGAGCCCAAGCGGCGCTACTGGGACAAGGGCGAGGTCGACGCCGAGGCGATCCCCGCCCCCCTGCACAAGGCCCGCGTGGTCCGCGAGGGCACGGACCTCACCCTGGCCGCCTACGGCCCGATGGTGAAGCTGTGCCAGGAGGCCGCGGACGCGGCGGCCGAGGAGGGCAAGTCCCTGGAGGTCCTGGACCTGCGGTCGGTCAGCCCCCTGGACTTCGACGCCGTCCAGGCCTCGGTGGAGAAGACCCGCCGTCTCGTGGTCGTCCACGAGGCACCGGTGTTCTTCGGCTCCGGCGCGGAGATCGCCGCGAGGATCACCGAGCGCTGCTTCTACCACCTGGAGGCACCCGTCCTGCGGGTCGGCGGCTACCACGCCCCGTACCCGCCGGCCCGCCTGGAGGAGGAGTACCTGCCCGACCTGGACCGCGTGCTCGACGCCGTCGACCGCTCGCTGGCGTACTGAGGAGAGGGTCGTGACGACGATGACGGAAGCGTCCGTACGCGAGTTCAAGATGCCCGACGTGGGCGAGGGACTCACCGAGGCCGAGATCCTCAAGTGGTACGTCCAGCCGGGTGACACGGTCACCGACGGCCAGGTGGTCTGCGAGGTCGAGACCGCCAAGGCGGCGGTGGAACTCCCCATCCCCTACGACGGCGTGGTCCGCGCACTGCACTTCCCCGAGGGCACCACGGTGGACGTGGGGACGTCCATCATCGCGGTGGCCGTGGCGGGCGCGGCCGCGCCCGAGGCCCCGGCCGAACCGGCCCGGGCGGTGCCCGCACAGCCGAAGGAGGAGCCGAAGCCCGAGGGCCGCCAGCCGGTCCTGGTCGGCTACGGCGTGGCGACCTCCTCCACCAAGCGCCGCCCGCGCAAGGGCCCCGAGGTCACCGTCCCGGCGGCGGCGCAGGCGGTCCAGGTGGAGCTGAACGGCCACGGCGCGGTGGCGGACCGGGTCCGTCCGCTGGCCAAGCCCCCGGTGCGCAAGCTCGCCAAGGACCTGGGCGTCGACCTCGCCACCCTCACCCCCTCCGGCCCGGACGGCGTCATCACGCGCGAGGACGTCCACGCGGCGGCCACCTCGCGCACCGCCGAACCGGCGGCACCGGTCGCGACGACTCCCGCGGCGGCCCCGGCGCCCGTGGCGTCGTACGACACCGCGCGCGAGACCCGCGTCCCGGTCAAGGGCGTCCGCAAGGCGACCGCGCAGGCGATGGTCGGCTCGGCGTTCACGGCGCCGCACGTCACCGAGTTCGTGACGGTGGACGTGACGCGCACGATGAAGCTGGTCGAGGAGCTGAAGCAGGACAAGGAGATGCAGGGCCTGCGGGTGAACCCGCTGCTGCTGATCGCCAAGGCGCTGCTGGTCGCGATCAAGCGCAACCCCGACGTCAACGCGTCCTGGGATGAGGCCGGCCAGGAGATCGTGCGCAAGCACTACGTCAACCTGGGCATCGCGGCGGCCACCCCCCGCGGGCTGATCGTCCCGAACATCAAGGACGCGCACGACAAGACGCTCCCGCAGCTGGCGGAGGCGCTGGGCGAGCTGGTGACGACGGCCCGCGAGGGCAAGACCTCGCCCGCCGCCATGCAGGGCGGCACGGTGACCATCACCAACGTCGGCGTGTTCGGCGTCGACACCGGCACGCCCATCCTCAACCCGGGCGAGTCGGCGATCCTCGCGGTCGGCGCGATCAAGCTCCAGCCGTGGGTCCACAAGGGCAAGGTCAAGCCCCGCCAGGTCACCACGCTGGCCCTGAGCTTCGACCACCGCCTGGTGGACGGGGAGCTGGGCTCCAAGGTGCTGGCGGACGTCGCGGCGGTCCTGGAGCAGCCGAAGCGGCTGATCACTTGGGCGTGAGGGCCTTCACCGGGTAACCTCCACGCCTGTGGGGGACGGCCGCAACTTCGGTTTGCGACCGCCCCCCGCTTTTTCAGCCCTGGTTGAGCACGTACACCGGTGCGCCGTCCTCGGCACCGCCCTGCGAGCGGATGCAGGCATGCGTGCGCAGCAGGCGCAGACACGCGTTGACCTGGCGGACCGTCAGCCCCGTGCGGGCCGCGATGGATTCCAGCGGCTCGCGCAGCTCACCCGTCTCGGCCAGGATCGGGGCGATCACCACCGCGACCGTCCACACGTCCTCCGTCACGGACAGCCGCTGCCGCCAGTCGGCCAGTACGGACTCCGTGGTGGTCGGCGCCATGAGGCGGCCCCCGGGGGCCGGACGCGTGAGGACGAGGGCGTCGAGCCGGTCCGCGATGCGTTCCATCGCGCGGACCATCGCCTGATGCACGGCGAGTGTGGCCTTCTGCGTCGCCAGCGTCTCCCGTTGGACGGCCAGCGTCTCCCGCTGGACGTCCAGCATCTCCTTCTGTAGCGCGTTCGATTCGCGCTGCCCGTCCGCGAGTTCCTCGTCCAGCTGGAGGTTGTGCGCCTCGAGCCGGACGATGGCCTCCGCGACCTGCTCGGGCATGGCGTACGCGACGGGCGCCCCCGGTTCGGCCGGCTGTACCTCGGCCTCGTCGAGAGTGTAGGAACCCTCCCGCTGCACGGTCTCGATGACTTCGGCGACCCACTGCTTGAAGGGGGCGCAGGCGGGCTTGGTGCAGGCGCTGACAAGCAGGATGAGACCTTGCAGAGAGATGATGTTCAGGTCTCGGCGCCACTCCCTACCTGCGGGAATGCTGAGACCGTAAGCTCCAGTTACGGTCTCGAGAATCTCTCGATGGCTCTCTGGGACATGGTCGGAGAGCGCCTGCCGAGAGTTGGTGTGCCCGAGTTCCTTGCACACATCCACCGCCGGGAACCAGTGACTTCCGTCCGGCATGGTCAGCCTGCGGACGCGGGCGCCGGTCGCGGCGTACACGAAGTCGCTGACGTCGATGGCCTCGCGCCGTGCCGCCGAGCCGGACTCGGACTGCTTCTTGGGTTCGTTCATGTGAACCACCTCCGCTGCGGAACGTAGAGCGGATGAAATGGAATATGCCAGCGGAAAGAGGGATGTTCACGATTGAGAGTGAAAAGCGGCGATATCGCTGGCCGGACACGGCGAAGGGCCCGTCGCAGGGATGCGACGGGCCCTTCTCTGTTCCGCCGGCGTCAGCCGAGCTTGGCGAAGCTGTAGGTGAGGAGCTTCTTCGCGTCCGTCTCGCGCTGGGTGATGGACGTGGAGGCGAGGACGGTGCCGATGACCGTCCTGCCGTTCCGGGTGGCGGCGAAGACCAGGCAGTACTTGGCCTCCGGGCCGGAGCCGGTCTTCACGCCGATGGTGCCGCTGTAGCTGCTGAGCAGCCCGTTGGTGTTCTTCCACGCGTTCATCGTGCGCGTGCTGCCGGTCTTGGTGATCGTCTTCGCGGTGTACGACTTCGTCTTGACGATCGTGCGGAACGTGGAGCTCTTCATCGCGCTGCTGGCGATCTTCGTCAGGTCGCGCGGCGTCGAGTAGTTGGAGCCGTTGCCGATGCCGTCGAAGGAGTCGAAGTGGGTGTTCTTCAGGCCCAGGTTCTTGGCGGCGGTGTTCATCTTGCCGATGAACGACTTCACGCGCGCGTCGGTGGAGGAGCCCGAGCCGTACTTGTCGGCGAGCGCGTAGGCGGCGTCGCAGCCGGACGGCAGCATCAGGCCGTAGAGCAGCTGGCGGACGGTGACCCTGTCGCCGACGATCAGATGCGCCTGGGAGGCGTTGTTCTTGACGACGTAGTCGCTGTAGATCTTCTTGATCGTGATCTTGGAGTCGAGGTTGAGGTTCGACTGCGCGAGCACGACCTTGGCGGTCATGATCTTGGTGGTAGAGCCGGTGGACCGCTTGGTGTCTGCCGTCTTGGTGTACAGCGTCGAGCCGGTGACGTTGTTCATCACGTAACCGCCCTTCGCCACGATGGAGGGCGTCGTGACGGCCTGCGCGGGCGCTGCGGTGAGGGCACCGGTGGCGAGCAGCGCGCCGGAGCTGACGGCGACGACGGCGGCCCTGCGAAGGCGGGTGCCCTGAATGCCGGTAATCAAAGTGATATACCTCGAATGTATTGAATGCCCGTTGTGTGCGGCCGAGTTGAAGTGGCAACGGAGCGGGCCGCACGTGTGTGACACGTAAGTAGCACAGAAGGTTGTGCGGTCGCTTCGAGGGGCTTTCGTCACGTCCGCATGATGGACGGCACTCCTGCTTGCGTACGTGTTGTATCTAAGCTGTCGGCATGAAAACGGCCGTCGAGCAGTCCGCGCCCCAGTCCCTGAAGCCGCCACCCGCTGCCGACCGCGTGTACGCCCATGTCAAGCAGGGTGTGCTCGACCGCCACTACGAGGGCGGCACCCTGCTCACCGAGGGGGAGCTCGCCGAGGCCGTCGGGGTCTCGCGCACCCCCGTCCGGGAGGCGCTGCTGCGGCTGGAGACCGAGGGCCTGATCCGCCTCTACCCCAAGAAGGGCGCCCTCGTCCTGCCCGTCTCCGCCCAGGAGATCGCCGACGTGGTGGAGACCCGGCTGCTGGTCGAGGAGCACGCGGCCCGCAAGGCCGTACCCGCCCCGCCGGGCCTGCTGGCACGGCTGGCGGAGCTGCTGGCGCGGCAGAAGGCGCAGGCCGCCGCCGGTGATCTGGCCGCCGCCGCCGTCACCGACCGCTGCTTCCACGCCGAGATCGTGCGCAGCGGCGGCAACGAGATCCTCTCCCGCCTCTACGACCAGCTGCGCGACCGCCAGCTGCGGATGGGCGTCGCCGTCATGCACTCGCACCCCGACCGGATCGCCAAGACGCTCGCCGAGCACGAGGAGATCCTCGACGCGCTGCGCGCCGGGGACGCCGAGGCGGCCGTCGGGGTCGTGCACCGGCACGTGAGCTGGTTCTCGCACCTCGCGCGAGGTGAGGTCCGGTGAGCAGTCCCGCGCGCAACGCCACCCTTCCGGGTGATCCGCCCGGCGGCCGGGGCGCCGTCGCCGTGTGGTCCATAGGCGTGGCCGTCTACTTCGTCGCCGTCATCTTCCGCACGTCGCTGGGCGTGGCCGGACTCGACGCGGCCGCCCGCTTCCATGTGAACGCCTCCGCCCTGTCGACGTTCTCCATCCTCCAGCTGCTGGTCTACGCCGGCATGCAGATACCCGTCGGCCTGCTGGTCGACCGGCTCGGCACCAGGAAGGTGCTGAGCATCGGGGCGGTGCTGTTCACCGCCGGGCAACTGGGCTTCGCCTTCTCCCCCTCGTACGGCACCGCGCTCGCCTCCCGGGCCCTGCTGGGCTGCGGCGACGCGATGACCTTCATCAGCGTGCTGCGGCTCGGCACCCGCTGGTTCCCCGCCCGGCGCGGCCCCCTGGTCGCACAGCTCGCGGGGCTGGTCGGCATGGCGGGCAACCTGGTCTCCACCCTCGTCCTCGCCCGGCTGTTGCACGGCGTCGGCTGGACCCGGGCGTTCGCGGGCAGCGCGCTCGCGGGTGTGGTCGTCCTCGTCCTGACCCTGCTGTTCCTGAAGGACCATCCCGAGGGTCACGAACCGGAGCCGTCGCCGCACCAGGGTTCGGTCTATGTCCGCCGGCAGATCACCGCGGCCTGGCGGGAGCCGGGCACGCGGCTCGGACTGTGGGTCCACTTCACCACCCAGTTCCCGGCGATGGTGTTCCTGCTGCTGTGGGGGCTGCCGTTCCTGGTGCAGGCGCAGGGGCTCAGCCGGGCCACGGCCGGCGAGCTGCTCACCCTCGTCGTCCTGTCCAACATGGTGATCGGCCTGGTCTACGGCCAGATCGTCGCCCGGCACCACGCGGCACGGCTGCCGCTGGCGCTCGGCACGGTGAGCGCGACGGCGCTGCTGTGGGCGGGGACGCTCGCCTACCCCGGGGAGCACGCGCCGATGTGGCTGCTCGTGATGCTGTGCGCGGTGCTCGGTGCGTGCGGGCCGGCGTCCATGCTCGGCTTCGACTTCGCCCGGCCGGCCAACCCGCCCGAGCGGCAGGGCACCGCGTCCGGCATCACCAACATGGGAGGATTCATCGCCTCCATGACGACGCTGTTCGCGATCGGCGTGCTGCTGGACGCCACCGGGGACGACTACACCGTGGCCTTCTCCGCGGTGTTCGTGCTCCAGGCGCTCGGGGTCAGCCAGATCCTGCGGTTGCGGGGGCGGACGGTTCGGCGGGAGCGGGAACGGCTGGTGGCGAGCCGGGTGGAGACGGTGCACGTGCCTGCGGCTTGAGGCGGTGGCTCGCCCGCCCGCGCGCCCACCGTTTCCGGTGTGCCGAGAGGCTGGGCGGCCTGTGGGGCGGGCGTCCGTCGGCGGCTTTCCGCCCGCGATCGGGGGCCGCGCCGGACGCCTGCCGCCGAGGCGCCCGGATCCGGGAAACCAGCCCGGGAAACCTGCCCCGGGATATCTCTCCCCGCGACACTTGGCCCCGGGACATCTCCCCCCGGGGTGCCCTGGACGCGGGCTGCCCGGGCTCGGTGCGCCCCAGTGCCTGGGCCGCCCCGGACACGGGGCGCCCCCACCCGCTACGGCGTCACCGTGAAGTTGTGGAGGATGGCTGCCGCCAGGTCCTGGTCGCCCTCGGTCTTCACCCGGTCCGCCACCGCCTGGGGGGTCACCCGGCCGCAGGCCAGGCGGACGTAGGTCTCCCAGTCGAGGGTGAGCGTGGCCGCGGGGCCGAGGGCCGGGGCGGTTTCCACGGTGCCGCGGCCCTGGATGTCGACGCGGACGGTGCGCAGGAACTCGACCGGGCCGTGCACGTCGAACACGATCGCCGAGCTGCGCGGGGCGTCCGCGTCCTTCGCGACGACCTTGGGCAGCGCGGCCAGCAGGACGTCCCGGGTGACGTACGCGCCCGGCGAGTCCAGGTTGCCGGGGCGGCCGAGGGCCGTACGCAGGTCCTGTTCGTGCACCCACACGTCGAACGCGCGGGCGCGATAGGCCTGTTCCAGGGTGACCTCGCTGCCCAGCGGGCCGCGCACCGTGGTCGCGGGGTCGCGGGACTCGTTGCGCAGCTGGCGGTTGCGGCGGATGACGGTGTACTCCAGCTCGGCCGTCATCTCCGGCGCCGTGTGGTGACGGCGGACGTCGACCTGCATCTCCATGTACCGCTGGTGCTCGGTGGCGACGTGGAAGAGGTCGCGCGGCAGGGCGTGGATGGGGCGCGGGTCGCCGAGCATCTCGCAGTCGAGGCCGATGACGTGCGACACGATGTCCCGGACCGACCAGCCGGGGCAGGGGGTCCGCCGGTTCCACTCGCCCTCGACGAGCGACTGCACCATCTCGGATATCGCTTCGATGGAGTGCGTCCAGGCGTCGGCGTAGGGCTGGAGGGTGGGATGCAGACTCACGGAAACGGGACCCCTCGGCGGTCGGTACACGGGCAGGTTGTGGCGGCGTTGCCAGCGGGCGGCGGCTGCACTTCGACGGGTGTCTCGACGCTAAGTTACGCTGCGGAGAGGCACCCCGGCAGTGCTTTCGTGTGACGATCGTAGGCCCGTGTGGCCGAATCGAATTGCCAGGACGGTGGTAGTGTGCGCGCCTCGCTGATCCAGATCGCCGTGGACGAGGACGAATCGGTCGACTCCCGGCGGCGTCGGGCGGCCGCGCTGGTGCGGGAGCAGGCCGGTGCGGACCTCGTCGTACTGCCCGAACTGTGGACCACCGGCGCCTTCGCCTACGAGGACTTCGGCCGCGAGGCCGAGCCGCTCGAAGGGCCGACATATCAGGCGATGGCCGGGGCGGCGCGTGACGCGGGCGTGTGGCTGCACGCCGGCTCCATTCCCGAACGGGCGGCGTCCGGCGGCGGCTCCGCCACGCAGGACGGTCCCCTCTACAACACGTCTCTCGTCTTCTCCCCCTCCGGTGAACTGGCCGCGGCCTACCGCAAGATCCACCGCTTCGGCTTCGACAAGGGCGAGGCCGTGCTGATGGGCGCGGGCCGGGAACTGGTGACGGTCCCGCTGCCCGGGACCACGCTCGGCGTGGCCACCTGCTACGACCTCCGTTTCCCCGAACTCTTCCGTGGACTCGTCGACGCCGGTGCCGAGATGCTGGTGATCCCGGCGGGCTGGCCCGAGCGGCGACGCGCGCACTGGACGCTGCTGGCTCAGGCGCGGGCGGTGGAGAACCAGGCGTTCGTGCTCGCTTGTGGAACGGCCGGGACCCACACCGGAGTTCCGCAGGCGGGTCACTCGATCGTGGTCGATCCGTGGGGCGAGGTGCTCGCCGAGGCAGGATCGGGCGAGGAGGTCCTCACCGTCGACCTCGACCCGGCGAAGGTGTCCGCCACGCGCGAGCAGTTCCCGGCGCTGAAGGACCGCGTCCTCGGTCTTCAGGCGCCCCCGCACCGGCGCTAGCCCCGCCGCCGGGGTCAGTCCTCCTCCCCCTCCTTCTCCGAGAGGTGGATGACGCACACCGCCACCGCGATCAGCAGCGCCGGGTCGGCGTCCTCCCGTACGACGTCGACGCCGTAGGTGTCGCGCACGGTCAGCCAGCGGCGGGAGATCACCGCGAGCAGTTCGCCGTCGTACTCGACGGCGAACTCGCGGTCCAGGATCTTGCCGCTGACGTCGAGTTCGGTGCCGTCCACCAGGGAGACCCGGTAGTGGTTGCGCAGCAGGGACAGCCGTTTGCGCCTGATCCTGGCCAGGGCCTCGCCGTCCCGTTCGATCACCATCGTGTCGCGCAGCGCGAACATCTTCTGGTGGATGTCGATCAGGATCCGCCCCTGGGCGTCCTTCAGCTCGAAGGTGTCCCGCAGCCGCATCGCCTTGCCGTCGACGAGGAACACCTTCCGGCCGTGCTCGTCCTCGATCCACCAGTCGTCACCGATGCCGAGGATCCGGTCGCGTACGAGGAATCTCATACAGGTCATGCTTCCCCGGCACCGGCTGATCGTCACAGGGCCGTCCCCGCCGGCCTGCTCCCGGCCCGGATGTCATGTTCGACCGGGGCTCATCCACGAGGCCGACGGCTGCGGTTGCGCCTGCGGCGTCCGCACCCGCGCCGACGAGCGGGGCCGCGCCGGGTCACCCGCCGGCCGCCCTCGTCCCCGCCGCCGTCCCTCCGGCCGGCCCCCCGCCGAACCGTCTCCGGTACGCCGACGGGCTCAGCCCCGTCTCCCGCCGCAGCCGTGCCCGCAGGTTGGCCGCCGTACCCAGGCCGCTGCGTGCCGCCACGACGTCCAGCCGCTCCTCGCCCCGCTCGATCAGCCGGCAGGCCAGCGCCACGCGCTCCCCGGTGAGCCAGGCCAGCGGGGTCGTCCCCAGCTGGCCGCGGAAGCGGCGGTGCAGGGTGGCCGGGGAGACGGCCGCGCGGGCGGCGAGAGCCGCGACGGTCAGCGGCTCGCCCAGCCGTTCCTGGGCCCAGGCCAGGAGCGGGCCGAGCGACGCGTCGGGCACCTCCGGCACCGGCCGCTCCACGAACTGCCGTTGTCCGCCGTCCCGGTGCGCGGCGAAGACGAGGCGGCGGGAGACGGCGTTGGCCGTCTCCGCACCGTGATCCCGCCGCCAGATGTGCAGGCCGAGGTCGAGCGCGGCGGCGCTGCCCGCGGCGGTGAGGACGTCACCGTCGTCCACGAAGAGCACGTCCGGCTCCA
Organism: Streptomyces sp. NPDC028722; assembly: GCF_040637655.1. Classification (NCBI taxonomy): domain Bacteria; kingdom Bacillati; phylum Actinomycetota; class Actinomycetes; order Kitasatosporales; family Streptomycetaceae; genus Streptomyces; species Streptomyces sp. NPDC028722. The sequence goes on from NZ_JBEZWU010000006.1 coordinate 311,403, forward strand.
GCCGCACCGCCGGATGCAGCTCCCGGAAGGCATCCGCCCACATCCAGTGCGTGGTGGCGCGGCGGCCGTCCAGCAGGCCCGCCTCGGCGAGCGCGAAGCTGCCGGTGCAGAAGCCGACGACACGGGCGCCACGCGCGTGCGCCCGGCGGATCGCGGCCAGGACGTCGGGTCCGCGCGGTACGACGTTGTCCGGGCGGCCGGGGACCACCAGGGTGTCCGCCCCGTCCACCGCCTCCGGTCCGGGCAGGCCGCTCATGGTGAAGAAGCCGTGGTTCATCCGTACCGCGCGCGTGGGCGCGCACAGCGTCACCTCGTAGAGGGGCCGTCGCCGGCCCAGCTCCGGCCGGGGCAGCCCGAACAGCTCGGTGGCGACACCGACCTCGAACGGGTTCGTGCCCTCGTCCACGATCACGACGACCCGGTGCGGTGCCTGAGAGGATCGTTGCGGCATGTGCGATTCCTAGCACTCGTGGGACGGTCCCGTCACCCGCACGATGAGGCGCATGGAACCGATCTCCCTGGAAACGGCCCTCGCCTCCTTCACCGCGCGGTGGAGCCCCCGCATCGTCACGACCGTCAACGACTACGACGTGCGCGTGGCGAAGGTGGAGGGCGAGCACGTCTGGCACGTCCACGACCACACCGACGAGTTCTTCTTGGTCCTCACCGGCGAACTGCACATCGGCCTGCGCGAGCCCGCCGGTGAGCGCACGGTGGTCCTGCCGCGGGGCTCGGTCTTCACCGTCCCGCGCGGCACCGAACACAAGCCGTACGCGCGCGTGCCGACCGAGATCCTGCTCTTCGAGCCCACCGGCACCCTCACCGTCGGCGACCGGCACGAGGACGTGCCCCGCCACGTGGACGCGACCACGGGCCACACGCTCACCTGACGGTGCCTCACCGGGCCGAGGCCGCCGGGCGGGTCCCACCGGACCCGGGCCTCTTCCGACCGGGCACCGGAATCCACCGGGACGCCGGGTGATGCCCAGGTGAACTTCCCGCTTTTCCGGGGCGGGTGGCCAACCGGCGGGCGGGCCCGCGGGTCGGATCGTACGGAAGCCGGCGACAACGCCGGACCCGATCCTCCCGGAGGCCCGCCATGTCCGCTCGACCCGCCCGCCACCGCCCCGTGCGCACGCTCGCCCTGGTCCTCGGCACGGCCGCCCTCGCCGTGCCGTGCGCCCTGGCCGGCAGCGCCGCCGCGGCCGTCCCCGGGTCCGCCCGCGCGGCTGTCCCCGCGGCCACCGCCGAGGTCAACCGGTACGGCTGGCAGCTGGCCTACACCGCCGCCCCCGGGCAGGCCAACAAGGCGACCGTGACCGCGTCCCGCACCGCCGACGGCGCCGGCATCACCTATGTGATCGACGACGTCGTCCCGATCGGCGCGGGCAACGGCTGCGCCCGTCCGGACGCCGCCGATCACACCAAGGTCTCCTGCACGGTCACCGCCGAGGAGAGCCAGGACCCGTACCCCGCACTGACGATGGACCTCGGCGACCGCGACGACACCGTCGCCTACGCGAACAGGACCGACCAGGTGTACCGCTTCGCCCGGATCTCCCTGGGTTCCGGCAACGACCGGCTCACCGACAGCGGGCGCCTCGACGGCAACGACGTCTCGGGCGGCGCGGGCGACGACACCCTCACGGTCGGCGAGGCGGGGCTGGCATTCGGCGGGGACGGCGACGACACGGTCCACGCCGACGGTGACCTGGTCATCGCGAAGGGCGGCAAGGGCGACGACGTGCTCCGCGGCGGTGCCGGCGGCCAGGACCTGTCCGGTGACGACGGTGACGACACCCTCTACGGCGGGGCCGGCGCCGACACCCTGTACGGCGGCAGGGGCGACGACGCGCTGTACGGCGGTGCCGGAGGCGACAGGCTCTACGGCAACAGCGGGAACGACCGGCTGTACGGCGGCCCCGGCCGGGACACGCTCTCCGGCGGACCCGGCCGCGACGTGGTCCACCAGGACTGACGACCGGACGGCCCGGAGTTTTCCACAGGGCCGGCCCGGCCGTCGGCACCGGATGGCACCCTGGGAACCATGACCGATTCCGCACCCCGACGCGTCCGCGTCCGCGCCCCCGAGCTGACCGGCAGGGGCGGTTGGATCAACACCGGCGGGAAGAACCTGAAGCTCGCCGACCTCCGCGGTCGCATCCTGGTGCTGGACTTCTGGACCTCCTGCTGCATCAACTGCCTGCACGTCCTGGACGAGCTGCGTGAGCTGGAGGAGAAGCACCGGGACACGGTCGTGGTGGTCGGGGTGCACTCGCCGAAGTTCGTGCACGAGGCCGACCACCGGGCGGTCGTGGACGCGGTCGAGCGTCACGGCGTGGCACACGCGGTGCTGGACGACCCGGAGCTGGCCACCTGGAAGCAGTACGCGGTCCGGGCGTGGCCGACGCTCGTCGTCATCGACCCCGAGGGGTACGTCGTCGCGCAGCACACGGGTGAGGGGCACGTGCACGCGATCGGGCGGCTGGTGGAGGAGCTGGCGGCCGAGCACGCAGCGAAGGGCACCCTGCGCCGCGGTGACGGTCCGTACGTGCCGCCGGAGCCGGAGCCGACGACGCTGCGTTTCCCCGGCAAGGCGCTGCTGCTGCCGTCGGGGACCTTCCTGGTCAGCGACACCACCCGGCACCGGCTGGTGGAGCTGGCCGAGGACGCCGAGACCGTCGTACGCCGGATCGGTTCCGGTGCGCGCGGGTTCACCGACGGCGGCCCGCGGGAGGCGTCCTTCAACGAGCCGCAGGGTCTCGCGCTCCTCGACGACGGGGCGGTCGTGGTCGCCGACACCGTCAATCACGCCCTGCGCCGACTGGATCCGGCCACGGGCGAGGTGACCACCCTGGCGGGCACCGGGAAGCAGTGGAGGCAGGGCTCGGCGACCTCGGGTGCGGCCCGGGAGGTGGATCTGTCCTCACCGTGGGACGTGGCGGTCTTCGGCGGCCGGGTGTGGATCGCCATGGCGGGCGTCCACCAGCTGTGGACGTACGACCCGGTCGCCCGCACGGTCGCCGTGGCGGCGGGCACCACCAACGAGGGCCTGGTGGACGGCCCCGCCGCGGAGGCCTGGTTCGCTCAGCCGTCGGGGCTCGCGGCCACCGCCGACCGGCTGTGGCTCGCCGACTCCGAGACGAGCGCCCTGCGCTGGGTGGACCACGACGGGCAGGTGCACACGGCCGTCGGGACCGGCCTGTTCGACTTCGGCCACCGGGACGGCGCCGCGGAGCGGGCCCTCCTCCAGCACCCGCTGGGGGTCACCGCCCTGCCGGACGGCTCGGTCGCCGTCGCCGACACGTACAACCACGCCTTGCGCCGCTACGACCCGGCCACCGGCGAGGTCACCACGCTCGCCACCGATCTGCGCGAGCCCGGTGACGCGGTCGTCGCCGGCGGGGACATCGTGGTCGTGGAGTCGGGGCGGCACCGGCTGACCCGGCTGCGGCTGCCGGAGGAGGCGGTGCGGGTGGAGCAGGTCGCCCGGCGGGCAGCCACGGAGGTCGCTCCCGGCCGCCTCCGCCTGGATGTGCTCCTCCAGATCCCCGCGGGCCGCACACTCGACACGAGCCACGGGCCCGCCACCCGCCTGCTGGTCTCCTCCACCCCACCCGAGCTGCTGCTCAAGGGCGAGGGAGCCGGAACGGATCTCTTCCGCGAGCTGGAGCTGGACCCGGCCGTCCCGGAGGGCGTCCTGCACGTCTCCGCGGTGGCGGCGTCCTGCGACGACACCGCGTCCGGCGGCGGCCCGGCCGGGGACGCCGACGCGTATCCCGCCTGCCGTGTCCACCAGCAGGACCGGGACGTCCCGGTCCGCCTCACCAAGGGTGGTGCGGACCGCCTGCCGCTCGTCCTGGCGGGCCTGGACGAGCAGGAGGCGGTGTATCAGACGCCGTAGCCGTCGGAGTAGCCGTCGACGTGGTGGTGGCGGGGCTCCTCGTCCACCACCGGTGTCGTCGGCACCACGACGCGGCGGCGGCGTGCGATGCCGCTGAACGTCGCCACCCCGATCAGGCCCACGGCCATCAGGATCAGCCCGACCACGGTGACGTTGACGCCCGTCATGTGCCAGTCGGTCGCGAACGTCAGGATGGCCCCTATGGCGATGAGGATGATGCATCCGCCGAGACCCATGAGACCTCGCCTCCCCTTCCGGTTCCGGAATCTCCGGTGCCGTCCGGGTACCCGGCGCGGGCCCGACTAGGCCGTGTCGCCCAACTCCCGCCGCTTTCCCCGGGGACGGCGGCTGGAGGTCAGCCCTCCAGGAAGGCCGTGAGGGCGTTCGCGAGGAGGAACGGATCGTCCGCGCCGCACAGTTCGCGCACGCTGTGCATGGAGAGGATCGCGACGCCGATGTCGACCGTGCGGATGCCGTGCCGGGCCGCGGTGATGGGGCCGATGGTGGTGCCGCACGGCATGGAGTTGTTGGAGACGAAGCTCTGGAAGGGGACGTCCGCCTTCTCGCAGGCCGCGGCGAACACCGCGCGGCCCGAACCGTCCGTGGCGTAGCGGTTGTTGACGTTGACCTTGAGGATGGGGCCGCCGTTGACCCGCGGGTGGTGCGTCGGGTCGTGCCGCTCGGCGTAGTTGGGGTGCACGGCGTGGCCCGTGTCGGAGGACAGGCAGACCGTGCCGGCGAAGGCCCGGGCCCGGTCCTCGTACGTGCCGCCGCGCGCGAACACCGAGCGTTCCAGCACCGATCCGAGCAGCGGGCCGTCGGCGCCGGTGTCCGACTGGGAGCCGTTCTCCTCGTGGTCGAAGGCGGCCAGCACGGGGATGCGGGTGGGCGGGGTGCCCGAGGCGGCGACGGCGGTCAGGGCGGCCACGCCGGCGTGCACGGACAGCAGGTTGTCCATGCGCGGGCCGGCGACCAGCTCCCGGTCCCGGCCGAGGTAGGCGGGCGCCTCCACCGGGTGCGTCATCAGGTCCCAGCCGGCCACCGAGCCCGCCGCGACCCCGGCCTCCTGTTCCAGGAAGGCGATCAGGTCGCCGTCGCGCACCTCGCCGCCGAGACCCCAGACCGGCTGGAGGTGGCGCTGCTTGTCCAGCTTGAGTCCCTCGGCGGAGACCGAGCGGTCCAGGTGGATGGCGAGCTGCGGCACCCGCAGCAGCGGCCGGTCGACGTTGACGAGGGCCGAGGAGCCGTCGCGCAGGGTGAGCCGGCCGGCGATGCCCAGGTCGCGGTCCAGCCACGAGTTCAGCAGCGGGCCGCCGTAGATCTCCACGGCGACCTGGCGCCAGCCGTGCGCCCCGCTGTCGGGGCGGGGCTTGACGCGCAGGCTGGGGGAGTCGGTGTGTGCGCCGATGATGTGGAACGGGGTGTGCGGCTCGGCGCCCTCGGGGACGTACCAGGCCACGATCGCGCCGCCGCGCAGCACGTACCGGCCGCCGTGCGTGCCGTCCCAGGCGTCCGTCTCCGCGACCTGCCGGAAGCCTGCCTTCTCCAGCCGCTCGGCGGTGTTCGCGACGGCGTGGTACGGCGTGGGGCTCGCCGCCAGGAAGGTCATCAGGTCGTCGGTGTGGCCGCGGTCGAAGCGGGCTGCTGCGCTCATGGGTTCACCTTAACGACGTGCACGGGCCCGCTCCCGGTGGGAGAGCGGGCCCGTGCGGGCAATCAACGGATACGGACGCCGGATTCCGGTTTGTGCTCCGGGGCCGGGCCGGGCCGGACCGGCGCCTAGAAGGCGGCCTCGTCCAGCTCCATCAGGTCCAGCTCGACGCCGGCGGCGACCTTGCGGGCGAGCGTGACGCCCGGCAGGACGTTCGCCGCGAAGAACTTCGCCGCGGCGATCTTGCCGGTGTAGAACGCCTTGTCCTTCGCCGAGGCCGTGGCCAGCTTCTCGGCGGCGATGGCGGCGCCCCTGAGCAGCAGGTAGCCGACGACGACGTCACCGGAGGCCATCAGCAGGCGGGTGGTGTTCAGGCCCACCTTGTAGATGTTCTTGGTGTCCTGCTCGGTGGCGGCGAGATCGGTCAGCATGAGGCCGACGATCGCCTCCAGCTCCACGGCGGCCTTGGCCAGGTGCTCGCGGGCGCCGGCCAGGTCCTCGCCGCCGGTGCCGAGCGCGAGGAACTTCTTGATGTCCTCGGCGAGCGAGTTCAGGGCGCTGCCCTGGTTGCGGACGATCTTCCGGAAGAAGAAGTCCTGGCCCTGGATCGCCGTGGTGCCCTCGTACAGGGTGTCGATCTTGGAGTCCCGGATGTACTGCTCGATCGGGTACTCCTGGAGGAAGCCGGAGCCGCCGAAGGTCTGGAGCGACTGGGCGAGCTGCTCGTAGCCCTTCTCGGAGCCGTAACCCTTGACGATGGGCAGCAGCAGGTCGTTCAGCGCGTGCTCGACGGAGGCGTCCTCGCCGTTCGCCTCCTTGATCTGGATGGCGTCCTGGACCGAGGCGGTGTGGAGCACGAGGGCGCGCATGCCCTCGGCGTAGGCCTTCTGCGTGATCAGCGCGCGGCGCACGTCGGGGTGGTGGGTGATGGTGACCTTGGGCGCGGTCTTGTCCAGGAAGTTGGCCAGGTCCGGGCCCTGGACGCGCTCCTTGGCGTACTCCAGCGCGTTGAGGTAGCCGGTGGAGAGCGTGGAGATCGCCTTCGTGCCGACCATCATGCGGGCGAACTCGATGATGCGGAACATCTGGCGGATGCCGTCGTGCTTGTCGCCGATCAGCCAGCCCTTGGCGGGGTGCTTGTCGCCGAAGGTCATCTCGCACGTGTTGGAGGCCTTGAGGCCCATCTTGTGCTCGACGTTGGTGGCGTAGACGCCGTTGCGCTCGCCCAGTTCACCGGTCTCGAAGTCGAAGAGGTACTTCGGGACGAGGAAGAGGGACAGGCCCTTGGTGCCGGGGCCGGCGCCCTCGGGGCGCGCGAGGACGTAGTGGAGGATGTTCTCCGACATGTCGTGCTCACCCGAGGTGATGAAGCGCTTCACGCCCTCGATGTGCCAGGAGCCGTCCTCCTGCTGGACCGCCTTGGTGCGGCCGGCGCCCACGTCGGAGCCCGCGTCGGGCTCGGTGAGCACCATGGTGGAGCCCCACTGCTTCTCCACGGCGACCTGGGCGATGTGCTTCTGGACCTCGTTGCCCTCCTCGAAGAGGATGCCGGCGAACGCGGGGCCCGAGGAGTACATCCACACGGCCGGGTTGGCGCCCAGGATCAGCTCGGCGTAGGCCCAGATGAGGGAGCGGGGCGAGGTGGTGCCGCCGATCTCCTCGGGCAGGCCGAGCCGCCAGTACTCGGAGTCCATGAAGGCCTGGTAGCTCTTCTTGAACGACGCGGGGACCGGCGCGGTGTTGGTCTCCGGGTCGAAGACGGGCGGGTTGCGGTCCGCGTCGGTGAAGGACTCGGCCAGTTCGTTCTCGGAGAGGCGGGTCAGCTCCTCCAGGACGCTCTTGGCGGTCTCGACGTCCATCTCCTCGAACGGGCCGGTGCCGTAGACCTTGTCGCGCCCGAGTACCTCGAAGAGGTTGAACTCGATGTCGCGGAGATTCGACTTGTAGTGCCCCATGGCGACGGCTCCGTTGAGAGATCGGCGAGGCACTGACTCCTCGCACCTAGTTCACGTACCAACAAGTAGCTCCGATGATGCTACCCGCCGGTAATAAGAAGCAACCCCTGTCGGCCGAAGTGTGAGAAGGGTCTACCCGGGCGTGCCTGTGAACAGGGCCGTCCTTCGGCCGGGCGGACCCGTGGAAGGCGGCCGACCGCCCGGTACGGCCACCCCGCGCGCTCCGGGACGGCGCCCTGCCCCGGACGGGGACCTTCCCGGGCCGCCGCCTCGGTACGCTTGCGCGCATGTACGGATACGGCCAGCCGATGGACGGGGGCACTGCCCAGCAGCAGTACGCCCCGCCGCAGCAGCAGATGCCGGGCGATGCGGGCGGGTACGGTCAGCAGCCGCCGCTCTACCCGGAGCCGTCCCCGCCCTCGCTCGCGGACGCGGTGCGCGCCTTCACCACGGGCCAGCTGGCCGCCGAGGACTTCCAGCAGATCTTCGCCACCTCCAAGGTGTACTGCCCGCGCGGCGACAGCCCCGGCTTCCTGGCCCTGCACAACACCCAGCAGCCGGTGATCCCGATGTTCACCTCCCTCAAGGAGCTGCGCCGGTACGCGGGCAAGGAGTCCAAGTACTTCGTCATCACCGGCGCCGAGGTCATCGACCTGCTGCCGACCGGCTACGGCTTCGTCCTGGACATGGAGGGCGAGCACCGGATGGTCTTCGACGCGAAGGCCGTCGAGCAGATGGTGGACTTCGCGATGCGCCGGATGTACGGCGGCTGACCGACCCTGTCCGAACTCGGGCCGGACGAGTGGCCCGGAGGGAATGCCCTCCGGGTCTTTCTTGTTCTGGGATGCAAGAAGTTCAATCGTCAACTAAAGTGGGCCCGTGCCAAGGAGGTACCCATGCCTGCAGTGACCGTCGAGAACCCGTTGACGCTGCCCCGTGTGACCGCTCCCGCCGACGCCGTGGCACGTCCCGTGCTCACCGTCACGACCGCGCCGAGCGGTTTCGAGGGCGAGGGCTTCCCGGTGCGCCGGGCGTTCGCGGGGATCAACTACCGCCACCTCGACCCGTTCATCATGATGGACCAGATGGGTGAGGTGGAGTACGCGCCGGGCGAGCCCAAGGGCACGCCCTGGCACCCGCACCGCGGCTTCGAGACGGTCACGTACATCATCGACGGGATCTTCGACCACCAGGACAGCCAGGGCGGTGGCGGCACCATCACCAACGGCGACACCCAGTGGATGACGGCCGGTTCGGGCCTGCTGCACATCGAGGCGCCGCCGGAGTCCCTCGTCGTGTCCGGCGGCCTCTTCCACGGCCTCCAGCTGTGGGTGAACCTCCCTGCCGAGGACAAGATGATGGCGCCGCGCTACCAGGACATCCGCGGCGGCAACGTCCAGCTGCTCACCTCCCCCGACGGCGGCGCGCTCCTGCGCGTCATCGCCGGTGAGCTGGACGGCCACGCCGGTCCCGGCATCACCCACACCCCGATCACGATGGTCCACGCGACCCTCGCGCCGGGCGCGGAGATCACCCTGCCCTGGCGGGAGGACTTCAACGGGCTGGCATACGTCCTCGCGGGCCGCGGCGCGGTCGGTGCGGAGCGCCGCCCGGTCCGCATGGGCCAGACGGCCGTCTTCGGCGCCGGCTCCTCGCTGACCGTCCGCGCGGACGAGCGGCAGGACGCCCACACCCCGGACCTGGAGGTCGTCCTCCTGGGCGGCCGGCCGATCCGTGAACCCATGGCGCACTACGGCCCGTTCGTCATGAACACCCGCGAGGAACTCCAGCAGGCCTTCGAGGACTTCCAGAAGGGCCGCCTGGGCACCGTCCCGGCCGTCCACGGGATGTCCGAGGGCGGGCTGTAGGGCTTTCCCTGGCGGGGTCACCCCCAGTGTTGACGGGCCAGGTCATCGACCCGCGGTAATCATTTGCCGCGCTTCGGTGACCTGGCCTTCTGCCGGTGACCGGCGATGCGTTCGTCCGTGGGGAGCGCGCGGACACGGGGACGTCCGGTCTCCTCATTCCGCGCGGTGCGGTCTGCGGGACGCGACCTGTAGACGGACCTCGGTGGGCAGGTCGGGCAGGCCGGTGGACCGACGGGCGGTGCGGAGCGGGCCTTCGCAGAGGGCACCGAGAGCGGCGCCGGGTGCGGCCTGCGGGGTGAGGGTGAGCCGGACGTGGGCGCGGGGGTGGGTGGACCGGCCGGTGACGCGAACGGCCGCGTGCTCGGACTCCGGCAGGGCGCCGGTCTCGGTCGCGATCGCGTCGCTGAGCGCGCGTTCGCGCAGTTCGACGCCTTCCTGCGGGGGTGAGCCGCCGACGGACAGTGCTCCGGGGCGGCGTCCGCGCAGCTGGATGAGCAGCCACCACAGGGCGAGCAGGGCGACGAGGGCGAGTGCGGCGATGACCGCGGGCCACCACCACCAGCCCTGGCTGCTCCAGCGGGCCCGGTCGGCGGAGCCGAGCAGGACGTCGTCCGCGGTGGTCAGGGGCCAGCCGCCGGGCGGGAGCAGATCGTGTCGCCGGTAGAGGTCGAGTCCGGCGAAGAGCACGAGCAGTCCGCCGCCGAGCAGGACCAGTCCGGTGAGGGCCAGCAGACTGCGGTTGAGTACGTGTCGCGGCGTCATGGTGCGGGCTCCCGGTGTGCGGGTTCTCGGTCAGTCGGTGCGTCGCCGCACCCGTACGACGATGCGGGGAGGGCGGGCGAGGGCCAGCCGGTCACGTTCCTCACCGAGGATGGCGGTGAGGTCGTCCTTCACCTGCCGGAGGTCGCGGAAGCGGACGTCCGCGCGGGCTTTGACGCGATGGCGGCGCACCCGGACGCGGGCCCTGCCGACGCCGGGCACCCGCAGAGCGGCGTCGCGCAGCAGCTCGGCCGCGCCGTCGCGGTCCAGGGAGGCCCGCACGCCGGGCGCGGGGGAGCGCAGGGGCAGCCAGTGGCGGAGCCCCGGGGTGAGGGCCAGGACGATCAGCCAGACGCCGAGGGCGGCGGCCAAGGAGGCTCCCGCCAGCATCCAGACGTCGTCCACGGAGCGTGTGGCCAGTTCGCCGGCCAGCTGCCGTCGCCAGGCCGCCGCCGGGCGTCCCACCCGTACGGCGATGACGTCGACCAGCGCCGCGACCGCCGCCACGAGGATCGCCGAGGCGACCAGCGCGGCCGGGATGCGGCGCGCTGACCACGGCCGGTGGGTCCGGCGCCCTCTGCCGTGCTCACCGGTGGTCAGTTTCTCGGCGGGCGCGTCGCGTTCGGGCGGAACAGGCTCCTTCGTCGACGGAACCGTGGCCCCGTGCGCGGACGGGGCGGAGCCGGGGCCGGGGCCGGGAGGACCCGGGTCGGGTGTCATCACGGAGCCCCTTCCTGCACGGCGGACCCGGCGACCCGGGCTGCGCGGCCTCTCACCGGACCCGCCCCCGGCCCGCGTCGGCGGCGGTCAGCAGCCGTCGGACGGTGAGGGTGACCTCTCCCACCCGGAAACCGGTCAGCCGTGCCACTCGTTCGGCGACGTCCTGCTGGATCCGCTCGCAGACACGGGGGATGTCGGTGGGATAGGGCAGGTCCATGGTCAGATGCACGCGCACCGATCCGGCGCCGACGGCGGCGGAGGCGCTCGGCGTCATCGGCGCGCTCCGGTCGGCCGGCACGGCGGCGCGCCGCGACTGGGCCGTGCGTGCGGCCTGGACGGCGATACGGGCGACCACCCTGCCCGGGATGACGGTGGCGCCCCGTTCGGCCGGGGGCGGCAGGCCGGCGGCCCGTTCCGGCGGGCCGGACCCCTCGCCGACGGGTGGGGAACCGGGCCCGGTCCTCACCGCTGTCTCCGTGTCCGGAGGTCGAGGTCGCCCTGCACGGCGAGGCCGACGATCAGGCCCGCCGTCCCCAGGACCAGAACCAGCAGAAAGGCCCAGAAGCCGCCGAAGTAGCCGGCGAAGCCCAGGGCCATACCGGCCACGAGGCCTGTGGTTGCTGCGTTCATCATGCACTCACCCGTCTCGCGAACGTACGTCACCGTTCCCGCGATGACCCGCGCCCGCCCGGGGCGCGGCGGTGGATCACCTCACGCGGCTCTCGTCCGGTTCGGCTTCCTCCCTCTCGTCGGGAAGGTGGACGTCGTCGACGGCGATGTTCACCTCGACGACCTCGAGTCCCGTCATCCGTTCCACGGCGCCGATCACGTTGGTGCGTACGTCGCCGGCGACGTCGACGATGGAGACGCCGTAGTCGACGACGACGTCCAGGTCCACGGCGGCCTGGCGCTCGCCGACCTCGACCTTCACCCCTCGTGTGACGGCTGCGCCTCCGCCGGGGACGCGTTCCCGCATCGCCCCGAAGGTGCGGGACAAGCCCGCCCCGAGGTTGTGGATCCCGGAGGTCTCGCGGGCGGCCATGCCCGCGATCTTGGCCACCACGCCGTCCGCGATGGTGGTCCTCCCCCGTGTCTCGGCCGGAGCCCCGGCCCCGGTACGGCCCTTGAGCGCGCTCACGCCCGCATCGGACCTGCCGCCCCCGCCGACGCTGGTGATGTTTTCCGTCATGGCGGTCGCCTCGATCGGTCGGCCGGACACCGGTGCGGCGTCCGTCGAAAGGTTGGACACGCGGGGCGGCACAGTCCTCACATCCACGGTGTGTGATGTGCATCACACACCTGGCCGGGGGTACCCGTCGGTTCCGAGCCTGCGTGGGAGCGTCATGACCGAACGCACTGTTGCCCCACGGCTGGGATACGACCTGCCGGACCGGCTGCTGGCCGTACGTGCGGCCGATGGGGACGAGGATTCCTTCGCCGTTCTCGTCCAGCGGCACGGCCGGCCCCTCCTGGCCCTGGCCCGCCACATGCTCGGCAATCCGCAGGACGCCGAGGAGGCCGTTCAGGACGCCTTCGTCAGCGCCTGGCGGCGACTGCCGGAGTTCCGCCACGGCGCGGAGTTCCGCACCTGGATGTACCGGATCACCGTCAACCGCTGTCTGACCATGCGCCGCCGCCGGCCACCGCCCCTGCCCCTGGACGCCGTCGCCGAACCCGAGGCGGGGAACGCCTGGAGCCAGCCCGCCCGGACGGCCGAGCAGGAAGCGGCCACCGCCGCCCTGTCCCGGGCGCTCTTCGAGCTGGACGCCGGGCAGCGGATCTGCTGGATCCTGCGCGAGGTGCAGGGCCTGTCCTACCGGGAGATAGCCCAGGTGACACGGAGCAGCGAACAGACGGTGCGCGGCAGACTGTACAGGGCACGCCGATCCTTGCAGGAGGCGATGCGCCCATGGCGCTAGACGACCCGAACGCACGGCTTTCCCCGGCCCCCGAGGCGGACGGACCCCGCACCGGCCCGGCCGCCGAGGACGGGCCCCCGTTCACCGGTGACGAGGTGCTGCCCTGCGGCCGCCTGCTCAGCCGGGTCTGGGAGCAGGCGCGGGACGCGCCGCCGGCCGCGGACCCGCACACCGTCTCCTGCCCTTACTGCCACGAGGCCGTCGAGGGACTGGCCCCGGTGGACGCGGCCACCCGGGCGCTGCGCGCCGAGGGCACCCCGGGCCTGCACGCACTCGCCGGCCGGGTCATGGACATCGTCAGGGCGGAGGTGCGGCTCGGCCGGCTGCTGCCCCTGCCCGACCCGGACCGCGACCTGCGGATCGCCGAGAGCGCCGCCGCGAGGGTGCTGCGGCAGGCCGCCGACACCGTCCCCGGTGCCAGGTCCGCGACCTGCCGGCTCGTGCCCGAGGGCGAAGGCACCGACGTGCGGGTGACCATGACGCTGGCCGCCGCTCTCGACCACCCGCTGCCCCACCGGGTCCACCAGGTACGCCGATCGGTCCTCGACTCGGCCGGACAGGACCTGGGGCTCGCCGTGACGGCCGTCGACATCACCGTGTTCGACGTGCTCGAGCCGGAGCCACCCCTCGATCGCGGCCTCCCGGCCGGCGGGGGTACGTGATGACCGCCGTCCGCCCGAACACGCTCCTCGGCGTGGCGGCCGAGGCGGCCCTCGCGACCCCCGGTGTGACCGGACTGCACCCCCGCCTCGCCCACCGCCTCGCGGCAGCCGCCACACCCACCCGGACGGACACCGCGCCTCACCGCACGTCGCCCGAGGCGGGTGTCCGCGCCGACCGGGCGCCGGACGGTTCGGGATGGCACATCGAGGTGCGCTGCGTCCTGGACGAGGGCCGGCGGGCGCTGGACATCGCCCGGGACGTCCACGACCGGGTGGCGGCGGCCGTCATCTCCCACCTCGCCGCCCTCGGTGCCGTGGAGCGGGTCACGGTCGAGGTCACGGTGACCCGTGTCGGACCCCGGCGCGAGGTGGCATGAGTGCCGGGTCGTCCTCCGCACGGCGATCCCGGCCGGCGGACCCCGTGCCGGCGGAGTCGTCTCTCCCGCCGGCTCACCCGCCCGGCCCCGCGTCGTAGGACAGGTGCCGGGGTCTGTGGTCGGGTGGGGGTGTGCTTCTGTTGCCCGCGGCCGTTCGCCGGTTCGCTGCCTGGTGTGTCGTGCTGCTGCTCGTCGCCGGGGTGGGCTGGGTGGGGGTGCGGTTGTGCGCGGAGTTGCGTACGGCCGTCACGCCGGTGCTGCTCGCGCTGCTCGGGACCGCGCTGCTCGGGCCGCTGTACCGGCGGATGGTGCGGGCCGGGGTGCAGCCGTCGGTCGCGGCCGGGCTGACCTGCGTCGCCGTGGTGGCCGTCGTCGGCGGGGCCCTGTACATCATCGTCGCCGCGCTGATCGACACCGGCGGGCAGATCGCCGCCTCGCTCCGCGACGCCGCCCACAGCGTCACGCGGCACTTCGGGGCCTCCGGGGCCAGGCTGGGCGACCTCTCCGGCAACGCGCGCACCCTGCTGGGCAAGTTCGGCGGCACCGCCGTGTCCAACGTCATCAGCGGGGCCGGTGTCGTCGCCGAGACCGGCGCGATGGCCGTGCTCGCGCTGCTCCTCGTCTTCTTCTTCCTGCGCGACTCCGACCGGGCCGTGGCCGCCGCGAGGTCCCTCGCGCCCGGTGACACCGCCGACACCGTCGAGGCCATCGGCCGACGGGCCTTCGCCGCCGTCGAGGGGTTCATGCGCGGGACCACTCTCATCGCCCTCATCGACGCCCTGTGCATCACCGTCGGCCTGCTCGTCCTCAGGGTGCCCGGCGCGGTCGGGCTGGGCGCGCTCGTCTTCGTCGGCGCCTACGTCCCGTATCTGGGGGCGTTCGTCTCCGGTGCGGTGGCCGTGCTGGTCGCCCTCGCCGACCGGGGGTTCGTCATCGCGCTGTGGGTGTTCGCGGTGGTGCTCGCCGTGCAGCTGCTGGAGGGACATGTGCTCCAGCCGGTGATCCAGAGCCGGACCGTGCAGATGCACCCCGCCGTGGTGCTGCTGGCGATCACCGCGGGCGCCTCCGTCGCGGGCGTCCTCGGCATGCTCCTCGCGGTCCCGCTGACCGCGGCGGCCTTCGGGGTCGTGCGGGAGCTGAAGGAACGTCACACGGCCGGGCCCGGGCCGTCCGCCGACGCGTCCGGCGGCTCATAGAGGACGAACCAGATGCTCTTGCCCTCGCCCCGCGGGTCCACCCCCCACGCGTCCGCGAGGAGTCCGATCAGCATCAGGCCGCGGCCGGAGGAGGCCAGTTCGCCGGGGCGGCGCTTGTGCGGCAGGTCGTCGCCGGTGTCGAAGACCTCCACCCGCAGCCGCCGTCCGCCGCCCTCGCCCGTGACCTCGGCCAGCAGCAGCGCGTCGGCGTCGGTGTGCACCAGCACGTTGGTGACCATCTCGGAGACCAGCAGCACCGCCGAGTCCACCTGCTCGGCCGACGCCCAGTCGTGCAGCAGGTCGCGCAGGTACTGACGGGCCTCGGCGATCCGCTCGGGTTCGTCCTGCCCCACCGACAGCAGGGTGCGCCGCACCCTGGGCCGTACGGCCGTGCCCCGGACGTCGGTGGTCCCGCAGCCGCCGTCCTCGCCGGGCCGGCAGAGCAGCAGCAGCGCGATGTCGTCCTCGCGGCGGTCGGCCAGCGGGCCGGTGGTGTGGTGCGAGGACGGCCCGTGCACGCCGTGGACCAGCGCGTCGGCCAGCGCCTCCAGGTCGTCCCGGTGGTCCTCCAGGATCGCCCGCAGCCGGTGCCAGCCGCTGGCCATGTCGTGTCCGCCGGTCTCGATCAGGCCGTCGGTGCACAGCATCAGCGTCTCGCCGGGTTCGAGGGCGAACCGGGTCGTCGGGTAGTCGGCGTCCGGGTCGATGCCCAGCGGCAGGCCGCCCGTCGTCGGCCGCAGCATCACCGTGCCGTCGGCCATCCGGATCACCGGGTGCGGGTGCCCGGCGCGGGCGATCTCCAGCATCCCGGTCGCCGGGTCGACCTCGCCGTACAGGCAGGTCGCGAACCGCGGGTCGGTCATCTCCTCGTCGTGCGTGATGCCGTGCAGGAAGCGGGAGACGCGGGAGAGGACGGCGTCCGGGCGGTGTCCCTCGGCGGCGTAGGCGCGCAGTGCGATGCGCAGCTGGCCCATGAGTCCGGCCGCGCGGACGTCGTGGCCCTGGACGTCGCCGATGACCAGCGCGAACCGGCCCGAGGGCAGCGGGATCATGTCGTACCAGTCGCCGCCGACCTGGAGTCCGCCGCCGGTCGGGATGTAGCGGGCGGCCACCCGCATGCCAGGGATCTCGGGGCCCAGCGACGGCAGCATGGAGCGCTGGAGGCCGTCGGTCAGTTCCCGCTCGGACTCGGCGGTGCCGGCCCGGGACAGGGCCTGGGCGAGCATCCGGGCGACGGTCGCCAGCACGGCCCGCTCGTCGGGCGTGAACGCCACCGGATAGGTGAAGGCCGCCATCCAGGTGCCCATGGTGCGCCCGGCCACGGTCAGCGGCAGGAACGCCCAGGACCGGCGGGCGAAGTGCCGGGCGAGCGGCCAGGTGGCCGGGTAGCGGGCCTTGTACTCCTCGGGGGAGGACAGGTAGACCGCGCGGCCGGTGCGGACCACCTCGGCCGCCGGGTAGTCGGTGCTCAGCGGCATGTACGCGAAGGGGCCCATGTCACCTGGCTGGTGCCCGTGCTGGCCGGTGATGGTCAGCCGGTCGCCCTCGACCCCGAACAGGACGAGCCCGTCCGGGGAGAACCCCGGCATCGACAGGCCGCCCGCGACCCGCAGCACCTCCTCCGTCGACCGGGCCTCGGCCAGCGCACGGCCGGCGTCCAGCAGGAACGCCTCCCGGGAGCGCCGCCAGTCGCCGGTGACCGCGCTGCGGGCGGCTGCCGTGCCCGGGATCGGCTCGGTCACCTCCTGGAGGGTGCCGATCAGCTCGTACGCCCGCCGCTCGGGGTCGAACGACGGCTTGGAGCGGCTGCGGACGACCCGCAGGACGTCGCCCTGCTCGTCCATGATCCGGATCCGGACCTCGGCGAGGGTGCCCTCGGCGACCGCCAGCGGCACCACGCCGGTGATCTCGTTCCAGTCGGCCGGGTGCAGCCGGGCCCGGGTCTGGGTCTCGGTGAGGGTGACCGGCTCCGGGGGCAGCCCGAGCAGCCGGGCCGCCTCCGCGTCCACGGTGACCAGCCCGGTTGCCGTGTCCCAGTGCCACATCCCGGTCGCGAGGGCGGCGAGGACGTCCTCGACGGACGGGAGCGGCTCGCCTGTGCGCATTGCCCTACTTTAGGAAGAGATGACCGTTGACTGCCACTGTAGACGGGCGGACGGTAATGGTGGGGAGCCGATCATGGGCTGCCCGGTACCCTTGACGGGTCCGGGCCCCGTGCCCGTTCCCGCCGGTCGGAGAGCCGGCGGGAGAAACCCCACCACGAAGGACGATGAACGACGATGCATCGGTACAGGTCCCACACCTGCGGCCAGCTCCGCGCCTCTGACGTCGGCACCGACGTCCGGCTCAGCGGATGGCTGCACAATCGGCGCGACCTGGGCGGCATCCTCTTCATCGATCTGCGCGACCACTACGGCATCACCCAGCTGGTCGCCCGTCCCGGCACCCCCGCGTACGAGGCCCTGGACAGCATCTCCAAGGAGTCCACGGTCCGCGTCGACGGCCGCGTCGTCTCCCGCGGCACCGAGAACGTCAACCCCGACCTGCCGACCGGTGAGATCGAGGTCGAGGTCGCCGAGGTCGAGCTGCTGGGCGCGGCCCAGCCGCTGCCCTTCACCATCAACACCGAGGACGGGGTCAACGAGGAGCGGCGCCTGGAGTACCGCTTCCTGGACCTGCGCCGCGAGCGCATGCACCGCAACATCATGCTGCGTACGGCGGTCATCGGCGCGATCCGCCAGAAGATGACGGCGCTCGGCTTCAACGAGATGGCGACCCCCATCCTGACGGCCACCTCCCCCGAGGGCGCCCGCGACTTCGTGGTCCCCTCCCGGCTGCACCCGGGCCGGTTCTACGCCCTGCCGCAGGCCCCGCAGCAGTTCAAGCAGCTGCTGATGATCTCCGGCTTCGACCGCTACTTCCAGATCGCGCCCTGCTTCCGCGACGAGGACGCCCGCGCCGACCGCTCGCCGGGCGAGTTCTACCAGCTCGACGTCGAGATGAGCTTCGTGGAGCAGGAGGACGTCTTCCGGCCGATCGAGCAGCTGATGACCGAGCTGTTCGAGGAGTTCGGGGGCGGACGCCACGTCACCTCCCCGTTCCCGCGCATCCCGTTCCGTGAGGCGATGCTCAAGTACGGCTCCGACAAGCCGGACCTGCGCGCCAAGCTGGAGCTGGTGGACATCACCGACGTCTTCGAGGGCTCGGAGTTCAAGGCGTTCGCCGGCAAGCACGTACGCGCCCTGCCGGTGCCGGCGGTCCAGGACCAGCCGCGCAAGTTCTTCGACCAGCTCGGCGACTTCGCCGTGACGCTGGGCGCGAAGGGCCTGGCCTGGGTCCGCGTCGGCGAGGACGGCGCGCTGTCCGGCCCGATCGCGAAGTTCCTCACCGAGGAGAACGTCGCGGAGCTGACCAAGCGGCTCTCCCTGGCCCCCGGCCACGCGGTCTTCTTCGGCGCGGGCGAGTTCGACGAGGTCTCCAAGATCATGGGCGCGGTCCGCGTCGAGGCCGCCAAGCGGGCCGGCCACTTCGAGGAGAACGTCTTCCGCTTCTGCTGGATCGTCGACTTCCCGATGTTCGAGAAGGACGAGGAGACCGGTCGGATCGACTTCTCGCACAACCCGTTCTCCATGCCGCAGGGCGGCATGGACGCGCTGGAGAACCAGGACCCGCTGGACATCCTGGCCTGGCAGTACGACATCGTGTGCAACGGCGTCGAGCTGTCCTCCGGCGCGATCCGGAACCACGAGCCGGACATCATGCTGAAGGCCTTCGAGATCGCGGGCTACGACCACGAGACCACCGAGCGCGAGTTCGCGGGCATGCTCCGCGCGTTCCGCTTCGGCGCCCCGCCGCACGGCGGCATCGCCCCGGGCGTGGACCGTATCGTCATGCTCCTCGCGGACGAGCCCAACATCCGCGAGACGATCGCCTTCCCGCTCAACGGCAACGCCCAGGATCTGATGATGGGCGCCCCGACCGAGCTGGACGAGTCCCGCCTGCGCGAGCTGCACCTGAGCATCAGGAAGCCGCAGCCGAAGTAGGCGGCACGCCAGTGCCGCAGCGCGCCGGTCCGTCCTGACCCGCTCTCGACGGATCGGCGCGCACCGCCGTCAGACGCCGGCGCCCGGGCCGGCCGAGTCGGTGTCGTCGCCCCCGGCCTCGGCCCCGCTCTCGTCCTCGTCCTCGTCCTCGTCGTCCGGAGAGGCCCCGTCCTCCAGCAGCCGTTCGGCGATGTCGTCGGACCAGTGCTGGGCCCAGGCGCGCAGGGCGGCGATCCGCTCACCGTCCAGCCCGAGGCGGAGGAAATCGGCGTCGGCGTAGAAGTCCGTGCCGGTCAGCCGGGACTGGAGAGTGGGCAGGTCGAAGGGGTCGTGGGCGTGCCGGCGCCCCAGCTCCTCCAGCCGCGGCAGGGAGAACCGGGCCGCCGCCGCCCGCGCGTCCACCAGATCGACGGCCGCGCCCCGGTCGTACAGCGCGCGGATCTTCGTACCGACCGCGTCCTCCAGGGAGAGCGCCAGGCCGTACCCGGTGAGTTCCGGCGGCTGCCAGAACACCTCCCTGTGCAGCGTGAGCGCGCACTCCTCGCCGCTCACCGGGTCGGTGACCGTCAGCTGCGCGGTGAGCGCGGTGCCGGCGCCGGTACGCACCTGCCGCCCCCGCGCCTCCAGCGCCGCGCCGACGGCGGCGGCGATGTCCTCCATGGCCCCGGAACTCTCCGTGGCGAGGTCGAGATCGGCGTGCGGGCGCCGCAGCAGCCCATGGGCCTGGAGCGCGTACCCGCCGGCGAGCACCAGGCCGTACGGTCCGCCCGCCGGGACGACGTCCGCGAGGAGGCGGTGATGAGGTTCGGGGATGTCCACGGGGAGATCATTTCCGGCTTCCCGGCACGCACACGCGACGCCCGGTGCCGCGAGGCCGCCGGACGCCACGGATCACCCGAAAGAAGTGCGCCGTCCGGCGGCAACCTTCCGGCGCGCGGCGGCCACTGAGGGAGCGTAAGACTCGTTCAGCAGACCCGTAAGGACTTCTCCGTGGCAGCTCCCTCCCACCGCCGGTCCCTCCGTGGGCGGCGCACCCTCGCCGTGGCCGCCGCCGTCGTGGCGGCCGGCGCCGGCGCCGGGGTGTTCGTGATGACCGCGAACGCCGACGCCGTCGACCTGTACCACCGGTCGCTCCCCGCCAAGGACGGCTGGGCCGCCGCCGGCACGGGGACCACCGGCGGCGCGAAGGCCGACTCCGCGCACACCTACACCGTCACCAGCCGCGCCCAGCTCGTGAAGGCACTCGGCTCGGCCTCCGACACCGCGCCCCGCGTCATCAAGGTCAAGGGCACCATCGACGCCAACACCGACGACAGCGGCAAGAAGCTGACCTGCGCGGACTACGCGGCCGGCACCGGGTACTCCCTGTCGGCCTACCTCAAGGCGTACGACCCAGCCACCTACGGCCGCTCCGAGCTGCCCTCCGGCACCCAGGAGAAGGCCCGCGCCGCCGCCCAGGACAAGCAGGCGAAGAACATCGTCTTCAAGGTGCCCGCCGACACCACGATCGTGGGCGTGCCCGGCACCGGCGCCGGGATCACCGGCGGCAGCCTCCAGGTGAAGGGCGTCGACAACGTCATCATCCGCAACCTGGCCTTCTCCGCCACCGAGGACTGCTTCCCGCAGTGGGACCCGACGGACGGCGACGACGGCAACTGGAACTCCGCCTACGACGCCGTCACCCTGCGCGGCGCCACGCACGTGTGGGCGGACCACAACACGTTCACCGACGCGCCCCACCTCGACCGGGCCAACCCCAAGTACTTCGGCCGCGAGTACCAGATCCACGACGGCGCCCTCGACATCACCAACGGCTCCGACCTGGTGACCGTCGAACGCAACCGGTTCTCCGACCACGACAAGACGATGCTGATCGGCTCCAGCGACAAGGACAGCACCGGCAAGCTACGGGTCTCCCTCCACCACAACGTGTGGAAGGGCATCGTCCAGCGCGCCCCGCTCGCCCGCATCGGCCAGATCCACGTCTACGACAACGTGTACGACACGACGGCCGTCGACGGCTACGCGCCCCTGTACAGCATCGACTCCCGCGCGACGGCTCAGGTCGTCGCTGAGGACAACTACTGGACGGTGCCGTCCGGCGGCAAGGTCGCCAAGCTGCTCAGCGGCGACGGCACCGGCTCGGTCGCGGGCAGCGGCAACCTCGTCAACGGCACGGCCACCGACCTGGTCGCCGCGTACAACGCCGCCTCCTCGAAGAAGATCAAGGCGACGGTGAACTGGACCCCGACGCTCACCGCGGGCCTGGAGACGTCGGCGAAGAACCTCCCGGCGGAACTGGCGACGAGCACGGGTGCGGGCGTACTGAAGTGACCCGGTAGCTCCCGGTCATGCGAAAGGGCGCCGAGCACCCGGCTCGGCGCCCTCAGCGGGCCTCAGCGCGGCGCGGTCAGCCCTCGTCGCCGCCGAAACGCTCCTTGTACGTCGCCAGGTCCTCGTCCGTCAGCTTGGCGAACAGCACCGGTGGCACCGTGAACGGGGTACCGGCCGGGACGGAGGCCAGGGCCTTCGCCTCGTCTGCGGTGACCCAGGCGGCGGTGTCGTCCGGCAGGGCGAACGCCGCGCGCATCACCGCCGAGCTGGCCGGGATCAGCGGCTCGGAGACCACCGCGTACAGGTGGATCAGGTTCATCGCCGTACGCAGGGTGAGGGCCGCGCCGTCCTTGTCCGTCTTGATCTCCAGCCAGGGGGCCTTCTCCTCCAGGTAGGAGTTGCCGGCCGACCACAGGGCGCGCAGCGCCGCGGCGGCCTTGCGGAACTGGAGGGCCTCCATCTGCTCCTCGTACTCGGCGAGCAGCCGGGCGATCTCCTCACCGAGCCGCGCCTCCGCCTCACCGGGCGTGCCGCCGGCCGGTACGTCGTCGCCGAAGCGCTTGCGGGAGAAGGACAGCACGCGGTTGACGAAGTTGCCGAGGGTGTCGGCGAGGTCCTTGTTCACCGTGGCGGTGAAGTGCTCCCAGGTGAAGGACGAGTCGTCCGACTCGGGGGCGTTGGCGACCAGGAAGTAACGCCAGTAGTCGGCGGGCAGGATGTCCAGCGCCTGGTCGGTGAAGACGCCCCGCTTCTGCGACGTGGAGAACTTGCCGCCGTAGTACGTCAGCCAGTTGAACGCCTTGACGTAGTCGACCTTCTTCCACGGCTCGCGCACACCCAGCTCGGTGGCCGGGAACATCACGGTGTGGAAGGGGACGTTGTCCTTCGCCATGAACTCGGTGTAGCGGACGGTGTCGTCCGCCTCGTACCACCAGGACTTCCAGTCCCGGGTCTCCCCGTCGGGGGCGGTGTCCGCCCACTCCTTCGTCGCACCGATGTACTCGATCGGGGCGTCGAACCAGACGTAGAACACCTTGCCCTCGGCCGCCAGCTCCGGCCAGGTGTCCGCCGGCACGGGAACGCCCCAGTCGAGGTCACGGGTGATCGCGCGGTCGTGCAGGCCCTCGGTCAGCCACTTGCGGGCGATGGAGGAGGCGAGCTGCGGCCAGTCGTCCTCGTGCCGGGCGACCCAAGCCTCGACCTCGTGCTGGAGCTTGGACTGGAGCAGGAAGAGGTGCCTGGTCTCGCGGACCTCCAGGTCCGTGGAACCGGAGATCGCCGAGCGCGGGTCGATCAGGTCGGTCGGGTCCAGGACGCGGGTGCAGTTCTCGCACTGGTCGCCGCGGGCCTTGTCGTAGCCGCAGTGCGGGCAGGTGCCCTCGACGTAACGGTCCGGGAGGAAACGGCCGTCGGCCGGGGAGTACACCTGGCGGATCGCCCGCTCCTCGATGAAGCCGTTCTCGTTCAGCTTCCGCGCGAAGTGCTGGGTGATCTCCACGTTCTGCGGGCTGGAGCTGCGTCCGAAGTAGTCGAACGCCAGCGCGAAGCCGTCGTAGATCGCCTTCTGGGCGTCGTGCGCCTGCGCGCAGAACTCGTCCACCGGCAAGCCCCGCTCCTTCGCGGCCAGCTCGGCGGGGGTGCCGTGCTCGTCGGTCGCGCAGATGTACAGGACCTCGTGGCCGCGCTGGCGGAGATACCGGGAGTACACGTCCGCCGGGAGCATGGACCCCACCATGTTGCCCAGGTGCTTGATCCCGTTGATGTACGGAAGGGCGCTGGTGATGAGGTGTCGAGCCATCGCGGGCTGCTCCCAGGTCGGGGGATTGTACGAACCTTGAAATCGTAGCCGAGACGGGTGGGCCGCCCGCTTCCCGTTTTGCAGGGTGGGAAGGGGCGGCCGGGTCGCGCGGGGCGGTGGCGTGGTGGGTGACCGGCTGGTCACGGGCGCCAGGTGGCCAGTACGCCCTGGTACAGCTCGGTGTCCGTCAGCTCGCGGGGCGTCGGGCCGGCGTGGAAGAAGGACGTGTTGCCGGCCTTCAGCTTGCGGAGGTAGTCGAAGGCCTTGTTGTCGTGCTCACCGAAGGCGACGAAGGAGAAGAAGACGGCGGGGTGGCCGGCCGCGGCCTTCGTGAGGGACTGGGTCGCCGGGGTCTTCGCGTCCGGGGCGCCGTCGGTCTGGAAGACGACCAGGGCCGGGGTGCCGGGGGCGGCGTTCTCGTCGTAGTGGGCGAGTACGGCGTCCACGGCGGCGTGATAGCTGGTACGGCCCATGCGGCCGAGGCCGGCGTGCACGTCGTCGATCTTCGTCTCGTGGTCCTCGGTGAGGGTGAGATCGGTGGTGCCGTCCACCTCCGTGGAGAAGAGGACGACGTGGACCGTGGCCTGCGGGTCCAGGTGGGCCGCGAGGGCGAGGGTCTGGTCGGCGAGGGCCTGGGCGGAACCGTCCTTGTAGTACGGGCGCATGCTCGCGGAGCGGTCCAGCACGAGGTAGAGCTTCGCTCGGGTGCCGGTGAGGTCGGTCTTCTCGAGGGTGGCTGCCGCGGCCTGGTACGCGGATGCGAGGGCGGGGGCGGCACGCTTCAGCTCCGCGAGGGGGAGGGCGGGGGTCGCCTTGCCGGCCTCGGTCTCGGTCTCGGTTTCGTCCTCGGCCTCGTCCTCGGCCTCGCTTTCGCCTTCGGCGTCGGTGTTCCCACCCGCACCACCCGTGCGGGTTTCGTCGTCGGGTGCGGGTGCCTCCTGCGGGGCGTCCTCGCCGTCGGCGGCCTGCGGCTGCTCCGGGTGCGGGTCCGCCTCGGCTGCGCCTTCGGCGTCCGTGTTCCCACCCGCACCACCCGTGCGGGTCGCGTCGTCCAGTGCGGGTGGCCCCTGCGGGGCGTCCTCGCCGTCGGCGGCCCGCGGGGTCGTCGTCTCCGGTTCTTCCTCGGTGACGGCCTCGGCCGCCGTCGGTCCCGGGGTGTCCTCGCTCGCGCTCGACTCCGGTTCGGGCGCCGACTGCTCGGGCTCCGCGTCGGTGGCCGGAGCGGTGCGCTCGGCCTCCTCGGCCGCCGCTGCGGGCGTCTCCGTGTCCTCGGCCGTCGTCCCGGCGGCCTCCGTGCCGGCCGGCTCTGCCTCGGTCCGCGCCTCGGCCGTGAACGGCTGCTCGGTGGACTCCGGACCGACCTCAGCCGTGGGCGGCTCCTCGGCCGCGTCCTCGGCCGGGGCCGTCACCTGAGCCCCCTCCTCAGGCTCGGCCTTCTCTTCGGCCGCGACCTCAGGCTCGGTGTCCTTCTCGGCCGCCACGTCAGCGTCAGCCGTGAGCGCAGGCTCGGTCTCCTCCTTGGTCACGGGGGCGACCTGAGGCTCGGATGCCTCGTCGGTCTCGGCGGCGACTTCAGCCTCGTAGGCCCCATTCGCCTCGATGGTGACCACAGCCTCGGGAGCCCCACCGGTCTCATCGGTGACCCCCGGCTCGGTCTCCTCCATCGCCTCGGCCGCGACCACAGGCTCGTGAACCTCGTCGATCTCACTGGCGACCTCGGCCTCGGAGGCCCCCCTCGCCTCGGCGGCGACGGTAGCCTCGTGAGCCGCACCGGTCTCGGCCGTTACCACCGGCTTGGCAGGCTCATCGGTAACCGGCGCCTCGGAAGCCTCAGTAGCGACCTCCGGCTCCGCAGGCTCAGTAGCGACCCTCGGCTCGGCCGCCCCGGAGCTCTGCTCCGTCGCCGTCCCCGTCGGGGCCGAGGTCTTTACCTTGTCGAAGGCCGCTGCCACCAGTTCGTGTTCGTCGGTGAGGACCGGGGTGGTGGGGGCGGGGGTGCGCTCGGGGGACCGGTCCGCACCCTCCGCCTCGGTGGCTCGTGCCTTGCGTGAGCGGCCGAACGCGTTCCGCAGGAGAGTGAGAATGCCCATGTGCGCAACCCTTCGCGTGAGTTGTATCCCTTAAATCACTGGCCAGGACGGACACGTAAGGTTAGCGGCCCCGGATGGCCGGTCCGCGTCAGTGCGGGGACGCGATCGAGCGGGCCGCGGCCAGCTCCTGGCGGAGGGGTTCGAGGACGCTGCCCGCGGGGCCGGTGAGGTCGGTGCGGACGGCGGTCAGGGTCTCCGCGCCGCGCACGGCCTCGGACAGCTCGCGCAGTTGCAGGGTCACCTGCGCGATCTCGACGCTGGAGGGGGCCGCGGCGCCGTGGCGGACGCGGACGCGGGCCGCTGTCGTGGCGTCCACGACGCGTTCGACGGCGACGACGAGCGGCCACCACGCCGCGGCGCGCCGGCCGGTCGGCGGGGGCTCGGTCAGGGCCCGCTGGAACTCGGTGCGGATGACGGACAGGTCGCGATAGAGGCGGCGGCGCATGCGGGCACGGGCGGCGGGGTCGGGGGTGGGTCCGAAGGCCGCTTCGACGTAGGCCGCCGTGTCGGCGACCGCGTCGGCCAGTCGGGCGCCGACACGGGTGTGCCAGCTCTCGGGCCACAGGAGGTAGCCGGCGATCAGGGCGATGGCGCAGCCCAGCAGGGAGTCGGTCAGCCGGGGGAGCAGCAGGGCCGTGCCCTTGTGGTTGAGGATGTCGGAGAGGAGCAGGATCACGGGGGTGATGGCCGCGGTCTGGTAGCCGTAGCCCCGGGGGGTGAGGGCCGGGACGAGGGGGGCGAGGAGGAAGAGCGTCGGGACGTCCCACCAGCCCAGCGGGACCTCGGCGAGGACGACCGCGGCGACGACCAGGCCGGCCACCGTGCCGAGGGCGCGCAGCAGGGCGCGGGAGAAGACCGAGCCGAAGTCGGGTTTGAGGACGAAGGTGATGGTCAGGGCGACCCAGTAGGAGCGGGGGACGGGGATGAGGGAGACCAGGGCCTGGGCGATGCCGATGCAGAGGGCGAGGCGCACGCCGTAGCGCCAGGAGTTGGCGGACAGGACGACGTCGCGTGCCGCGCGGGCGGTGCGGACGCGCAGGGCGGCGGGGCGGCCGAGGCGGTCGTCGGTGCCGCGGGGGTCGACGTCGGGATGGGCGACGACCTCGGCGGCGTGGCGCAGCGCGTGGTCGACCGCGCGGGCCGTCTCCGTGGTGGGGAGGGGGAGGGCGAGGGGGGCGGGGGGTGTCCGTCCGGTTTCGACGGCGTCCGCCAGGCGGTGCAGTGCCGCGGGGATCGGCTCGGGGAGGGGGCGGGCGGCCAGGTGGGCCGCGGGGGCCGCCTCGATCAGCGGGGTGATCGCGTTCAACTGGGCCAGCATCCGGGTCAGTTCGGGACTGCGGCCGTGGTGGCGGGCGCGCCGGGCCAGGATCAGGTCGTAGGACTGGTTCAGGGACTGGGTGACGGTGCGGCGGGCCTCCTCGTACTCCTCGGCGCGGTCCGTGCCGGCGGCGGTGAGGAGGGCGGCGACGGCGCGGTAGGTGGCGGCGACCGCGGCGCGTTCGGGGACGCCCGCGCGCAGGGGCCAGGCCGCCAGGGCGAGCAGGAGGATCAGCAGGCCGCCGCCGGTCATCAGGGTCGGGGCCACCCACCAGGGGGAGGGCAGCGGGAGGCCCGCGCCGATCACGCAGTTCAGGAGCAGCAGCAGGCCGGAGACGGAGGCGACCGCGCCGATCGTGGAGATCATGCCGGAGAGCAGGGCGACGCCGGTGACGGTGGCCACCGCGTACCAGCCGTGGCCCTGCACCAGTGCGCCCAGGGCCACACCGGCCGCGCCGAAGAGCTGCGGGACGGCGATGTTGAGGATGCGCATGCGGTAGGCGTCGGCGGTGTCGCCGATGACGCCGGAGAGGGCACCCATGGAGGCCAGGGCGCCGTAGGCGGGGTAGCCGGCGGCGAGGCCGAGAGCCAGGGGGAGGGACATGCCGAGGGCGGCGCGGGCGAGGGCGGGCCGGTTGAGCGGGGCCTGCTGGGGTCTGAGGTTCCGGACCAGCCAGTCGGGAGGGGTGAGGCCGATGGGGAACTCTCGGGACATGCGCCCATTATGGCCGGTTCGATCGCGGCCGGTTCAGGTGCGCCGGCGCAGGGTGAGGTCCACGACGAGGGCGCGGTGGTCGGTGCCGGCCAGGGGCAGGAATCGGGTGCCGGCCGCGGTGAAGTCCCGGGAGACCAGGACGTGGTCGATCTGGACGCCGATGACGGAGGCGGTGCGCGACGGCCAGCTGGGGACGCGGTCGTGCCCGGTGAGACGGGCCGCGTCGGTCAGGCCGGTGTCGAGGATGTGCCGGAAGGCCGCGTGGTCCTGGGAGGCGTTGAAGTCGCCGGCGAGGACGGTGGGGGTGCGGGGGCCGGCGGCGGCGAAGGCGCGGAGCCGGCCGAGTTCGCGGCGCCACACGCCGACCTGGCCCGGCAGCGGCGGCATGGGGTGGGCGAGCTGGAGGCGTACGGCGTGGCCGTGGACGTCGGCGACCGCGCCGGGCATGCCCAGGGTGCCGTGGACACCGGGGGCCGGGGTCAGCGGGTAGCGGCTGAGGACGAGGGAGCCGCGGGAGCCGTCCGCCTCGACGGCCCGGCGGTGCGGGTAGCGGGTGCCGGTGCCGTGCTCCAGGGTGGCCCGGCAGCCGGCGTCGCATTCCTGCACGAAGACGACGTCGGGGTGCCGGTCGCGCACGGCACGGGCGAGGGCGGGGGTGGCGTGGCCGGACTCGACGTTGGCGGTGAGGACGCGGAGGGCGGCGAGGGGCGGGCCGTCGGGCTCGGCGGTCCTGCCGTACGGCTCCAGGTACCAGGCGAGCAGGCCGAGGACGGCGATCGCCCAAACCAGGCCCGTCCACCAGCGGGTGAGCAGCGCGCACAGCAGGGCGAACACGGCCGGTGCGAGCAGCCAGGGCAGGAAGGCGAGCAGCTGGGGCACGGGGGTGATGGCGTCGGTGCCGGCGATCCGGCAGCCGATGACCGCGCTCACCCCGGCGAGCAGCAGACCGGCACACCAGGCGCCGGGCCTGCGTCCGCGGTGCTGGGTCACGGGGACGAGCCTACGATCACCCGTCGAGCCGTGCCAGGAAGGCGGCCAGGGCGCGGTTGAACTCCTCGGGTCGCTCCAGGTTGGGCAGGTGGGCGGCGCCGTCGATGACGTGCAGGACGGAGTCGGGCAGGGCCGCGTGCAGGGCCTCGGCGTCGGGGACGGGGGTGTAGGTGTCGTCGGCGCCGACCAGGACGAGGGCGGGCACGCTCACCCTGGTCAGCAGGTCGCGGTAGTCGGGGCGTTCGGCCCGGCCGCGCAGGGCGGCCGCGGCGCCCTCCGGGGAGGTGGCCGTCATCATGCGGTGGACGTGCGCCTTGACCTCGGGGCGGGCACAGGGGGCGACCATCTTCTCCAGCACCTCGTCGGCGTAGCCGCGCATGCCCTCGGCGAGCAGCCGGCCGGCCATGGCGCAGCGGGCGCGCCGCCCGTCGGGGGTCTCGGCGGCGGCGGAGGTGTCGGCGAGGACCAGGCCCCGGACGCGGTCGCCGAGGCGGCCGGCGCACTCCATGACGATCTGGCCGCCCATGGACAGGCCGGCGAGGGCGAAGGTGTCGACGCCGAGGTGGTCCAGGAGGGCGGTGATGTCCTGGGCGTGCCGGGAGAGCGGGACCGCGCCGGGGGTGACGGGGGAGGCGCCGTAGCCGCGCAGGTCGGGGGCGATCACCCGGCGGCCGGCGGCGAACTCGGCCAGCTGCGGCTGCCACATGGTGCGGTCGAAGGGGTGTCCGTGGACCAGGACGAGGGGAACCCGGGAGGACGTTCCGGGACCCTTGTCCTCGTATGCGAGGCAGGGGGGCATGATCCGACCCTAGGCCGGGCCGTCACTCGGTGCAATAAAATCTTTGCTCTCGGTGCAATGCCAAGAGGCCGACGAACTGGGGGACTTGTGGACGACTACCGGCGCATCGCCGATCTCATCGCGCGGGACATCACGGGCGGCCGGCTGCGTCCGGGGCAACGGCTGCCGCCGCAGCGGGTGTTCGCGCGGCGCCGGGGCATCGCGCCGTCGACGGCGGGCCGGGTGTACGCCGAACTCGTACGCCGGGGACTGGTGGTGGGCGAGGTCGGACGCGGCACCTTCGTGCGGGCCGCGGCGCCGGACCCGCAGCCCGGGCACGCCCTGGCCGAGGCCGCGGGGGCCGCACCCGTCAACCTGGAACTCAACTACCCGTCCGCACCCGGCCAGTCGGAGCTGCTGGCACCGGCCCTGACGCCCCTGCTGCGGCCGGACGCGCTCGGCCAGGCGCTGCGGCCGGCCGCCGCCGCGGGCACCCCGGACGCCCGGGACGCGGTCGCCGCCCTGCTGGCCCGGGCCGGGCTGCCGGCCCGTCCGGAGCGGATCCTGTTCACCGGCAACGCCCGCCAGGCGATCGCCGCCACCCTCGCCTCGCTGGTCCGGCCCGGCGGCCGGGTGGGCGTGGAACCGCTGACGTATCCGCTGGTGAAGGAGATCGCGGCCCGCCTCGCCCTCACGCTCGTCCCGCTCGCCACGGACGAGGAGGGGCTGCTGCCCGCGTCGGTCGCCGCCGCGCACCGGGGCGCGCCGCTGTCCGCCCTGTACCTCCAGCCGACCCTGCACAACCCGACCTCGCGGACGACGGGTGCCGGGCGGCTGCGGCAGCTGGCCGAAACCGTCCACAGGCTGGGGATACCGGTGGTCGAGGACCGGATCTGGTCCTTCCTGCACCCGGGCGGCACCCCTCCGCTCGCCGCGCTGGCACCGGAGCGCGTCCACCTCGTCGACGGCCTGTCCAAGCGGGTCGCGCCCGGCCTCACCGTCGGCTTCACCGTCGTACCGGACGACCGCGTCGACGCGGTCGCGCGGGCCGTCCGGTCCGGTGGCTGGAGCGCGGGCGGCTTCGCGCTGGAGGCGGCCGTGCGGTGGCTCGGCGACGGGACCGTGGACCGGCTGGTGGCCGCGAAGCAGCGCGACGCGCGGCGGCGGCAGCGGCTGGTCGCCGAGAAGCTGGCCGGTTTCACCGTGCGCTCCGACCCGGCCGCCTACTTCGCCTGGTGGGAGCTGCCCGCGCCGTGGCGCGCCGACACCTTCACGGCCGCCGCGCGGGCGCGCGGCATAGCCGTCACCCCGGGTACGGCGTTCTCGGTCGGCGCCGGCCGGACCCCGGACGCGGTCAGGCTCGGGCTCGCGTCGGTGCCGGAGCCGGAGCTGGCGCGGGCGCTGGTGACCCTGGCCGGCGTCGCCCGGGACGCGTCAGGCGCAGGTACCGGGTGAGCCAGGCGGTGAGGGCCACCGCCAGACCGAGACCGAGCAGCAGCCAGGCCACGGTGCGCAGGGTGCCGGTGAGGGCGTCGTAGACGGCGCCCACGGCCGGATGGGGCACCCCGGCGGGCAGGCCGGCCAGGGTCAGGCTGCGGCCGGCGGCGAGGCAGCCGGCCAGCAGGGCGCCGCCCAGGGCCGTGCCCAGCGCGGTCGCGGTGACGGCCCGGCGGCGGCGGACGGCGAGGGCGATCCCGCCGACGGCGAAGGCGACGGCCGCCACCGGCAGCCAGAACCCGGCGACTTCGAGCACGTGGAACCCCTTCCGGAGCGCGGTCAGTTCGCCCGCCGGGAGCACGGCGACCGCGGTGTGCTGCACCGGGATGCGCGCGGCGAGCGGCACATGGTCGTGGGTGAGCTGGCGTTTGACCCGGGCGGTGACGGGGGCCAGGTCGACGGTGACGTCGCGGTCGTCCACCCCGCGCAGGGCGCGCAGGACGGCGTCGTGGGTGACCTGGTTGCCGGTGTCCCAGGCCAGCCGGAAGGCCCGGGTCTGGGTGAAGGAGCGCACCGCGTCGCGCACGAACGGGCGTACGGGGCCGGGTACCGGCGGGACGTCCAGGTGCCGGCCCACCGCGCGCAGGATGCCGTCACCGACCGTGTCCGCCACGGCCTCGCGCACCGCCGGGTCGGCGGCGAGCGGCGCCATCGCGGTGACGTACCGGCCCGTGTCGGCGAGCCCGTACGCCGCCCAGGCCGCCAGCGCGCCGCACGGCACGAGGAGGCCCGACAGGGCGATCAGTACGGCCGACAGGGCGGTTCTGAGGCGTGGGGGCACGCTTCCAGGCAACGGCCTGCGGCGGCGGCGCGCGAGCGGGACGACTGCGTTCGGGCGGCCGGCGACCCGTTCGGCGCAGCCGTGTCCCGCTCTCCGGTGGAGGGTTCGCCCGAATGGGTGTTTCCTGGTGCTGGGGAGAAGCAGGCGGGTGCGGCCCCGTCACCGGGCCAACGCCCGCGCGGCGCCCGGCACTCGGCCCACCGGCGCCGGCCGTACCCGGGACGGGGACACCCCGTGACGCCCCGCACCGGCCGCGACGGAAAGCCCCCGGCGTCGCCCCCCGCGCGCCGGCCGCGGCGGCGGTTACCGGCCGCACCCGTCGCGGTGACGCCGGTCGGCACCGGACGTCGCGGTGACGCCGGTCGGCACCGGACCACCGGCGGGACCCCCTGTCCGGCTCCTCAGGGTCGTGGAGCCGGACAGGGACCGGGGATTCCCGTCCGGTGCGGAGGAGGGGGACACAGGGGAGTGCGGGGGCCCCGGCCACCCGGCCGGAGTCCCCGCACGGCGCGCTCAGCGGATCCGGTGTCCGAACGCGTCCTCATGCGTGTAGTAGCGGTAGAAGAGCACGGCGAAGACGGCCGCGGCCACCAGCACGGACAACAGCGCCGCGGCCACCACCGACACGCCGCTCTGGCTGTAGAGGAAACCGAACGCGCACCCGGCGAACACCGACCACAGCAGCGCGTGCACCTCCCGCCGCAGCCGCGGGGCCAGCGCCAGCAGGGCCGCGCACACCACCGCGAACACCAGCGCGCTCACGAGGCCGAGCAGCACGTTCCAGCCGGTGATCGGGCCGCCGAAGCGGTTGTCGGCCGCGACCCAGTAGCCGTAGACGAGCCCCAGTACGACCGGGACGGCCAGCCGGGCGATCCGGTGGGCGCGCGCGTCGAAGACGTCCGGCGGCCGCTGACGCACGTCGGTGTCGCGCCGCTCCGCCTCGGGCGTGCGGCCGGGCCGGGACATTCCGCCGGGTGCGGGTGCCGCTTGAGCCATGAGAGCACTCCTTCCTGTCCTCTCCCCCGTTCCGCCCCCGCCTTCCAGGGCACACCGGGGCGCACGGCCCGGCAACTCGGCCAGGAGGGTGAGAGCGCCCGGATGCGTGCCCATGGCCGCCGTGGTTCGCTGAAGCAATGGAGGGCTGCCCGCCGTGACGGAGATGGAGTACGGGCGGCAGCGCCCGCTGCTTCGGGTCCGCGGACGGAGCATCGCCTGGCTGCCGCCGCTGCTGCTGCTCGCCGGGGTCATCCTGCTGGACCTCAGTACCAGTGCGGATTTCCGGATCATCACCTGGATCGTTCTGGTCCCGGGCATCGCCGCCGCGATCTGCGGGGTGTGGACGACGGCCGCCTACAGCGTGCTGTCGCTGGTGACGTACGTCGCGGTCGACAGCGTCTGGCCCGACCAGTACCGGGCCGGGTTCGCCAACTTCCTCCTCGTCGCCCTCGGTGGTCTCCTCGCCACCCTGGCCGCGGCCGTGCGCGTCCGCCAGGAACGCAAGGTCCTGCACATCCAGGACATCGCCGAGACCACCCGGCGTACCGTGCTGCGCCCGCTGCCGGCCCCCTGGGGCGGCCTGGAGCACGCGGGGGTGTACCTGGCCGCCGACGTCGACGCCCGGGTCGGCGGCGACTTCTACGACATCCAGCCCGGCCCGCACGGCACCCGGCTCCTCGTCGGCGACGTGCAGGGCAAGGGACTCGGGGCCGTGGAGACCGCCGCCGCGCTGCTCGGCACCTTCCGCGAGGCCGGCTACCACGAACGGGACCTCGCGACCGTCGCCGCCCGTCTGGAGACCCGGATGCTGCGGCACCGCTGCCACACCAACGCGCTCGGCCACCACGACGGGGACCGCTTCGCCACCGCCGTGCTCATCGCCTTCCCCGAGGACAGTCCGGAGACGGTCGAGATGGTCAACTTCGGCCACGAACCCCCGCTCGCCGTCGGTCCGCGCGGCCTGCGCGAGCTGCCCAGCGGCGACGGTGCCCCGCTCGGGCTCGGTGACCTCGCGGGCACGCTGCCGCCCGTGCGCCGGGTGCCGCTGGCCGCGGACGAGACGCTGCTGCTGGTCACCGACGGGGTCACCGAGGCCCGTGACGGGCCCGGCGCCTTCTATCCGCTGGCCCGCGACATCGCCCGCGCGGTCGCCGACGACCCGCGCCGCACCGAACCCCGGCTGCTGGTCCGCCGGGTCCACGACGGCGTCCTGCGCCACACCCGGGGGCGATTGGAGGACGACACCACGGTCTTCGCGGTGCGGCGGGCGGAACACGCGGTGGGCGAACCCCCCGAACGGGGACGTTTGCGTGCCTGAAGCGCCGGTGAGCAGCGCCAGCGGCTACGGTGCTGGCTGGTAAGCGGATCCACAGGTGACAGGGGGAGGCACGATGCCCGGAACCGTGCTGCTGCTCGCGGCGTCGCCGCTGGGCCGGGGACGCCTGGTGGACGCGGCCGGTGTGCTGCCGGTGCTGGCCGCCGTCGCCCCCGCCGTGCTGTCCGGCGCCGACACCGCGAACGTGGTCGAACTCGCCGACCCGCTGGAACCGCAGGCCGTCCTCACCCGGCTGCGCGCCGCCGCCGCCACGTCCGGCCCGCTCACCGTGTATCTCACCGGGCAGCTGCACCTGGACCGCCGCCAGCACCAACCGCATCTGGCCCTGGCCCGCACCACCCCGGCGACGGTCCGCTACACGGCCGTGCCCTGGCACTGGATCCGCGAGGAACTGCGGCTGCGCTCCGCCGCGGACACCGCGCTCGTCGTCGACCTGCACGCCGACGCGGAGGCCTGGCGGTACGTCACCGAGCGCGGCCTCGACTCGGGCCCCAGCACCGCCGTGTACGGCCGCGTCGCCCCGCCGCCCGGGCGGCGGGGTCCGGCCGGGCCGGCGTACATGAAGACGGTCGCCACGCTGCTGCGC
This sequence comes from Streptomyces sp. NPDC028722, assembly GCF_040637655.1. Taxonomy (NCBI): domain Bacteria; kingdom Bacillati; phylum Actinomycetota; class Actinomycetes; order Kitasatosporales; family Streptomycetaceae; genus Streptomyces; species Streptomyces sp. NPDC028722. The sequence continues at coordinate 345,675 of NZ_JBEZWU010000006.1, forward strand.
AGCGGCCACCGGCCACCGCTGGAGGTCCTGCACCGGCAGGTGCTGGAGCGCATCCCCGAGGAGATCCGCGGCAACGCGCTGCTGGCGGGCGTGGGCGGGGGCTTCGCCGGTGGCGTCATGGGCGGGGTGGCGCCCGCCGCGGCGGCGGCCGTCGTACCGGCAGGGGCCGGGCCGGCCGGCCCTGTGCCGGGCGTCGGCGCCGACGGGTTCCTCGCCGTACCCCGCCCGGGTGGCGGTCCCGGGGCCGGCGCGCACCCGGACGATCCGCACACGGCCATCAGCGACGCCGTACGGGCCGGGCGGCACGAGGAGGCCGACGCGCTGGCCGCGCGGCACGAGGAGGCCGCCGTGCGGGCGCACGGGGCCGGTTCCGAGCAGGCGCTGCACTGGACCGAGGTCCGGGCCGACCTCGCGATGTTCGCCGGGGACCCGGCGCGCAGCTGCCGGGCCTGGCTGGCGGTCGCCGCGGCCCGGCTGGCGGCGGGACAGGCGGCGGACGCGCCCGCCGTGGAGGCGGCCGCGGACCGTGCCCACCACCAGTGGGGCCGTATCGACGACACGGCGCGGGCCCGTGAACTCGGGCCCGCGCTCGCTGAGCTGCGCCTTCGGGTGCCCGGACGCCGGCGCGGCGCGCTGGAGAACGTCCAGCGCCAGCTGTGCCGGCTCCAGGCCACCCGGTAGCGCTACTTGGTGAAGGTGAAGTACTTCCAGGCGCCGTGTGTCGTGGAGTTCACGGTGTCACCGGAGGCGCTGTTGACGTACGACGAGCGGATCCGGAACCGCCGGCCGACGTCCTGGCCGTGGTCGCCGTCGATGCGGACCCTGGAGACGCCGTCGGAGCCCAGCTTGAAGTAGGCGGGGTCGCCCGGGTACCAGCGGCCCTGGTAGTACCCCTCGAACTCGAACTTCTGCGCCCGGCCCGGGTAGTACGGCATCTTCGTCGTGGCCAGCGGATCCTTGGTCCTGTGGAAGAAGTAGTAGGTGTGGCCCCACGCCGACTTCGACCTGTACTGGCCGGTGAGCGACATGGACACGCTGACCTTGGCGCCGACGGTGCTGGACGCGGAGGCGGACGTGTAGCGGGAGTCGCCCGAGAACTTCGCGGTGACCTTGGTGTCCCGCTTCAGGTCCAGGGTGACCGACAGGTTGCCGTCGGAGTCGACCGTGCCGGACTTCACCAGCTTGTCGGGCTTGTCGGGTCCGAACGGGTCGGCCCAGATCTGCACCGTGCGGTTCTTGTAGGTCTTGCCCAGGTGCGCGGTGAACCTGACGTCCTTGCCGTAGGCGTACACCTTGCCGTTGTTGTCGACGCTCAGCGCCGGCCTGGCGCGGGAGACGTCGACGGTGTCCGAGCCGGAGCCGGCCGCGTGGCCGTCGTCGCCCGCGTACGCCACCGTGTACGTCACCTTGCCGCCGGCCGGCGGGGTGTCGGTGAACGAGAACGTGCCGTCGGCCCTGGTGGCCGCCGCGGCCAGGGCCTTGCCCCTCGGCGACTCCAGGTCGGTGCGGGTCACCGCCAGCCTGCTGCCGGCGGGGAGGACCGCCGTGGAGGTGACCCTGCCCGTGACGGTGAGCTGCTTGGCGCGGGCGGCGGTGGTGGGCGCGTCCACGGTGACGGTGGTGGCCGCCTTGGCGGGCGCGGTGAGGACGCGCAGCGAGTAGGCGCCCAGGCTGTTGCGGGTCACCGCGAACAGCCGGGAGCCGTCCGGGGTCCAGGCCAGCCCGGCGGGGGCCAGCAGGTCGGAGCCGCTGCCCTGGCCGGTCCGGGGGAAGTCGTAGCTGCGCAGCGCCTCGCTGCTGCCCGGGCGGAAGATGTAGACGTCCGGGCTGTAGGAGCCGTCGATGCCGGCGGCGACCGTGCCGTCGGCGGCGATGGCGACGGAGTTGGGGTAGGCGTTCGTGACGTACTTGCCGTCCTCGTCGAGGTCGGAGATCCGGAACACCTGCTGGTAGTAGGGCGCGCCGCTGGCCACCACGACGTCCTTGCCGTCGGGGGTGACCTGGAGGTCGCCGAGGTTGTCGCCGGCCTCCCGGGTGCTCGCCAGCTTCGTGGCGGTGCCCGAGGAGACGTCGTAGGAGGCCAGCTCGACCGGGCTCTGTCCGACCGCGCCCGCGATCAGCGTGCCGGAGCCGGGCGCGGCGTCCAGCACCGGAGCCTGGTACCAGCTGCTGTCCTGGTCGAGCGTGACCTCGTGCTGCGCGCCGGTCAGGTCGACGGAGCCGATGTTGCCCGCGGCGGCGCCGCCGTAGCCGAACCACAGCCGGCCGCCCGCGAGGGCGACGCTGAGCGGCTTGTCGCCGACCGGGTACCGGGTGGTCTCGGCGTCGGTTCTCGTGTCGAAGACGGCGATGGTGTCGAGGTCCTGCACGGCCGCGTAGAGCGTGCCGGAGTCGGCGGACAGTTCCAGGCCGCGGACGCCGGAGAGGTTGGTGGCGAGCTGCTTGAGCGTCCTGCCGGTGTAGTCGGTGACCACGATCTTGCCGTTCAGCGGGTCGCTGACGAAGACCTGCTGGTGGACGGCGTCCACGACGATGTCACCGGTCGCCCTGACCGGCAGACTCGCGCTGGAGTCGGCGTGGGCCGCGGTGGCGGTGAGGGCCGCCGAGCTGAAGAGGACCGCCAGAGTGGTGGCAGCCGTGAGAGAGCGCTTGCGCACGCTGATTCGAACCCCCCGGAACGAATGGGAAAGGCATGGGTGCCGCGCGGGCACGGCGTTGCGTGAGCCCCCTGTGCATGAGCCGTGTGTGCCTCGCGTGGTGAGGGTGCAAAGAGTAGGTCATGCCTCTGACAACTGCGCCAGGGGCTGGGGGACTTCAGAGGATGCGGGCCCCCCGGCGAGGGGGCTCAGGGACGCGCCTGCCGGGGCGCCGCCGGTGCCGGTGCCGGGGCCGCCGTCCGCACCACCGGGGCCGGTGCGGAGGCCGGTGCGGGGGTCGCCGCCCTGGCCGGGCCGGCGTTGGCCGCGAGGAGGAGGGTCGTGGCGGCGACGACGGCCGCGATCACCCCCCGGGCGGGCGAGGACGCCCCGGTCGGGCGCAGCGGGGCGTGGGGGCGTGCGTAGGGTGCGGATGTACGTCCGGACACGGCTACCTCGCAACACGAAAGCGGCGTATCAAGCATGCTTGACCCGCCATTTAACCTAGGGGCTGCCGGAGCCGAACGGCAAGAGGCACCGGGCGAGTTGGGGGATGAGGCGCGTGCGGGAGAGGGACGACCCCGAGGTCATCGGACGGCGCGTGCAGCGGCTGCGCGCCCAACGGGGCCTGACCCAGCGGCAGCTGGCCGAACCCGCGTACACCCCGGCCTACATCTCCACGCTGGAGGCGGGGCGGGCGCGGGCCTCCGAGGAGGCGCTGAGGCATATCGCGGGGCGCCTCGGCGTGGCCTTCGAGGAGTTGACCACCGGCCGGCCCGCCCACCTCGCCACCGGCCTCCGGCTGCGGCTCACCGAGGCCCAGCGCGTCCTCGCCGACGGCCGGGCCGAGGAGGCGGGCGCGCAGTACGGGGTGCTGCGGGCGGAGGCCGAGGCCCACGGACTCGGCCGCGAACAGGCCGCCGCCCTGCTCGGGCTCGGCGAGTGCGCCCTGGAGACCGGCGAGCTGACCAGGGCACGGGAATGCTTCGAACAGGCCGAGAAGCAGCTGGCCGGCGAGGCCCTGCCGATGCGTGTGCCCGCCGTCCGCGGCCGGGCGGTCGCCCACTACCTCGCCGGTGAAATCCGTTACGCCGTCTACCTCCTGGAGACCGCCCTGGACGAGCTGAACCGCGGCGGACTGCACGACCCCGACGCCCTCCTGCTGCTCTACGCCGCCGTCATCGGCCCGTACATGGACATGGGCGCCCACGCCCGTGCCGCCCAGGCCGCCGAGTTCGCCCTCGCGCTCGCCCCGCGGGCCGGCGACCCCGCGCTGATCGCCCGCATGCACCGCTCGGTCGCCCGCACCCTGCTCGCCGAGGGCCGGGCCGCCGAGGCCGACGCCTCCCTGGCCAAGGCCGCCGAGCTGTACCGGCAGCTGAGCCTGCGCACCGAACTGGCCAACTGCCACTGGATGCGGGGCTACGTCTGCGCGCAGAACGGCGAACTCGAGCGGGCCGAGACCGAGCTGCGCCAGGCCCACACCATGCTCGCGGAGAGCCGGGCCGCCCTGTACCGCAGCCAGGCCGCGGTCGAACTCGCCGACGTACTGCACCGCCGGGGCAAGTCCGCGGAGGCTGCCGAGCTGCTCCGGGGCGTCGCCGGGGACTTCTCCTCCGAGCGCGGTGCCGTCCACGCCGCCGCCGCGCACCGCCTGCTCGGCATCATCGCCGAGGACGCGGGCGACACCGAGGCCGCCGAGGAGCACTACGTCCGCGCCCTCAGTCTCCTGGAACGCGCGGGTGCCGCCGGTGACCTGGCCGACCTGTGCCGCCTCCTGGGCGACCTGCTGCGCCGTACCGGCCGCTTCGAGGCGGCCCTGGACACCTACCGCACCGGCCTGGGCCACCGCACCGCCCCGGGCACCACCACCCTGGGACCCGCCCCTGCCCACCCGCCCCTGTGAGCCTCACACCTGGGCGCGGCCCTGCCTGCGGATGTCGGCCAGGCGCAGGGCGCCGACCTGCACGGCGGCCTGCGTCGCGTCGTTCATCACGTCGCCCAGACCACCGTTGGTGAGCGCGAAGGAGTCCTCACCCACCCGGACCGCGGCCAGGTCCAGCGTGAGCAGGCTCTCCTCGCCGTCCGTTGTCGTACTCGCCACCGTGATCCTCAGGCCCTGGCGCGCGTCCCCGACCTCGGGCAGCGGCGCGTCGGTCACCTGGACGTCCTCCACGGTCCCCAGCTCGGTGGTGGCCGTGAACCGCGCGCACAGTGCCGGCATCGTCTGCAGCCAGGCCAGCACGCCGTCCACGTCCGCCGGGCGGCGGGTGCCGATCTGGTAGCGGAGCTGGGCGTCGGTGTCGGCGTCGTCCAGGCCGGTGGCGGCGCGGGCCGGTCCGCCGAGCAGTTCGTCGCTGTAGAGGGCGTCCAGCAGCCGCTGGCACTCCCCGGCCGGGGTGGTCGCCTTCAGCAGCCCGTCCCGCCAGGTGGCGGCGCCGCGCGTGGGGGTCCAGGGGGCGCCGAGGTCGGTCTGCGTGAGGAGCGCCGCCTGCGCCTGTTCGTCGCTGAGCGTGGACCCGTCCGGGCGCGCGGACGATCTGGGGGTCGCGGTCGGCCGGTCGATGGTGGGCAGGGGGTGCGGAGCGGACGCGGGTTGGTGCAGAGCGAGGGCGGCGCAGCCGCCGGCGGTGAGGAGACCGGTGCCGATGAGGGACAGCAGGACGGCACGGGGGAGCCGGGCGATGCGGGTGGCTATCGCGGGGGTCATCGGTGCCTCCTGGGCTGCGTACGGCGGAACGCCTGCTCCCACGGCACCACCGCCCCGCCCCGCCCACCAGCGCTCCGGGGCCGTACGGGTGAGACGCACGCGGGAGGCTGCGCGGGGCGCGCCGGGACACCGCGCGGGGGCGCGCCCCGATGCCGTGCGGGCCGCGACGCGCGGGCCCGCCCCGGCCGACCGCCCGAGCGACCGGCCGCGCGGGGTGCGCCGGGTCGCCGTTCGGGTGGCGACGCGCGGGACCGTCCCGCGCGGTCGCCCCGGTGACCGAGACCGCCGCCCGGGCCGTGCGTGCCCGCTCGGGGCCGGCCGGCCGTGCGAGGTGCGCCGGGTCGTCGTACCGGCGTGGCCCCGGTCACGGAGACCGCCGCCCGGACCGCGCGGGGACGCCGTACGGGTGGCGCGGACGGCGGCGTGCGGGGGTGTCCGGGGCTGGCAGGCGTGGTCGCCCCGGTCACGGGGACCGGCGTCGCCCCCTGCTCACCGGGTCCGAGGACGACGGGGCCGGTCGTGCCGCCGGGGGCTGATCTAAGGTCGGCACGACGGAAGGAGTGCGCTGTGACCGGTGAGCCGATCCCCGTGATCATCGACTGTGACACCGGCGTCGATGACGCCCTGGCCCTGCTGTTCGCCGTACGGCACCCCGGTCTCGACCTGCGGGCGGTGACCTGCGTGGCCGGGAACACCGACGTCGACGGGGTGGTCCGCAACACGCTGACCGTGCTGGAGCGGGCGGGCGCGCCCGACATCCCGGTGGCGCGGGGCGCCGCCCGCCCGCTGATCGAGCCGGCCCGCTCGGCCCGGCACGTGCACGGCACGGACGGCATGGGCGACCTGGGCCTGCCCGCGCCCACCCGGGCACCGGCGGCCGTCGACGCCGTCACCCTGCTGCACCGGGAGATCCTCGGCTCCCCGCGCCCGGTGACCCTGGTCCCGACCGCCCCGCTGACGAACATCGCCCTGCTGCTGCGCACCCATCCGGAGGTGACGCGGAACATCGAGCGGATCGTGTTCATGGGCGGGGCCGTGGCCGTGGGCAACGCCACCCCGGTCGCCGAGTTCAACGTCTGGCACGATCCGGAGGCGGCGGCGATCCTGCTGACGGCCGGGGTGCCGATCACGATGTACGGCCTGGACGTCTTCCAGCAGGTGGTGGTGCCCGCCCCGGAGGTGCACCGGCTGCGCGCGAGCGACGAGCCCGGCACCCGCCTGGCGGGCGACCTCCTCGCCCACCGGCCGACCTCGCAGGGCGGACCGCCCGAGGCGGAGGAGGCGGGCGGCCTCGGTGACGCGGGCGCGGTGTGCGCGGTCGCCGACCCGCAGGGCATCACCACCCGGCTGCTGCCGGTGGAGGTCACCCTGGCCCCCGGCCCGTCCCGCGGGCAGACGGTCGTGGACCGCCGGCCCCGCCCCGGCGAGTCCGAGATCCACGAGGGCCGCCGCGAACAGACCCTCGTGGACGTGGCGCTGGAGGTGGACGTGGACCGGTACGTGCGGCTGTACCTGGAGACCGTCGGCCGCTAGGCCCTGTCTAGTCGGCGGTGGCCGGTACCCGTTCCGACCAGCGCTCCTCCACCCTGGCGAAGCGCCAGTACGTCAGCGCCGCCGCCCAGACGACGACGAACAGGCCGACGATGAGGTAGCCGACGTTGTCCAGGTCGAGGCCGGCGACCCAGCCGGTCAGGTCGTCGTGCAGGCCGAACTTCTCGTGCAGGACGCCGACCAGTTCGATGGTGCCGATGAAGAAGGCGACGGCGATGGACAGGCCGGTGATGGCGAGGTTGTAGAACACCTTGCGGACGGGGTTGGAGAACGCCCACTGGTAGGCGAAGTTCATGAACGTGCCGTCGAGGGTGTCGAACAGGCTCATCCCGGCGGCGAAGAGCAGCGGCAGGCACAGGACCGCGTACCAGGGCAGGCCGGCCGCCGCGCCCGAGCCGGCCATCACCATCAGCGTGACCTCGGTGGCCGTGTCGAAGCCGAGGCCGAAGAGGAAGCCGAGCGGGTACATCTGGCCCGGCCGGGTCACGGACTTGGTGAGGCGGCCGAGGAGCCGGTTCATGAAGCCGCGCGAGTCCAGGTGCTGTTCTAGCTCCTTCTCGTCGTACGCCCCGGCGCGCATGGCGCGGAACACCCGGAGGATGCCCACCAGCGCGAACAGGTTCAGGGCCGCGATGAGGTAGAGGAACGTGCCGGAGATCGTGGTCCCGAGGACGCCGAGCACCTGGTGGGTGCTGGATCCCTCGTTCATGACCTTCCCGGCGAGGGAGGTGCCGCCCGCGATGAGCAGCGCCAGCAGGACGACGACGCTGGAGTGGCCGAGCGCGAACCAGAAGCCCACCGACACGGGCCGCTTGCCGTCGGCCATCAGCTTGCGGGTCGTGTTGTCGATGGCGGCGATGTGGTCGGCGTCGAAGGCGTGCCGCATGCCGAGGGTGTAGGCGGTGACGCCGAGTCCGACGCCGAAGACGTCGGTGCCCACCCGGTAGTGCCGGGGGGCGACGAGGAGGAAGAGGATCCCGAAGGCGACGACGTGCAGGGCGACTATCACCGCCATCAGCCCCGCCGTCTTGACGGTGTCCTCACGTCGCCAGCGGAAAGACGCGGCGTCGGTCATCAGGTTCACGCTCCAGCACCTCGTGGATCACTTCGTGAGTGCCGTGGCCGGTCTCCTGGCTTACAGGTCCGCGTCCGCCGTTCCTGCCTTCCCGGTCGCGTACGACCAGTGGCCCGGCGGTTGCCGGACGGAACGGGAACTCCCTGATCACAGTGGCGAGGGCCGCGTCGATCTTGCATCGACTTCCCGAGCACCACGGCCCGCCCACCGTAGAGGGGCGGGCGGTCGTCTGCATAGCTGCGCACCTGCGCAGGTATTCAAGATCACATCGGTGCCTGCGAGGATGGCGTCATGCATCTCGTGCCTGCCGACCGAGCCGACCGTCGCACCATCGACGGTCACCGGGTGTGCGAGGCGATCGCCGCCATCGGCGACGCGGATCACCTGCGCACCTGGGCCGGCCGTTTCTCCCTCCTGGCCGACGCCAACCGGCTCGCGCTGCTGCTCGCCCTGCACCGCACCGGTCCGCTCGCCGTCTCCGACCTCGCGATCGCCACCGGCATGAACGACCCCGCCGTCTCCCAGGCGCTGCGGCTGCTGCGGGCGGCCGGGGTCGTGGCGGGGGAGAAGGAGGGACGGGTGGTGCGCTACCGGGTGGTGGACGCGCAGGTGCGCGGCCTGCTGGAGCACTGCGCCCCCTGACCGGCCGCGAAAAAGGTTCCCTTTCCGGGCAAGGTGGACAGATACAGAGTCCGTACCGTCGTCCGTCCATGGGAGCCCGCATGGCAGACCTCTCGTCCAGGAACCCCGACTGGTGGCGGCAGGCCGTCATCTACCAGGTCTATCCGCGCAGCTTCGCGGACGCCGACGGCGACGGCCTGGGCGACCTGAGGGGCATCACCGAGCGCCTGAACCACCTGGCGACGCTCGGTGTGGACGCTCTGTGGCTGAGCCCCTTCTACCCCTCCGAACTCGCGGACGGCGGCTACGACGTCGCCGACCACCGGGACGTCGACCCGCGCCTGGGCACCCTGGACGACTTCGGCGCCCTGGTCGCCGAGGCGCACCGGCTCGGCCTGAAGGTCGTCGTCGACCTCGTCCCCAACCACACCTCCGACCGGCACCCCTGGTTCCAGGAGGCGCTGCGCACCGCCCCCGGCTCCGCCGCCCGCGACCGCTACGTCTTCCGGGCGGGCCGCGGCGCGCACGGCGAACTCCCGCCCACCGACTGGCAGTCGCTGTTCGGCGGCAGCGCGTGGCGGCGGGTGCCCGACGGCGAGTGGTACCTGCATCTCTTCGCCCCCGAACAGCCCGACCTCAACTGGGACAACGAGGAGGTCCGCGCCGACTTCCGCACCACCCTGCGGTTCTGGTCCGACCGGGGGGTCGACGGGTTCCGGGTCGACGTCGCCCACGGCCTGGTCAAGGACCTCACCGAGCCGCTGCGGGACGTCGGCGACGTCGGCGCGTCCGGCGAGGAGGCCCTGCTGGTGGTCCCGCCCGGCAGCCACCCGTACTGGGACCGCGACGAGGTCCACGAGATCTACCGCGACTGGCGCAAGGTCTTCGACGCCTACAGCCCGCCGCGCACCGCCGTCGCCGAGGCCTGGGTGCCGGGCGCCCGCCGCGCCCTGTACGCCCGCCCCGACGAACTCGGCCAGGCGTTCAACTTCGAGTACCTGGGGGCGCCGTGGGACGCGGAGGAACTGCGGGACGTCATCACCGCCTCGCTGGCCACGGCCCGGGCCGTCGGTGCCTCCGCCACCTGGGTGCTGTCCAACCACGACGTCGTCCGGCACGCCTCCCGCCTCGTGCTGCCGCCCGGCACCGACCCGGCCGCCTGGCTGCTGTCCGGCGGCACGGCGCCCGCCGTCGACACGGCGGCGGGTCTCGTCCGGGCCCGGGCCGCGACCCTGCTGATGCTGGCGCTGCCCGGCTCGGCGTACCTCTACCAGGGTGAGGAACTCGGTCTGTCCGAGGTCGCCGACCTGCCCACCGAGGTGCTCCAGGACCCGATCTGGGAGCAGACCGGGCACGTCCGCAAGGGCCGCGACGGCTGCCGGGTGCCCCTGCCGTGGACGACGACCGGTCCGTCGTACGGCTTCGGGCCCGGCGCCGCCTGGCTGCCGCAGCCGGAGTCCTTCGCGGCGTACGCCGTCGAGGCGCAGGCCGGCACCGAGGGTTCCACGCTGGAGCTGTACCGCACCGCGCTGCGGCTGCGCCGCAAGCTGCTGGAGGGCGAGACGCTGACCTGGACACCCCAGGCGCCCGCCGGGGTGCTGGACTTCACCCGCGGCGAGGCCTGGCGCTGCGTCACCAACCTCGGCGCCGAGCCGGTACCGCTCCCGCCGGGCGAGGTCCTGCTGAGCAGCACCCCGCTCCCGGGCGGCGGCAGCCTGCCCCCGGACACCACCGTGTGGCTGGCCTAACGCACCGTCGGGCTAGGGGTCGCGCCGGGTGCCGGGCCGTTGCCGCCGCCGGCGATGCCGTCGATGTCCACCGGCGTGGAGGTGGCGGTCGGCGGCGGGGTGAGCACCACCTCCGGCTGGCCCGCGGCCGGGGGCGGCGGGGTCAGGTCGGTGTCGGGGAGCTTCGGCGGGGTCGTCTGCTGGAACAGGGTCTGGTCGAAGTCGACCAGGCCCGTCTTCTCCATCACCGTCATGTGGTCGAGCACGGTGTCGTTGGCCTGGTCGGCCAGGGCCCGCACCAGCGAGTTCTTGGTGGTGGACCGGATCTTGGCGATGGTGTTGAAGATCGCGCCGTGGGTCATGCGCAGGATGTTGGCGAAGTCGGTGTCGAACTGCTTGCCGCTGTCCGACTTCAGCGTGTTGACGAACCCCTCCTGCTGGGGGCTCGCGATGTTGGGCAGGGTGATGTTCAGCATGGGCGCGATCTTGCGGCAGGTGGTGTCCAGTGCCGCGTGCCCGTCGATCAGGTGCCGGCTGGCCGTGATCACCCCCTTGGAGCTGCCCTTCTGCAGCCCGATCTGCCCCACCGGGTACTCCCACAGCCCGGCCGCCCGCACCTTGACCACGAAGTCCCGGTCGGACTCGGTGAGCGGGCCCCACTGGGTGTTGGCGATGACCCGGGTGGGGGAGCTGGAGACGGTGCTCAGCCCGAGCATGCCCGGGTAGGCGAGTGCCGCGAGGGTCAGGGCCATCGCACCGCCCACGAAGAGAGTTCCCGTCGCGTTCCGCGAAAAGCGCACCGTGCCTCCTGTCCGGTCGTGGATCCGGCCCGCGGCGGGAGCGGCGGGCGGTGGGGACGTACAGCAGTACGGACGGGAGAGCGATTCGTCTCTGCGGCGCGGGTAAAAACTCCGCAGGCCCGTATCGCCGTACGGGGATTGCCAGGTGTTGGTGACCATGGCGAACGGTTGCCGAAACGTTGACCCTTCCCCGGGGGAAGCCCGGTGGACGCGGCCCTAGATTCGCCGCATGCCCCCACAACCGCCGCCCCGGCCCGCCCCGCTGCCCGTCCTGCCCTACCGCCGGCCCACCCGGGGCCGCGACTACTGGGTGCTGGACGACGTCCTGCCCGGCGTCGACGCCGTACGGGAGCGGTGTCTGGCGAAGGACGACTGGACCGAAGGGTATCCGTACACCTCCGAGAGCTGGCCCGGGCTGCGTGCCATGCCCGGCCTGGAACCGGGTGAACTGGCCCGGATCGAAAGGCTGGTGAAGAAGGCGACCGGCGCGAAGGACCTGTGGGTGCAGCGGGCGCCGGGCGGCGGCACCCTCAACCACAACTGCGTCCAGGTCGTCGGCGAGGGAGAGAGCGAACCCCGCCCGCACACCGACTCCCGCGCCCTGTGCCGGTACGCGGCCGTCCTCTACCTCAACCCCGGCGTGCCCGAGGACTGCGGCACCAGCTTCTACCGCCAGCACCTGTCCGGCGGCCGGCTCGGCGGGAACGTCGTCCAGGCCCCGCACACCAATCTCGTCGAGGCACTCGGCACCCGGTTCGTCGCCCCGGACGCCTTCGAGGAGGACGTCCGGGTCCCGCACCGGTACAACCGCCTGCTCCTCTACCACGCCAACCTCGTGCACAGCGCGACCGGTTACACCGGGCGCACGCTGGAGGAGAAGCGGATGACCGCGGTGTTCTTCTGGATGGCGTGAGCCGCCTGCCGCGGGTGACAGGATGAGGTGATGACCGAACGGGTGTACCAGGCCGGCGAGCGTCTTCCCGACTGCCGGTTCGTGGTGAAGACGGGCCGGCCGGCAGCCGGGGGGCTGCTCCTCGCCGGGGCCGCCTGGGTGGCGCGGGCCGTGTGGGAGGTGCGGCTGGCGCTGGCCGGGGAACCGGCGTCGGGCCCGCCGGACCAGGGCGGCGGGGAACACCGCCCACTGAACTCGCTGGAGAACTCCTACCACCTCGTCACCTCCATCGGGGGCGGCGCGGTGGTCCTCTGCGCACTGCTCTACCTGTCGTGGCTGGCGCGGGTGCGCGACAACGCGCGGGCGCTGTCGGGGGAGGAGCCCAAGTATGCGGGGATCTGGCTCTACCTCGGATGGGTCGTGCCGTTCGTCAACCTGTGGTTCCCCCGGGGGATCGTCGCCGACGCGTTCCGGCGCACGGCGCCGGGGCGGAGGCTGCCCGTCTCCGTCGACGTGTGGTGGGGGCTGTGGCTGGTCGGGATGCTCAGCGGCGTGGGACTCCTCTACGAGGACTCCACGGACGAGATCATCGCCCGCGCCTACACCGAGGTGTGGCCGCTGCTCGCGAGTGACGCGGCCGTTGTCGGCGCCGCCGTCGCCGGGGCGCTCGCCGTGCGGACGGTCACGGCCGTACAGACGGAGCGGATACGGGCGGTGCAGCGGGCGTCCACCACGCCGGCCGGAGCACCGCTCGCCACCTGGCCGCGGGCAGCCGGGCGGCGGAGCGGCGGGGTGCCGGATGGTCCCAGGGACTGATCCGGCCTCCGGGACCGCCACCCTGCGGGGAGTGACTTTGTGGGCCAATATGGTGATATTGGGCGCATCGCTCTTCCGAAGGGGGCCTCCATGGCTGTGGAAATCCCTCCGCTCGTCAAGCCGTCACGGCTCAGGAGCCGCGGCGGGCTGCTGGGCGAGTGTCTGGCGGAGTTCCTCGGAACCTTCGTCCTCATCTCCTTCGGCTGCGGCGTCGTCGCGATGGCCGTCGCCGCACTGCCCGGTTCGGGCCGGGCCGCCACCCCCACCACGATCTTCCTGGCGGCCGGCGACTGGCTGCTGGTCACCTGGGGCTGGGCGATGGCCGTCATGTTCGGTGTCTACGTCGCCGGCGGCGTCAGCGGCGCCCACCTCAACCCCGCGGTGACCCTGGCGATGGCCCTGCGCCGCGGGTTCGCCTGGGCCAAGGTCGTGCCGTACTGGTGCGCCCAGGTCATCGGCGCCCTCACCGGCGCGGCCCTGGTCTACCTCGTCTACCACAGCGCGATCAACGCCTTCGACAGCGCGTCGAAGGGGCCCAAGACGGGCGGGCACACCCTCGCCACGTTCTCGATCTTCGCGACGTTCCCGGCGCCGTACTTCCACGGCGGCGTCTGGGGGCCGCTGACCGACCAGATCGTCGGCACGGCCTTCCTGCTCATGCTGATCGCCGCCGTCATCGATCTGCGCAACCAGGCCGTCAAGGCCAACCTCGGACCGCTGATCGTGGGCTTCGTCGTCGCCGCCATCGGCATGTCGTACGGCGCGAACGCCGGGTACGCCATCAACCCGGCCCGCGACTTCGGCCCCCGCCTGTTCACCTACGCGGCCGGCTGGGACGGGCTGGCGTTCCCGGGGACCGTGCCCGGCGCCTTCAGCGCCTACTGGTGGATCCCGATCGTCGGGCCGCTGGTCGGCGGGGCCATCGGCATCCTCATCTACGACCTGTTCATCGGGGACGTCCTGGTCGCACGGGCGGAGATGGCCGAGCTGCCCGAGCCGGGACGCTCGACCCCGGTCGTCACCAGCGACGAGGAGTAGCCGACGACGGACGGCCGCCGCGCCCCGGCCCGGGCACGGCGGCCGTCCGCACGCGCACCCGGAGACCGGGGGCCCGCGGGGCCGGCGGTTCCGCCCCGGCCGGCGGCGCCCGTCTGCGATAATCGCCCTCCACGCCGGGGCGGGTGTGAACTCGCGGTGACCCAGGGGGGGTTGAGCACGATGAGCACCGGGCGTCGGCGGGCTCTGCTGATCGCGGTGCCCGCCTACCCGCAGCTGGAACAGGTGCCGGAGCTGAAGGACGACTTCCCGGCCCTGCCCTTCACCGCCAGGGACGCGGTGACCCTGCGCAACACGCTGCTGCGCAGCAACTACCCGCCGGAACACGTGAGAGTCCTCGACGAGGAGGACACGACCGACGGCGGCACCGTCCGGGACGAGCTGGGCCGCTTCCTGAACTCCTTGGAGGACGGCGACGTCGGCCTCGTCTACTTCGCCGGCCACGGCGTCCGGTTCGGCGGGACCGACTACCTCCTGCCGAGCGACACGCGCGCACGCTGGGGGCCCGACGGGCAGCGGACCCTGGGCCCGCAGGGGCTCATCGAGGTGGTGCCCGACGAACTGCTGGCGCCCCTGACCTCGACCGCCACGGTGATGCTCTGCTTCGACGCCTGCCGGAGCAGTGGCGGCACCCCTCCGGCCACCTTCGAGGGGGTCAAGGTCAGCCGCGACCGGGACAACGTCGTCATGCTGAGCGCCTGCTCCCCCGGCGAGGACGCCCTGGGGCACCCCGACAGCGGGAGTGTCCTGGCCAGGGCCCTGAGCGAGTCGCTGGCACCGGAGTCCTCGGCCCGTACGTTCGGCGAGGTGATCCGGCGCGTGCGGCGGCGCGCCCCTGAGATCGCGGCGAACTACACCGCCCGCAGGCCGCCCGACATCGACACCCGGTGGCTGAGCTTCGACGGGGCGGCCGGCTCCCACGCCGACGTACCGCTGTGCGAGGCGAGGACGTCCTCCGGTCCCTGGATGGACGCGGTCGTCCAGTCGGACCTGTGGGAGCGGACCGGGGGCACGGACGCCCAGCAGGCCAGGGCGAAGCGGCACCTCGCGGAGGTCGTGACCAAGGTCGGCGAGATCCGCGACGCCAAGCGGGCCGGGTCCGACCCGTGGGACGACCCCCTCGTCCAGGAACGGCTGATCAAGCGGCTCGGCCAGCTCCTGGAAGCCGCCGACGCGCGGCTGAGCCTGATCGAGACCGTGGTCCTCCTGGGCGCCCCGTTCCTGCGCGAGGCCGCGCTGGCCTGCGGACTGCTGGCGCTGCGCAACCTCCACCGGGACGGCCCGGACGACACCGACACTACCGGCGCCACCGCCCGGAACCTGCCCGCGGGCGGCTTCGCGTGGCACCTCGACCGCGACATGGGCGACGTACGGCGCGCCCACCGGCAGATCGAGGCGACCCGCCGGACGCTGCTGCGGCGCGGGCGGAAGGACGACGCCCGCAGCGTGGAGTACTGGCTGCGCCACCGCTTCCTCGCCGACTGGGACCTGCTGTGGGAGAAGCGCGACGACGCGGAGCTGGAGAGCCTGCGCCGCGCGGTCGACCTGCTGGTGCGGGCGGCGGAGAGCGCCGCCGACCTCACACTGGGCACCGAGGCCCGGGACAAGCTGCGGCACGCCGTGCTCCAGGTCGTCTCCCAGCTCGGCACCGGCACCCCGGCGGACACCGTGGCACCCGACGGCAGCGACTGGGAGACCGTTCTGTGCACGTATCTGTGCGGGGAGGAGCGGTGGAGCTGGCGCCCGCACGACCTGGCGGCGCTGCTGCACCTCGCCGGCCTCCTCGCCATCGACCCGCGCATGCTCGACGGCGTACTCATCGACCACCTGGGGCCGCGCGAGCCCACGCAGGTCCGGCCCGACGGCATCATCGGCGAGATCACCACGAACGACGGCTTCCGGCCCAGCACCGACGGATGGCCGGGGCACCCCGCCGCGCCCGTCCAGGGCCCGTCCACCCGCTGGCTGCTGGTGTTCAAGTGCGGCAACGCGGCCCTGTACACGGCGCTGGAACGGCTCACGACCCGGATCGTCACGGTGTCGGGGGCGACCCGGCGCAGCCAGGTCGCCATGCGGGCCGGCGACCTCCTCTCCGGCCTGCCCGAAGTGATCAAGACCGAGGGCCTGATGCCCAGGAACCACGGGTTCGACAAGCCGCCTCCCCGGTTCCGGCTGGCCGAGGACGAGGTCAAGCCGCTCATCATGGGCACCCAGCTGTACGGGGACCGGATGCTGGCGGTGCGTGAGCTGTACCAGAACGCCCTCGACGCGTGCCGGGTGCGCCAGGCACGGCGCCGCTACTCGGACCCCGCGCGGCGGACCGGCGACGAGACCGAGCGGGAACAGCTCGCCGGATGCCGCATCGTCCTCACCCAGGACGTCGACCCGGCCACGGGCCGGGCGTACATCGAGTGCGAGGACAACGGCGTCGGGATGACGGCCGAGGAGCTGAGGGACCTCTTCGCCCAGGCCGGCCGCCGCTCGGAACAGTCCTCGTCCCGGATGCGCGAGATGCGCCGGTGGCGCCGGCGCGGCATCACCACCGAGCTGAACAGCCGGTTCGGCATCGGCGTCTTCAGCTACTTCATGCTGGCCGAGGAGGTCGAGGTGGTCACCCGGCCGGTCAGCCTGTCCGGGAGCGTGCCCATTGAGGACGGCCACCGGGCCAGTGTCACCGCGGGCTCGGGCCTGATGCACCTGAGCAGGGAGCGGACGGGGCTGGAGAACGGGGGCACCAGGGTCCGGCTGTACCTGCACGACGAGCCCGACACGACGGAGGACCGACGCCCCTCCCTCGTCCAGGCGTTGCGCGAGTTCCTCATCTCCACCCCGCTGAAGGTGACCGCCCAGGAGCACGGCCGTGACCCGGTGACCTGGTGGCCGGGCGAGCTGTACGGCGACTCCTCGCTGCCGGGCACGCGCATCAAGGCCACCGAGGGCGTGTGGTGGGTGCAGGGCGCGGGCATGCTGCTGGCCGACGGACTCCTCGTCTCGGAGGAGGACGCGCCGGACGGCTACGTGGTGAACCTGCGCGGCCGGCACCGGCTGGAGCTGAGCGTCGACCGCAACCGCTTCCTCGGGTACGACGAGCACCGCGTCGAGGAGGACCTGGAGGCGGCCGTCCCGGCACTGCTGGGCAAGGCGTGGCGGCCGTTCCCGCTGGAGTGGCTGTGGAACCTGGCCGACACCCACCCGAGGATCGCGGAACAGGTCGTCGGCCGGCTGATGGAGGCCGACATGCCCGTGTCGCTCCCGGCGCAGCCGCGGCGCGACCACTGGACCCTGTTCCGGCGGGACCTCACGCTGGCCGGCGTCGGGTGTCTGCCCGTCGACGAGGCCGTCTACCGCACGAGCATCCCGGAGGCCGACCTCGGTGTGCGCTTCTTCGGGGCCTGGCGCGCCGGCGTGCTGGGCGTGGAGCAGGCGCCCGAGCCGGTCACCACGCCGGCGGGCTTCCCCCGACCGGAGCCCCTCGACGCGCTGCTGTTCCGCAGCGCACCGGGCAGCTCGTGGAGGGAACCGCTGCGCGCCGCCGGGGACACCGGCCGCTCGCTGCGGGAGGTGACCCGCAGACTGCGCCGGTACGCCGTCACGGGCGTGCCCGTACCGGAGGTCGCGGACATCCGTGCCCTGGACGACATCGTCCCGAGTCGTCTGGCCACCACCTTGTACGAGGAGTTCAGGGGCGCGAGGGGCCGGTCCCCCCGGGAGGGCGAGGAGGGCCGGGACCATGCCGTGCGGCAGGCGATGGTGCGCGTGTCGGCCGCCGAGAAGGTGAGCCTGGGGACTCTCGCGCAGCTCCTCGGGCAGTTGTCGGCCGTCGATCCGTCGGTACCCGCACCCCCGGACCTCGGGCCCCTGGGAACCCATCGCGTGGACGCCCGCGAACGGCGCGTCCTGCTGAACGACCAGGCCTCCGGTGCGCACCCCTTGGCCATCGCATTCCAGTTCTCCGGGCCGGTGCGTCCGGTGGACATCGCCTACCGGGCACACCGGACGGGTATCCCGTCGGCCGAGATCGAGGCGGTCGTGCGTCGCTTCGAACCGCTCGGTTACCGGCTCACCGGACCCGGGCTGCCCCACTCCCTGGACGAAGCGCAGCTCGACGCGCTCAGCCGGGATCTGGACGCGGAACCCCCCTTCCTCACCCCGGGTCCGATCGGTCCGCGGCACCTGGTCCGGCTGGCGGCGAAGCGGAAGGAGACCGTCGGGGCCACAGCGGACTGGCTGGCCGGCTGGGCGGGCCCGTTGGGCGTCGAGGTCGCGGCACCGGGCCCGCTCGCCTCGTTCCTGCCGCCCGACTGGTGCAGGCAGCTCCCGGCGGAGCGGGCTGCCGCCCGCGGTGACGGTGACGCACCCGGGACACCGCCGGTCACCACCTGGCAGCTGCTGGGGCGGATCGCCGATCTGGACGACCCCGCGTCGCGGCCACGGCACATCGCCGCGGTGGAGGCGCTCGCGGAAGCGGGCCTGGTCGAGCGCGGGGCGGTCGAGGCGGCCCGCACCTGGCTGTCCCAGCCCCGGTCCGCGCGCCCCCGGAGTCTGTGGGGGCACAGCTCGTTGTCGCTGGGTCAGCGGAGTTCGGGACACCCCGCCGGCCCGGCGCGCACCGGGCGCGACGCCCGGATCGGCCCCGCTTCGCTCATGGCTCTCGCGGCGGAGACCGGTGACGACCTCGGCACCACCGCGAAGAGAGTGCGGGACAAGCTGGCCCCCTACGGCTTCGACGTGCCGGAGATCCCGCACGACGCCTCGGGACTGACACCGGACGAGTCGGTGGTCGGTGTCCTGTCTTCCGGAGGCGGGACGTGGCGGAAGGGCATCTGGCTGCACGACCTGGTCGGATTCGCGCACGGTATGGATACCGACCTCGCCACCGCCGCCGCCCTCCTCAACGCCTACCGCTCCCTGGGCGCCCCCACCGTGCCCGTTCCCCCCGACGCCGTCCGGCCCCGCGCACACGGGGAGCGGGACGAGGCCGCCGAGAACGCGCTGCTCCAGCCCGCCCTGGAGCGGTCCTGGACACTGACGCCGCTCGCCCTGGTGGTGGCCGCCGGCCGGCTGGGCAGCGGGCTGCGGGACACGTACCGCAGGCTGCGGTCCTTCGT
Source organism: Streptomyces sp. NPDC028722 (assembly GCF_040637655.1). Lineage (NCBI taxonomy): Bacteria > Bacillati > Actinomycetota > Actinomycetes > Kitasatosporales > Streptomycetaceae > Streptomyces > Streptomyces sp. NPDC028722. Next base: position 364,667 of record NZ_JBEZWU010000006.1, read on the forward strand.
CATGATCGGGCTGGACGTCCCGTTCCCCGAGCCCGCGTGCACCCGCGTGCCCGACTGGCGGGACGTCGTCCTGCTCACCGCCCGGCTCACCGGCCGGGAACCCGTCCTGTCCGGTGACGTTCCCGGGGACCACATCCGGCTGGCCGCCGAGGAGACGGACCTGACCGCCGGTGACGTGCGCGCCCGGCTCCTGGACTACGCTCCGCTGTTCGGCTTCCGTCTGCCGCCGTACGAGAGGAGCTGACGTGTCGCACGTCGAGAAGGCGTACGAGGCCACGTACTGGCCGGACCAGCAGGCCGGGTTCGTGTGGGACTCCTCCGGGGGGCGGCTCGTCGTCTCCGGCAGCTGTCCGGCCTGCGCCGGCCCGACCGTGCACCCCGTCCCGGAGGTGATGCCCGGCGCGGTGACTCTGGGCCGGCGGCGCCTCAAGGTGGAGGTGCCGGTCCCGGACGAGGTGTACATGCAGTGCCGGTGCCTGCGGGCGCACGCCGGGGACGAGCAGGAGACCGGGGGCTGCGGCGCCGCCTGGATGGCGGTCCGCCCGGCGGGCACCGGCGCGTGACGGCGCCCGGGAGGAGGTACGCGCCCCTGGAACTGCGGCGCGCCCAGCGGCGGCTGGACGCGATGGTGGAGAACCAGGTGACGATCGCGCGGGCGCAGGCGGAGGGCTGGCGGAACTTCCTCACCCTCGCCACCGGGCTGCTCGCCGCCGTCCTGGTCCTCAAAGGCCGCGAGAACGTCGCCGAACTGCCCGCCGGTTACCGGACGGCGGTCGTCGTGCTGGTGGCGACGGGGCTGGTGGCGCTGCTCGTCGCCGCCTTCGCCGCCGTGTCGGCCGCCCACGGCCGGCCCGGTGACCGGCTGCCGTACGCCCATGCCGTGGCGCTGCTGGACTGGGAGCGCGGGGAGCGGGACCGGATCGCGAAGCGGATCCGGATCACGCGCTGGGCGACCGTGCTCGGGGTGTCGGCCACCGCGCTCGGGATCCTGGCCACCTGGGTGGCACCGGCACCGGACGAGCCGGCGCGGACGGTGCTGGTGCACACCCGCGGGCAGACGGTGTGCGGCGAACTCCTGGCGGCCGACGCCAGCGGTGTCACGGTCAGGACCGGGCAGGGCGGCCCGAGCGGCAAGGACGCCACGACGGTCCGTCACCTGACGTGGCAGCGCGACGCGGTGAGTGTGGCCCCCACCGACACGTGCTGATCCGCCCGCCGGCGCCGGGTCCCCTCACCGGTGACCGTGATCCCGCGTCGCCACGGTCGTGGTCACCCGTACGAGACCGGGCCGGCGGGGTGCCGAACCGAAACCGAACCGCACGGGCGGTACGACCGGGGCGAGCGGTCCGAGGTCCCGGCCGGCGAGGACCACGGTGGCCGACACGACCGGACGGAGGTCGAGCGCGCCGTACCACTCGCGCCGGCCGCCGCCCGCGCTGCCACGGGTGCGCACGCCCAGCAGCCGGGCGGGGAGGTACGTCACCAACGTCCAGGCGGGCCGGGCGGCGAGCCGCGCGGGCACGGCACGCAGGAGCAGGCCCGCCGGGCCGCGCCGGCCCGTGGTGAAGCACAGGGCCAGCGGCCCGGCCGCGACCGTCCACCGCGCCGCCTCCACCCGCACGGAGACGGGCGTGACCCGGACCTCGTCGAAGCGGTAGGTCGTGGCGATGAAGTCCGCGATCCGCCGGGACGGCGCGAGCAGCAGCCGGTGCCCGTCCTCCCGCTCGACCATGACGTCACTGAACGGCCCGAACGGCGACCGCGGCCAGTGCCCCAGCACCGCACGGGTGCCGGACGCCGTTCCCAGACCGGCGATCCAGCCGTCGAAACGCAGCATCGGCTTCCTCCCGGCCGAACGGCACGGTCGCTGGGCGCCGACGATCCCGGCAGGTCACGGCGGCTTCCGCCGTCACGCCGCGCTCCGGTGCGCCGAGCGGGCGTGACGTGCGTTCGTTCCTCCGCCGGGTACCCCGTCGGGGCAGGGCATGTGCGCGCCCTCGGCGGTGTGCGGCGATCGGGCGTTCCCGGTGGCGTCCGGGCGCCGGGACGGCCGGCATGGACCTTCGCACTCGCAGCGTTCGTCCCGTTCCTGGTCCGGCTCGACCCCACCGCCCCGGCCGCCGACCGCAGGCGGTACGCCGAGCCGGCCGTCGCCCGGGCCGCCCCGGGCCACCGACCTGTCCGGCCTGCCGCCCGCCTACCTCGCCACCGCGGGACTCGACCCCGACCCGCGACGAGGACATCGCCTACGCCCTGAGCCCGGCCGGGAAGCGAGCCGGGCTCCGGTCCGCGTCAGCCGGAGGCGGGACGGGTCACAGGCCGCTCCCGGGAGATATGGCCAGGTGCCACACCACGAAGTCGACCAGGGTGGAGATGGACTCCAGGCAGTCCAGGCCCAGGTCCTGGGCCGCCACGTCGACGCCGTAGCGGTCGGTGATGGCGGCCAGCAGGGTCACGCCGCCGAGGGACGACAGCGAGATCTCGGGGCCGAACAGCTTGGTGTCCGAGGGCAGTCGCTCGACGCGGGCCCGTTCCGTACGCGTGGCGTCGGCCAGCATCCCGCGGATCTCGCGCTCCACCCGGATCCGTCGTCCGCGCAGGGTGTCTTCGGTCATGGGGTCGTTCCAATCGGCAGCGGACGCACCTGCAACCAGGCGGGCCAGGGGGGCAGGTCGCCATGAAGGGTCCGGGACAGCGTCACCGTCGACGGCGCCGGACCGCCGCCGTCGGGGCCGGCCCGCAGGCCGGCCTGGCGGAACAGCAGCCGCAGCTCGGTGTTGGCCTCGGTCGGCCGGAGATCCAGCGCGAACGTGTCCGCGCCGGCCGACCGGGCCTGTTCCATCAGCCGGCGCAGGAAGGCCACGGAGGCACCCCGGCCGGCGATCCGGCAGGACAGCGCGAGCAGGGGCACGGACCACTCGGCGGGACCGGGCCGCACCAGCGCCATGCCGATGATGCCGTAGTCCCCGAACCGGTCGGTCATACGGGCCGTGAACAGCCGGTGGCCGCCCCGCTCGACCAGGGCCCGGACCCGCTCGCGGTCCAGGCCCGAGGAGTTCAGCCGGTGGGTGCGCTCGGCGAGTTCCAGTGCCCGTGGCAGTTCCGCACCGCCCGCCGCACCGGCCTCCATCCGCATCCCGCACCACCGCAGGAACTCCTCCCTGCCCCCCTCGAAGCGCTCGGCCGCCCGGCGGCGGGCCTCCTCGGTGCGGTAGAGGCCGGCCCGCGCGCGGGCCTCCGGGGTGACCGGCCGCCCGGCGAGGGCGTCCAGCAGCACGGGCACGTCCTGCGGGGCCGCCGTACGCGCCCCGGGCAGCAGGGCCTCCACCTCGGCCCGCTCGTACGGGGAGTCGTCGACCAGGAGCAGCGACCCGACCGCCACGCCCAGCTCCGCGGCGATGGCCCGCAGCGCGTGGCTCTTGTCCTGCCAGGAGATCTGCGGGGCCAGGAAACGGGAGGCGAGCCGGGGGTCCCGGGTGACGCGCTCCAGCACCTCGGGGGCGCTGCGGCTGGCGATGCTGCTGAGCACGCCGTGCCCGGCGAGCGTGTCGACCGCCGCCAGCATGTCCGGCCGGACCTCGGGCAGCCCGCTGTCGGCGCGTTCCAGGGCCACGCCGTCCCACAGGGTGCCGTCCAGGTCCCACACCACGCACTTGACGCCGTCAGCGCTCGGCATGGCTCGGATCCCGCCGTACGGCCGGCCGGCTGTCGTCCCCCGCCGGCAGGCGCAGCTTCATCACCAGGTTGGTCGGGGTGAAACCGAACTTCCGGTACAGGGTGCGCATCGGGACGTTGGCGACGTGCACCCGGCCGACGACCTCGGTGAGCCCCTGCCGCACGGCGAACTCCAGCCCCGAGGAGATCAGCAGCTCGGCGACCTCGGCCCGGCGCTCCACCGGGGCCACGGCCAGCGAACGGAAGTTCGCGTAGCGGTCGCCGGTCATCGTGTTCTGGTTGACGCTGACCCACAGCCAGCCGATCGCCGGACCGCCGGGCCGGTGGGCGACGATCATCCCTTCTCTGGACTTCTCCATCGCGCGCGCCAGACGTGTGCGGTGCCGCAGGGGATCGTCCACGGCGTCACCGCCGAAGGAGACACGCGCGATGTCGACCTCGAAGGCCCCGATCACCGGCAGGTCGGCTTCGGCGGCCTGCCGGGTGACGTAGGGCGCCGCCCGTTCCTCCAGCAGGAGACGCTCACCGGCGGTGAGGGGCTGCCAGGTCCGGCCGGCGGGGATGTACGGAGCCGGCACCTCGGCGAGGTCGAGTACGGCGGCCTCCTCGGCGAGGTCCGGAACGACGGCCTCCTCGGCGGGATCCGGGGCGGCGGACCGCTCCGCGGCCTCCGGCGCGCCCTGGGGCTGCGGGCCGCCGTCGGTGTCCTGGCCCGGCGCAGCCGGCTGCGGGGCCTGGTCCTCCGCCCCGACGGGCACCAGCGGGCCGGGGCGGAACGGGCCCTTTCCGCAGTTCGGGCAGCCCTCCGCGCGCAGCACGCCGACCGACGCCCACTTCGCTCCCGCGCCGACCCGGACCATCTCACCGCAGGCCACGCACTCGTACATCCGCTGCCGCGAGCGCTTGTCACCCGTGTAGAGGGGGCCCTGGTAGTCGCCCTCCTGGGAGGGCGAGGTCGCGCTCGTGGTCAGCAGATGCTGGAAGAATCCGACCCCGCCGAGAATTCCGCTGCCCTCGTACTCGTTGAAGTTGCGGATGTATCCGTTGGTGACGAGACCGAGCTCCATGATTTCGCGCTGCACCTGGAGCATTTCGTCCGGGCTCTTCCCGCCGAACGACAGGAAAATGCTGTGCGCCGGCCCCTGGCGAAGTCCCTCCACCGCACGCGAAAGAAACAGCCGGGCACCCTCGGGGGTGTACGGCGGATCGGTCATCGCGACATCGAACTGGCGGTGCAGTCCTTCCGGCAGCGGATTGCGCAGATCGTGCTGCACGGTCTCTACGCGGGTACCGAGATCCGCCGATACCCGCTCGATGTAACCGAGGATGTCGGGCGAGATGTCGACCACCGTGACCTGGTCCACGAGTGGTGCCCCGAGCACGTCCCCCACGACGGCGACCGCCAGCGAGATCAGGTCGTCGTCGCCGATCAGGAGCAGTGAACCGCCGGGCAGTGTGCCCGCCGACAGCAGCGCCAGGACCCGCCGCACCTTGGTCTCGGGGGTGCACTTGGACTGGTCGAGCGTCATGTCGGCGGCCGGCCCGTCCCCCATGACGGCGCTGAGCCGGGCGACGGCCTCCTCCAGCACCTCCGGGATCACCAGTTCCCGCCCGTCACAGGTGCGGCAGGTGGCGTCCAGGGTGAGATCCATGCCCAGTTCGGTGACGACGGCCCGGCCGGCGGGGGTGAGCTGCGACGGCCGCTCGTGGGTGATCAGCCCGCGGGTGCGCAGTTCGTTCCCCACGGCCGCCACGATCGGCACCGGCAGACCGACAGCCCGGCTGATGTCCTTGGTCGAGGCCGGAGCGAGCCGGCGGATGGCCCGCAGGATCGACCGCACGCCCGGAGGCCCCTCCTGGAGCCTGACGGCGGCCGCGACATCATTGAGCACTCGGTCGGCGCTGACACTGCGGCGTCGTGGGCGGGCCTTCGTCACAATCGTGCTCCACGTGGGCTGAGAATGGTCGTGCCAGTATACGGGCCGGGCAAAGCGCGACGCCAGGCAGCTAAGGGTGTTCCGGCAATTCCGGGAGACGGCTGTTCGAGCTTTTTTGAGCGGCTGTATCACCGAGAATTACAACGGGGCGGGCCATGGCCGGGATGCCTTTTCATATTCGGAGCGATAAAGGATCGCGTTCGGTCTCCCACTGCCGGGCCGGCGCGTCCGCCGCCGGGCCGCCGACGTGGCGGCAATGCGCTCCCGTGGCGTGGAATCCGGGCGCCCCCCGTTGGTGCACCAGGAAAAAATGCGCCCCTCCGCCGGTCGCCCGACAAGACTTCGGCGGAGGTCGCGGTGGGCGGACCCGCAGGCCACCGCAGCGCACTGCGGTAGGTTACCCTGGGTGCTAGCCTGGTGTGGCTAAGTGTCGGGAGTCGGGATGTCAAGTCCCCGATCCGGTCACCGTGGTCATCGTGAATCCGCGTGGGTGAAATCCGCGTGGTGAATCCCTTGGAGAGGAGATGCGGGAAGCGGCTCAGGCGCGCGCTTCCCGGAGCGCCATGAGTAATCCCGCGGAACTCGCCACCGAAGGTATAGACGTCGACGACCTGTGCTCCTACGCGGTCGACGTATGGGTGAGCGATCACAGCATTCTGACCGACGAGCAGCGCCTTCTGAAGGTGCTGCGCGACGCCGCCGACAAGGGCAACGCCAAGGTTCTCGGGGAGGCGTCGCATGTCTTTCCCAACGGCGCCGTGACCGCGATCCTGCTGCTTTCCGCCTCGCACCTGAGCATTCACACGTGGCCGGAATTCAGCCTGGCCAACGTCGACCTGCTCGCGTACGGCCGGCTGAACGGCGAGCGCATGATGCAGAGCGTCGAACTCGGGCTCTCCCCGACCAGGATCAACGTGACCCGGATGCTCCGGGCCGTGCACTGAGTACCAGTCGTTGTTCGTACCGGGCCCGGACCACCGGCCCGGGGCTCCGGCCTGTCTGCTGAGAACAGGCCGACTGAGCTAGCATGGTGTGGTGTCTAGGGAGTATCGGTCGCGGGGATGACGTACGGGCCCCTGCGCCCGGGCATCTGTGAGGAGATGGATCATGGGACGCGGTCGCGCACGTGCGAAGCAGGCCAAAATCGCTCGCGAGCTCAAATACCGTGCTCCCAGCACCGATCTCAGGGCACTTCAGCAGGAACTGGCGTCCACCGACGACGAGCCACGCCCTGCTGCGGCGGACATCCTGGTCGACGAGGACGACACCGACGAACGGGAACGCCCGCTCGACCCGCAGTGACCTCCCCGCGTCTCCTTCCCGCCCGGCCCTGGCGCTGACACTCCGTCAGACGTATCGCGGCACGCCCGGCGGGAAGCGTCCCGTACGGCGGGTGACGGCCACCGGGCAGGCCCCGGACCCGGCGAAGGCCGGCATATGACCGGCGCCGGGGCCCCGCGGCCCGTCCGGCTGTGGTGGGCCCGGCTGCCCGGCGACCCACCGCGGCTGCGCCGGCTGCTCGACCCCGTGGAGACCGCCCGTTACGAGGCGACCACCGACCCGGCCGACCGACAGCGGTTCCTGGTCGGCTGTGCGCTGAGCCGGCTGGTCCTCGGCCGGATCCTCGGCCTGCCGGCCGCCCGGGTGCCGCTGCGCCGGGTGTGCCCGCGCTGCGGCGGCCCGCACGGCAAGCCCGCCCTGGACCCGGCGGCGGACCCGCCGGGCGGCCTGCGCTTCTCGGTCAGCCACAGCGGCCCCACCGTCGGCCTGGCCGTGTGCCGGGGCGCGGACATCGGGCTGGACGTGGAGCGGGCCGACGACCCGCCCGACGTGGACCTGGTGGCGCCGCACATCCTGTCCGCGGCCGAACTCGCCGTACTGCGCGGACTGGTGCCCGCCGACCGGGCCGGCGCCCTGCTGCGGTACTGGACCCGCAAGGAAGCGGTGCTCAAGGCCCTGGGCATCGGACTGCGGCTGCCGCCGCGCCGCCTGGAGGTGTCGCCGCCCGGGGAGCCGGCCCGCATCGAGCGGTGGCAGGACCGGCCCGGACGCGTCGCGGAGCTGCGGCTGGCGGACCTCGTCGTGGCGGAGGGGCATCCCGCGGCCGTGTGCGTGACCGGCGGTGCGCAGCCCGCGATCACCGAGGAGGACGCGCACGCGCTGCTGTCGGCGGTGGACTAGCAGGCCCCCGCCCGCCGCCCGCGGCCGGCCGGGTGTCCGGCGTCAAAGGACCAGCAGCAGCGTGGCCACCGTGGTCAGCGCGGCGCAGACGGCCAGGGTCATGGCCAGGCAGCGCCGCCGCAGTTCCCGGTAGCGCTGCTCGTACTCGGCCCGCAGCGACATGCACCGGGCCGCGATGCGCTCGAGGTCCGCCCGGGCCCGGCGCAGGCTGTCGGCGGCGTACCGCCGCTCGATCTCCTCACGCTGCGCCGTCGTCAGCCAGTCCAGGGACCCGGTGAACTCCCGCGCCCGCTGCTCGGCCTCGGCGACCCTGGCCTGCCACAGCAGGTACCCCTCCACCTCGTTGCCGAGGTCACCACCGGTGCCGGCCCCCTGCTTCGGCAGTCCGTTCACCCGTGACCCCGGTCGGTGGTCGCAGGGTACCCGCCGCCCTCGTGCTCCGTCAGCGCGATGTCGGGGTGGTGCAGGTCGAACGCCGGGGACTCGCTGCGGATCCGCGGCAGGGTGACGAAGTTGTGCCGCGGCGGCGGGCAGGACGTCGCCCACTCCAGCGAGCGGCCGTAGCCCCACGGGTCGTCCACGTTGACGGGCTTGCCGTACTTGGCCGTCTTCCACACGTTGTACAGGAACGGCAGCATCGACAGGCCCAGCAGGAACGAGCTGATCGTCGAGACCGTGTTCAGGGCGGTGAAGCCGTCGGCCGCCAGGTAGTCGGCGTAGCGGCGCGGCATGCCCTCGGCGCCCAGCCAGTGCTGGACCAGGAACGTGCCGTGGAAACCGACGAAAAGCGTCCAGAAGGTGATCTTGCCGAGGCGCTCGTCCAGCATCTTGCCGGTGAACTTGGGCCACCAGAAGTGGAAACCGGTGAACATGGCGAAGACGACCGTGCCGAAGACCACGTAATGGAAGTGGGCCACCACGAAGTAGGTGTCGGAGACGTGGAAGTCCATCGGCGGTGAGGCCAGGATGATTCCGGTCAGACCGCCGAAGAGGAAGGTGACGAGGAAGCCCGTCGCCCACAGCATCGGTGTCTCGAAGGACACACTGCCCTTCCACATCGTGCCGATCCAGTTGAAGAACTTCACCCCGGTCGGGACGGCGATCAGGAAGGTCATGAACGAGAAGAACGGCAGCAACACCGCGCCGGTGACGAACATATGGTGCGCCCACACCGTCACGGACAGACCCGCGATCGCGATGGTGGCCGCCACCAGCCCCATGTAGCCGAAGATCGGCTTGCGGCTGAACACGGGGATGACCTCGGTGACGATGCCGAAGAACGGCAGGGCGATGATGTACACCTCCGGATGGCCGAAGAACCAGAAGAGGTGTTGCCACAGCAACGGGCCGCCGTTGGCCGCGTCGTAGACGTGGGCGCCGAACTTGCGGTCCGCCTCCAGGGCGAACAGGGCGGCGGCCAGCACCGGGAAGGCCAGCAGGACCAGCACACCGGTCAGCAGCACGTTCCACACGAAGATCGGCATGCGGAACATGGTCATGCCCGGGGCGCGCATGCAGATGATCGTGGTGATGAAATTGACGGCGCCGAGGATGGTGCCGAACCCGGAGAAGGCCAGACCCATGATCCACAGGTCGGCGCCGAGCCCGGGGGTGCGGACCGCGTCGGACAGCGGGGTGTAGGCGAACCAGCCGAAGTCGGCCGAGCCCTGCGGGGTGAGGAAGCCGGCGACGGCGACCAGCGAGCCGAACAGGTACAGCCAGTAGGCGAACATGTTCAGCCGCGGGAACGCCACGTCGGGCGCGCCGATCTGGAGCGGCATGATCCAGTTCGTGAACCCGGCGAACAGGGGGGTGGCGAACATCAGCAGCATCACGGTGCCGTGCATCGTGAGCAACTGGTTGTACTGCTCGTTCGACATGATCTGAAGGCCCGGCCGGGCCAGTTCGGCGCGCATGAGCAGCGCCAGCACGCCGCCGAACAGGAAGAACCCGAACGACGTCGACAGGTACAGCGTGCCGATCGTCTTGTGGTCGGTGGTCGTCAGCCACTTCACCACGACGTTGCCGGGCTGCCTGGGCCTGACGGGCAGCTCGTTCTCGTACGAGTCCTCAGCTGCCGCCGCACCGCCCTGGGGTTCGTTGAGGATGCTCACAGGTCGTCTGTCTCCCGATGCTCGCCGTCCGCCCACGCCGTGGCGGCAGTCACCCGCCATCCTCGCCGTGCGAGCCCGGACCGGACGCCCTGAGCGCCCGGCACTCGGCCGATCGGATGACGGATACACACGGATGGAGCAGCGCTGAGGACCGCGCGCCCGGGTTTCCGGGTGCCGGGCTGCTCGGACCGGTCTGAGCAGTCGTGCTCTGTCCGCCGCCGGGGCGGGCCGCGAGGCTTCGGTCATGCGACAGATACCGCACACGTGTGGCGGGACGAGGGCCACCCGGCGGCCTGACACCCGCCACCACGTCAAGAGCCGCTGGGGAGTGGTGAGTCGGGCGCCCGGACCGTCGCTCAGCGCTCCCAGTTGGCCTGGGCGAGCGCCAGCATGTGCGGGGCCGACAGGGCGTTGCCCGGGTCGGCGGCGGTGGTCAGCAGCCAGCTCGCCGCGCCCGCGGGTTCACCGGGCGGGACGACCAGCAGGTCGCGGCGCCCCAGGGGGCCGCAGTCCAGCGTGATGGTGTGCGCCTCGGTGTCGACGGCGGAGAGGAACACCTCGATGACATAGCCGGGCGCCGGCACCGTACGCGGCACGTCGGGCCAGGCGGCGGTGTCCACGGTGACGCCGACGACCGGGCCCAGTCCCGGGCCCAACGCGCCGAGCAGCGCGGGCAGTTCGAGTTCGAGCGCGTCACAGCGGGGCCACCAGGCGCCGTGCAGCGGGCCGTGGCCGGCGTCGGGGGTGAGGGTCAGCCGGGGGAGGGGCATCCGGTACGTGTGCGCCCCGCCCGGGAATCCGTCCGCGGCGGGCCAACCGTTCGTGTCCATACGTGCGATCCCGTCCCGGACGGCTCCCGGCCGCCCGTTTTCCGTCGTACGCCGGGAACGGCACCGCCGCGGTCGCCGCGCGACTTGGTTCCGGTGCCGTCCAGCGTACGTCCGCCCGTGGCACGGAGCGAGAGCGGGCGGCGGCGACCGCGACGGCCTAGCCCAGCGAGTGGTCGGCCCAGGGGAGGGTCGAGGGGTCGGCCTGGTTCTGGGGGGCGGCGGGCGCCGCCTCGTGGCAGGTGAAGCCGAGCCGGGTCAGTGCCCTGCTCACCTCGGCGGCGGTGAAGTCACGGCGGTCCTGCCGGGTGATGACCTGTCCGACCTGCTTGACCGGGTAGACCCGGCGGTCGATGGTCACGCAGCTGCCGACGGCGGGTTCGGGCCGGATGCCCTCCATCGACTGCTCGACCTCACTCTTGGTCAGGTCGAAGGGGAAACGGGCGATGACACAGCGCATGCTGCCTCCACGGGGAGAGCGGTCAGGGGATGACGGTGAGGACGCCCAGGGCGTAGCCCTGCTCGTCGACCACGGGGGAGACGTCGAGTGTGCGGATCCGCATGGCGGACTCCGCGTCGCCCAGGGCCGAGACGGACGCGGTGAACGGACCGCGGTCCAGCGGTATGTCCCGCAGCCGGGCCCGGTCGCCGTAGGAGGAGGCGGCCCGTTGGGCGGTGAGCTGGGCCCTGGTGACCAGCCCGGAGCAGCGGCCGTCGCCGTCCTGGAGGAGCAGGTGGGTGGCGCGGGCGCCGATGAGCACGGACAGGGCCACGTCGACGCTCATGTGGTCGTCGACCTGGAGGCCGGGGGCGCCCATGGCATCACGGGCGGTCAGCCCGGTGCCGCCGGCCACCGTCACCGGGCGGGGTGCGGCGGCCGGGGACAGGGGTGTCACCTCGGACGGGTTCAAGGGCTTCTCTGCCGCAGCGCCGCGGACCCCGCCCGGGGTGCGGACGGTCAACGGGTCCGGCCGGAGCCGGGACGCCGTGCGCGCCTCGCCCGCCCGCCGCGGGGACGTCCGGCGGAACCCGCGCGCTCGGGGCGTTCGGCCGCCGGCGTGGCGAGGACGACGGGCACGCCGGAGGGGGTCCGGGCGCCGGTGATGCGGCTCAGCTCGGGCTCGCCGGGGCGGACCTGGGTGGCCTGGGCGGTGATGCCGGCGTCGGCCATGAGGCGGTTCACCGTGCGCCGCTGGTGCGGCAGGACGAGCGTGACCACGGTGCCGGACTCGCCGGCCCGGGCGGTACGGCCGCCGCGGTGCAGGTAGTCCTTGTGGTCGCCGGGCGGGTCGAAGTTCACGACGAGGTCGACGTTGTCGACGTGGATGCCGCGGGCGGCGACGTTGGTGGCGACCAGGACCGTGACGTGCCCGTCCCTGAACTGGTCGAGCGTGCGGGTCCGCTGGGGCTGGGACTTGCCGCCGTGCAGGGCCGAGGCCCGGACGCCGACCGACAGCAGGTGCCGGGCGAGGCGTTCCGCCGCGTGCTTGGTGTCCAGGAACATGATCACGCGGCCGTCGCGGGCGGCGATCTCGGTGGCGGTGCTGTGCTTGTCGTCGTCGTGCACGTGGAGCAGGTGGTGCTCCATGGTGGTGACCGTGCCCGCCGACGGGTCGACGGAGTGCACCACCGGGTCGTGCAGGTAACGGCGGACCAGCTTGTCGATGTTGCGGTCCAGCGTGGCCGAGAACAGCAGCCGCTGGCCGTCGGGGCGTACCTGGTCGAGCAGGCCGGTGACCTGGGGCATGAAGCCCATGTCGGTCATCTGGTCGGCCTCGTCCAGGACGGTCACGCCCACGCGGTCCAGACGGCAGTCACCCCGGTCGACGAGGTCCTTGAGCCGCCCGGGGGTCGCGACGACGACCTCGGCGCCGGCGCGCAGCGCGGCGGCCTGCCGGCCGATCGACATGCCGCCGACGACGGTGGCCGGCCGCAGGCGCAGCGCCCGCGCGTAGGGGGTGAGTGCGTCCGTGACCTGCTGGGCCAGTTCCCGGGTGGGTACGAGGATGAGGCCGAGCGGCTGCCTGGGCTCGGCCCGCTGGCCGTGCAGGCGGGCCAGCAGGGGCAGGCCGAAGGCGAGCGTCTTGCCGGAACCGGTGCGTCCGCGGCCCAGGACGTCGCGGCCGGCCAGTGAGTTCGGCAGGGTCGCGGCCTGGATCGGGAAGGGCGCGGTGACGCCCTCGGCGAGCAGCGCGGCGTGGAGCGGCGCGGGCAGGTCGAGATCGGCGAACGTCTCCACGGCCGGCAGCGGCTCGGTGAGACTGACGGGGAGCGCGAACTCTCCCTGCGGCGCCCGACGCGGCTGGGGGCTGGACCCCTGCGGGCTCGTCCTGCGCGAACGGAACCGGGCGGGATCGTTGCCGGTACGACGGGTCTGTTGGGTGCGGCTCACGCGGAACCCTCCTCGATGCGTGCGGCACGTATCGAGGAATTCGTTTCGGCGGTGCGGAACCGCGACGGAATTCGCAAGAACAAGCCGAAAGGAAGCCAAAAAGGCGAGGGCAGGAAAAAGTGGGGAAAACGGGCTGGGGCCCGCGCCCAAGAGCGCGGGCCCCACCACATGCAAATCGTCAGCGTCAGGCGGGAACGATGTTCTCGGCCTGCGGGCCCTTCTGGCCCTGCGTCACGTCGAAGGTCACCTTCTGGCCCTCCTGAAGCTCGCGGAAGCCGGAGGTGGCGATGTTCGAGTAGTGCGCGAACACGTCGGCGCCGCCGCCGTCCTGCTCGATGAAGCCGAAGCCCTTTTCCGCGTTGAACCACTTCACGGTGCCAGATGCCATATTGAATCTCCCTAGGGGCAGTGCCGGGATCCACACTGTGCAGAACCCGAGTCGCCGCGATGATCACCCCTCAAGGGGACCCGGAAATGCCTGGAAAGTTTCACAGGCGATCTCCGGCAATCAAAACTGCAACTGTTATCACGGTAACACAGGCAGCCCCTGGCATCCCAGGCTTTCCTGCATTCGGGTCCCGTCGGCGGGCAATTCTCACCCCACGGGACCGGAGAAACTTCCGGCATCCCGGGGGTAATCCTGCAATGGCGACGACAGATATTCGCCCGGGGCGGGGATGTGACGCTCAGTGACCGCCACCGGCCCCTGCGCCGCCGCCCAGCCCGTGGCGCATCGTCTCGTTCAGCCGCAGGGCCTCCTCCAGCTGGTCCTCCAGGATGATGATGCGGCACGCGGCCTCGACGGGCGTGCCCTGGTCGACCAGCTCGCGGGCGCGGGCGGCGATGCGCAGCTGGTACCGGGAGTAGCGGCGGTGGCCGCCCTCCGAACGCAGCGGGGTGATCAGTTTGGCCTCGCCGATGGCGCGCAGGAAGGCGGGCGTGGTGCCGAGGATGTCGGCGGCGCGGCCCATCGTGTAGGCGGGGTAGTCGTCGTCGTCGAGGTTGCCGGCGGGTGAGTTCTCGGCGGGCATGGCACCTTCGTTTCGGGGGCACGGGTCCGTCTGGCGCCCCGGTGGACACAACCCTAACGTCGACGCGCTCGGATATGTGGCGCTGCCCCGACAGATTTCCGGCCTCCGTGACGCGCGTGATCCGAAACCGCCCCGATCGGGCGTCGATCGGGGCTGCGCCAGGGGAGTGACCCATCGCACGTCCGGCGTGGCGACCGGTCCGTACGGGGGTGCCGGCGTGGCCGGTGACTCCCGTCGCCGCCCGGCCCGCGGGCGTTCGGCCGGTTGCGTCGGCCGGAGCCTGGTTACTCGCCGTCCAGGGGTTGGGAAAGCAGCCCCGACCGGGTTCTCCGGGCCCCCGCTCGGAGAACCCGGGTTCCGCGAACGCGCGCGAGGCCCGCCGCGGGGCTCCGGCGGCCCCGGACCCGACCGGGACCCGCGCGTGCAGGTCCTAGGAGAACCCGACGTCGGCCGCGTGCCGCTCCCCGAGCTGGGCGCCGTGCCAGTCCAGGACCATGATGGTGGCGTCGTCGGCCAGGACGCCCCCGCACACGTCGTGCACCGAGTCGGCCAGCGCGCGCACGACCTCGCGGGGATGCTCGCCGAGGGTGTCCCGCAGCAGGGCCGCCATGTCGAGGGTGGCGGCCTCGCGCTCGCACATGCCGTCGGTGAGCAGCAGCAGGCGGTCACCGGGGCGCAGGTCGATGTCCTGTGCTTCGTAACGGACGGGGAGCGGCACCCCGAACGGCAGGTTGATCCGCAGGGGGACCTCCTCCACCAGCCCGTCGCGCACCCGCAGGGGCCAGGGGTGCCCGGCGTTGACCAGCCGGCAGCGCCCGCTCTCCAGCTCGATGTGCAGCAGTTGCCCGGTGGTCATGCCGTGGCCGTGCGTCCGGATCGCCTGATGGGCCGCGTGGGCCTGCTCGGTGAGGCCGAGCCCGGCGCGCCGGGCGCCGCGCAGGGCGTTGACGGTGAGGGTGGCCAGCAGGGCGGACGCGGTGTCGTGCCCCATGGCGTCGGTGATCGACAGGTGCAGCGCGTCGGCGTCGAGGGTGTAGTCGTACGTGTCGCCGCCGACCTCGTCCGCCGGGAGCAGGCCGCCGGCGAGGGTGAACTGCGGGGCCTCGCAGCAGGAGGCCGAGGGCAGCAGCTGGTGCTGGATCTCCGCGGCCAGGCTGATGCTGGTGGTGCGTCTTCCCCAGTGGTACAGGTCGGTGAAGCGCCGGTCGGTGACCACGATGTACGCCAGCGCGTGCGCGGCCTTCTCGATCTCGTCCCGTACCTCGTCGTCCAGACGGGGGACCCACAGCTCCAGCACCCCGATGCAGTCGCCCCGGTTCGTCACCGGCGCGATGACCCGGAACCCTTCGTCCGCGTCGTACTCGTGATGGAGGCGCTGACTGCGCAGGACCTGGTCGTACACGCTGCCCCGCAGGCCGGCCCGCTGTGTGCCGTCGCGCAGGGACTCGCCGGCGCGCGGCAGCCGCACGGCCTCCCGCCCTATCAGGTCGACGAGCCAGAACGACACCGTCCGCACGCCGAACCGCTTCTCCAGGTTCCGGGCGACGACGTCGACCGACTCCGTCGGCGTGGCCTCCTCCGCGGCCCGCAGTACTTCTCCCAGCCCCAAGCCCTCGTCTCCCACCACGTCCACCTCCCTCCCTCCGGATGCCCCGACCCCGCTCGCGGCACGCCGGGGGCCACACCGACGAGGGACGCGGATGCCGTCCGGGAGCCGCCCGCCGTCTCCCGGCGAGGTGCTCCGGACTCTTCGGGCCAGGTCCGGATCAGGTCGGACGAGATCGCTGACACGGCCCGAGACAGTGGGAGAACCTGCTGGTCACGGGAATCACGCGGTATCGGAAGGGCTCAGGCGTGAAGCGCTCGCGGGCGGCTGCGGGGGAGGCGGGCCGCGTTCCCGCCGGCCGCGCGGCACAGCGAACGGACGCGCTCGTACGGGCGCTGTGCGGCCGGTCGCCGTCGCGTGTTCCGGCCGGCCGCGCGGCCCGTGGAAACGCGGTTGCCGTCGCGCCGCCGCTCGACGAAGCTGCCCGGGTAGCCAGCCGGCCCGGCCCGTGGGGACGCCGATGTTGTCCGACGCAGAGATCGAGTCCTTCGTCGCGGACGGTTTCGTCCGCGTCCCGGGAGCCGTCCCCGGGGCCACGGTGGAGGAGTGCCGCGCGCACCTGTGGGCGGCGAGCGGCTGCTCCCCCGACGATCCGGCCGGCTGGACCGAGCCGGTCGTACGGATCGGCGCCATGGCCACTCCGCCGTTCCGCGAGGCGGCCAACGCCCCGGCGCTGCACGAGGTCTACGACCGGTTGGTGGGAGCGGGGCGCTGGCGCGCTCCGCTCGGGCTGGGCACCTTCCCGCTGCGCTTCCCGAGCGAGAAGGACCCCGGTGACGACGGTTGGCACCTCGACGCGGGCTGGACCGCGGAGTCGGGGGAGTACCGGGTGAGCCTGCGTTCCCGTGGACGGGCCCTGCTGATGCTGTTCCTCTTCTCCGACGTCGGCCCGGACGACGCGCCCACCCGCATCAGGTCCGGCTCGCACCTGGACCTGCCGCCGCTGCTCGCCGCCGCGGGCGAGGAGGGCCGGGCGTGGTTCCCGCTGTGCGCGGAGGCCGTCCCGGCCACCGCGGGCTGCCGCGAGGTGGCCGCCACGGGGAAGGCCGGCGACGTGTTCCTGTGCCACCCGTTCCTGGTCCACGCCGCCCAGCGGCACGGCGGGCACACACCGCGGTTCCTCGCGCAGCCTCCGCTGGAGCCGACGGGCGTGCTCGACCTCGACGGCCCGGAGCCGTCCCCCGTCGAGCGGGCCGTACTGGCGGGCTTGCGCCGGGCCTGAGGGTGCCTACGCCTCTACGGCCCAGACCGGCGGCACGGCGGGAGCACCCTCACCGGGTGGCGGGCCGGGTGGCGGGCTGGAGCCGGAACGACACGGCCTCCGTCAGGCGCTTGTGCCGGGTCTTCTGGACGGCGGCGATCAGCCACTCGCCCCCGCCCTCGGTGCCGCGCTCGCGCACGACCGTGTAGGTGGCGAGTTTCCCCAGCCGTCCGGGCCGGCCCTTGCCGACATCGCCGCGGGTGACGACGACAGCGGTGTCGGGGCCGTGGAACCGGAGGTCGGTGATGTCGAGGGCCAGCTGCGTGCCCTTGAGGAATCCGGCGAAGAGCGCCTGGTGGGCGCGGCCGATCTCCGCACCGCCGCGGTAGACGGTGCCGGTGTACGTCACGTCGGTCGCGTCCCGGGTGAAGCACCGGCCGTACGCGGTCCCGTCACCGCGGTTCCACGCCGCGCGGCTCTCTTCCAGGAGGTCACGGATCGCGGCCACGTCGCTCTCACGGGCGGGGCCGGCAGGGGTGTGGGTGCTCATCTCTGTGCCTCCGGTTCGCTGGACGGACCCCACGACGGGATCCACGGGGAACGCCGGCGACGCTCCTCACCCTCTCCGTGATAGCTTCACCAGAGAAGTAAGTGCTTTGAAGAGTTATCTGCGTCAAGGAAGAGATTACGGGGAAGGGAGAACCATGTCAACGCCGCCGCCCATGCGCCCCGACGCGAGCCAGGTCTACCGGCACTACCTGAGCGCGGTCATGCTCCACGGCCACGCGAGCGCCCGTGCCTGCGAACTGGGCGCCACCGACCTGTACGCGCTGAACATCCTCCAGCTGTCCGGCCCGATGTCCCCGGGCGAGCTGGCCGGACGCACCGGTCTGACGACCGGGCCGACCACCCGGCTGATCGACAGGCTGGAGCAGGCCGGCTACGCCCGCCGCGAGGCCGACCCCGGAGACCGGCGCAAGGTCGTCGTGCGACCGCTGGGCGAACCGGCCGGCCTGGACCTCGCCATGGCGCCCGCGCGACGGAAGATCGGTGAGATCCTCGCCGGCTACACGTCCGAGCAACTGACCGTCCTCTTCGACTACTTCACCCGCGCCACCCAGGCCTACCAGGCCGCGGCGGACGAACTGCGCGACACGGGGCCGGGCCGCTGACGTCCGTACGGACGCCGGCGGGGGACGAGGGCCGCCCGCGGCGCAGGCCCGGCCGGGGCGCACCGTCCGACACCGGTCTCCTCCCCCTGCGGCCGCCCCCACGCCGACGGCCGCCGGGTGTGATCCGGCGCCGACGCCGTTTCGGCATGCTCGTCGCGGCGCTCACGCAGTTCGCAGTCGCCCTGTACACCGCGTGACCGGGACGGCCGACCCGTCGAAACGTGCGCCACCGCCGTAGGGCAACCCGGGACGGAGGGGGCGCATGTGGAGGGAGCAGAGGGCGCATGGGCGGTCCGCCGGGACGCTCCCGACCACCCGTTGTGACGCCTGCCACACCGGCGGTATCCTCCAACTTCGGCTCCTCGGCCGCCTCCTCTCACCTTCTGTCCCCCGACCGAACGCGTGGGCACCGGAGTCGGCCAGGAGCCGGTGCCGATTCCCGGCGCACGTCGTGCAGGTCGAACACGGGGGAAGTTCCGCATGACCGCACCGCTCGACAGTCCCAGATTCCCCAACGACCAGGCCACCGCGTTCGTCCGGGAGTTCCGGGTGACCGTGGCCCCCACGTACGAGAACCGGGCGAAGCTGGCGACCAGTCCGCCGCTGTTCCTCCTGCGTGTACCGCGCGAGTCGTACCGCACCGGTGTGGACCGTGTCGTCGCCGCCCTGGCCGGAGCGCTGCGGCAGCGGGTGCCGTTCGCCCACCTGCCGACGGGGACCGGTGACGGAGCCGACGCCCGGCTGCTCTCCGCCGGCGCCGGCACGCAGCTGTACCGCAGTGCCCCGCAGCACATGACTCCCGACCGCTTCCCGCACTTCCGCGTCATGTGCGACCTGGTGGAGTACATCAGGAGGCACCCGGAGGAGTGGGTGACGAACGCGAACCAGGAAGCGGAACTGCGGACCTACGCCGGTGAGCAGCGGGCCCAGCGCGGCGGTGCGCTGGCCTTCACCAGGATGGAGGGCCCGGCCCTCGACGGGATCGCCGGTTTCCTGGCGGGTCTCAGCTGGCTGTCGTTCGTCCAGTTGCTCCCACGACGGATCTGGGCCCACCGCACCTCCCGCACGGTGATGCGCGGCTGGCTCGGCGCGGAACCTGTGGCCCAGGGCAGCAACAACCTCTTCCGGGTGATGGACCACCTGGCCGCCGAGCGCTCCGTCCAGCTCACGGACGGCGCGTCCCAGGAGGAGGCGCTCCAGGAGTTCGACTGGCTCGTCCTGCGCGCCCTGCTGGAGGACCTGCGCCGGCCCGCGATCGGCCGCATCCTGCCCGGCCGGCGCCGCAGGACCAGCCGCCCGGTCCTCTTCCTGGAACTGCCCCCGCCGGGAGAGCCGGGTGCCCGCGCCGCCGAGCGCTTCCTGCGTTCGCTGCGCCGGGCCCAGGCCACCGCCGGACCGCCGGGCCCGCTCGTCGTCGCCGTGGGCGTCCCCTCGGAGGCCCTGCTGCGGGAACTGGGCGATCCGGCGGAGAGCACGTGGCCGGAGGCGAGTGTCCGGCTCGCCGCCGACGCCGCCGAAGGCGAACCCCCGGTCCTGGTCACCGTCTGCGAAGCCGACCTGACCGCGCGCGGCGTACCCGTCCTGCCCGTCGGGCCGCGCACGTTCAGGTTCAGCCGGTACGTCCCGACCGCGGTCATGGGCGGGGTGACCGTACTCGCCCTGCTCGCGGGGGGACTGCTGCTCCGGCCGGTCGTCTTCCCCCCGCCCCGCGACTGCCTCGGCGGCACCGGCTCCGTGGCGGAGTCCGCCCCCACCGAACCGGTACCGGTGCACGCCACCGCCTGGTACAAGGCGGCCGTGCGGACCATCGACCGCCAGAACGCCCGCGTCGAGCAGTACGCCGCCCAGGGCCGCACCGTGCGGACGGTCGTCGCCTTCGTGTCCGACCCGCCGACGACCGACGACCAGACCCGCTTCGACGGGACGATCCCGGAGCTGCGCGGCATCGCGATATGGCAGGAGAAACTGAACCGCGAGGCCGCCGCCGACAACTCCCTGATACCCCTGCGCGTCGACGTACGCGGGGCCGGAGTCGCCTTCCGAGACGCCGAGAGCGCGGCGCGGAAGCTCGCCGCGCAGGTGGCGGACGAGGGCAGCGTCCCGGCGCCCGACCGGGTCGTCGGGGTACTGGGCTTCGCGCAGAGCCGCCGCGAGACCCAGGCCGCCCTCCGGGTGCTGGGCGACGCGCGCATCCCCACCATCGGCACCACGGCGACCGCCGACGAGATGCTCACCGGTCCCGCCGCGCTGACCTACTGGCCGTCCACGCCGTTCAACTCGCGCGAGGCCAGGATCGAGGCGGACTTCGCGGCCACCGAGAACATCGTGGCCCAGCCCGGTCACGAGGACCGCTGCACCCCGGCCGGGAACGCGATCGTGATCGAGAGCTCCGCGGACCTCTACAGCGACAGCCTCGCCCGCCGGTTCGTCGGCGACTTCCACGGCACCCAC
Source organism: Streptomyces sp. NPDC028722 (assembly GCF_040637655.1). Classification (NCBI taxonomy): domain Bacteria; kingdom Bacillati; phylum Actinomycetota; class Actinomycetes; order Kitasatosporales; family Streptomycetaceae; genus Streptomyces; species Streptomyces sp. NPDC028722. The sequence continues at coordinate 385,254 of NZ_JBEZWU010000006.1, forward strand.
CAGGTTTTCGACTTCAACCAGGAGGGCGTCTTCGGCGCCGCTCCGCTGAGCGGCGCGGTCAGCGAGCACGGCGCCGACCCGCTGGCCCGGGCGCTGTGCGACGCGCTGGGGAACCGCCCGGACTCGGTGGTGTACTGGTCGGCGCGGGCCAAGGACTTCACCGCCCTCATCAACTCCATGGACACCGCCGGGACGTGCACCTCACGCGACGTGACGGTCCTCGGCGGCAACGAGCTGACCAACGTGGCGCAGACCGGCGCTTTCGCCGACAAGGACTGGCTGCGCCTGTACTACTCCGCGCACCGGCTGCCGACCGACGACCCGGGCGCCGGCGACAGGACCCGGCAGTTCGTCGCCGACTACGACGCCTATGTGAAGGCCACCGCCCCGGGCACGGACCCCTGGCGGCAGGACGGCCACTCCGCGGTCTCCTACGACGCCTTCCACGTCCTCTCCGAGGCGGTCCGCCAGGCCGGACTGGCCGACCCGGACATCGAACGCAAGTCCGTGCTGCTGGTGCTCCAAGCCGGCATCGCCTTCAACGGGGCCACCGGTTACGTGTCCTACGACGGCGCCAACGCCCCGCCCAGGGACAAGACCCTGGTCCTGCTGCGCCAGACGGGCGACAAGCCGAAGGCGGTCCTCGCCTGCGGCGCCTACGACCAGCACCAGTCGAGCGAGGCCCAGGGACCGCCCTGCGCGGGCTGACCGTCCGCTCGCCGCGCCGGCGTCCACCACGGCTCCCGAGGTCACGGAGACGTGCCCCGGGGCCCCGGGGCACGTGATCCAATGAGCCGATGGGGGATACGAGTACGACCCTGGGCCCGCTGGAACTGTGTGACGGCCGCTGGGTGGTGGGGGACACCGGCAAGGCCCACTGGCTGGAGTTCCGCACGGACGGCCTGTACCAGCACGAGCCCGACTCCGAAGGGGAGCTGATCCCGTGGGCCCGGATCATGCTGGGCATGAACCTCACCATGGGCGGCGAATTCCCGGCCCGGGGGTCGAACGGCTTCGGAGGCATCCTCGGTGGCCTGCCCGGCCCCTGGCGGGGACGCGGCAGCGGTTACCTGCACATGACGCTGCGCCACCCGTACGAGAACCGGATCGCCCGCTTCGACCGGCACCCCCGCCCCTATCCCGGTTCCCACCTCGTCTTCCTCCAGACGCTGACGACGCGGGCCATCGACGCCGGGCAGGCTCACCTCCTGGGCGACCCCGAGTGGCTGGGCCGCGTGGTCGCGCGCCTGGCACCGCAGCGGCCCCGGGGATGGCGCGGAATGAGGGAGGCGGTGACGCGTGCCATGGAGGCGGAGACGCAGACGGGGGCGTGAGGAACGGGACGTCCAGGCGCGGCCCCACGCGGTGGCGCACGCGGTGCCGCCGCGCGGCGGCACCGGGCCCCCGTGAAGGAGGGTGCCGGTGCGGCCGGACGGCGGCTGTGCCAGGGGACGCGGTGACGGTTACCAGACGAGTGCGTCCGCCGGGTTGTCCTGCCAGTAGGTGACGGCGGCGGCACTGTTGAAGAAGACACCGCCGTTCGGCAGCTTCAGGGTCTTCTCCTTGCCGGCCGCGCCGGCCTTCTTGTCGACGAAGAACACGCCCAGGGTCGTCTCGGTGGCGCCCCCCTCACCGTCGGGGGTGTACGTCGCGATGCCGGCGTACGCCGACTGACCGGGCTCGAGCGTCAGGACGGCCTGCGGGGTCGACTCCCGGACCCACGGCAGCGGGGCCTGGGCGTCGGCGCCGGCCCTCAGGTAGGGGGCGCTGTAGGCGTAGCAGGGCTTGGTGCCGGTGTTGGTGGCCTTGAGCAGCAGGTGATTGATCGGGCGGGACACCTCGGTGACGGTCAGCGCGGTGTTCGCCGTGGTGCAGGTGACGACCGAGGACGCGTCCTTCGTGGCGGCGGAGGCCGTCTGCCCGGCCGCCTGGATGCCGACGAGCGCTAGGCGGTGTCTTCAATTGTCACGCCCACATCAGGAGCGAGGCGAGTGTGACGGCTGCTTGGTAGGACTCGGCGGTCTTGTCGTATCGGGTCGCGATGCCGCGCCACTGCTTCAAGCGGTTGAAGCACCGTTCCACCACGTTGCGCCGCTTGTAGAGCTGTCTGTCGAAGGCCGGCGGCCGCCCGCCGCGGCTGCCGCGGCGGAGCCGGTTGCGAATCTGGTC